>CAYOYU010000012.1:14703-28208 GCA_964408265.1 uncultured Syntrophorhabdaceae bacterium
AAGGAAGGAGAAGGCCCAAGTCTTGCGGATTTGATCAAGTGGAAGTTTGAACCCGGCATCGGCAAAGGTCTCGGGACGCTCTGCGAGGAACTCCTGAAAACACAGAAAGAGACCTGGCCTTCACTGAAGGAGGCTCACGACTCCATGGGGGGCCTTCGGGTCAGGGATGTTGCGTGCAGGGGATTTTCTGTTCGCCTCCAGCACAATCCGAAAAGGATGACGAGCACCATGGCCGGAACAGACCGGAGAGTTCCTGGCGAACGGCCCTGCTTTCTCTGTTCCCGCCATCTCCCCGGACCCCAGCGGGCGATCCTTTACCGGGAGGAGTTTCTCATACTCTGTAACCCGATGCCCGTATTCCCCTCCCATCTGACCATCTCTCACGTGCACCATTCTCCCCAGCGCATAACCGACCACGCACGGACCTTTATCGGTCTCGTCTCTGATCTCAAGGAAGACTGGATGGCACTCTACAACGGGCCGCAGTGCGGGGCATCAGCCCCGGACCACCTTCATTTTCAGGCCGTGCCTTCGGGGCACACGCCCGTGGAAAAGGAGATAAGGCAGGACAAAAGGATCTGCCGTCTTTCTTTTGCCGAAGGGGTCTCCCTTTACCGCGTGGCGGGCCTCGGCAGGGAGTTGATCATCATCGAGGGGAGAGATCCGTCAGCGCTGGCGGACGCACTGGCGGAACAGCTGACCCGCCTCCGCAGGCTCCTGTCGCTCCCTGCTGACGTGGAACCCATGGTAAACATCGCCGGCCTCTTCCTGGATGAAAAGGTTCGTCTCCTTCTCTTCCCCCGCCGTAAACACCGGCCCCGGGCCTTTTTTATGGAGGGTGATGAGCGAATCGTGGTAAGCCCGGCCGTCATCGAAATGGCGGGAGTTCTTGTTACCCCTCTGGAGAAGGATTTCGAAGAACTGGGCAGTTCAGAGGTGGAGGCGATTTACGATGAGGTCACATTTTACGGGGAGATGGGCGGGTAATGGAATTTCCCCGAAGCCTGCCCGATCAGACCTATGCGGTGGTTACCTCGAAACTCCTGCAGAGAGGGCAGGAAACGGCCGGAGCCGGCGCAACCTTGACGGCTTTGTTGCTTCCGGCCTCCCTCGCTTCCTTTTCGTCTTCGTGAATCTCGAATTTGCATCCGCAATCGTTGCAGTGCAGTTTCTTCGTTGCCATAGTGTCCTCCTCTTTTGCTTGACATACATATACTGCCTGCAGGGAATATAATCCCCCCAGCCCTTCTGTCTACTATCCATCTTCCGAAATTGTTGCGGTGCCGGCGGGATGGGGTTTCTTAGCTTCTCACATCCATTTGATCTTCGGCGGGTTTCGGTCGATCCACCTGGTGAACCGGACTTGGGGATATCCGAAGGCGAGTCCCGCGAATACGGCATGTTTCTCCGGCAGACCGAGAAGGCGGGGTATGGCGTCCTCGTGGGTGCAGGCTAGAACAACGTACCCCGTGTAGAATCCTCCGAGGCCGAGGGCATCGACAGTGAGGGCCGCATTCTGTTGGGCAAGGTTGGCGTTTACCTGGGCAAAGCGGATCTTCTTGTCTCCGTGGAACAGGATGAGCGCGGGGCAGTCGAAGAGCACCAGGTCTTTCCCTTCTCCCATCTTTTTGCTGATAAGTTCAAACTGGCCGGTCCACCGGGCCACATCCGCCTTGGTAGCGCTCCCTCCGAGAAGGTAGAGTCTCCTCCAGAGAGGGTTTCGCAGTCTTTTTGCCGACTTTGCCAACCAGCCGGCTGTCAGGGAGGCTATGCTTTTGAGCAGGTCCCTGTCCTGGACAACAATATAATGGGTGCTCTGGGTATTCTTGGCGCTCGGGGCATGGCTGGCGGCGTCGATGACCTTCTCGATAAGTTCCTTCTCCACGGACTTCCCCTGAAAGGTCTGTACGGAACGTCGCGAGACAATGAGTTCCCTGACCTGGTCGTAGGATGGCAGAAGGCCCTTTGAAGTTTCATGGAGGGAGGCGGCTGCAAAGCCGGCCAGACGGATGGCCCCTGAGGGGCAGACAAGAAGGCAATGGCCGCAGCTATTGCAGAACTCCCCATGTGCAACCACGGGCACTGTCCCCTTCTCTTCTTCGGCAAAGACTTTCTGACAGATCCGGGCGCAGAGTCCGTCCTTTCTGCATAGATTCTCGTCGATAGTCACGGGGGGCATAGAATCCTCCTCACTACGACATAAGCGAAGATGGGGAATCGAGCCAAATCTCCTCGCGGGCCCGGGGATCTCGCTTCATGCTTCGCTCTTTTGTCCGTCAGCGGCCGCGGGCTGGGTGGTCCGAAGGCCATGCGGCCTGCGACGTCTCTTTCTCCGTTTCTTCCGGGGAGGTTTGCTTTCCACCAATGCCTCCGGTTCCGGGGCAGGCGGGGCTGACGAAAGGAATGTATCCCACCACTTCAGAGGGGTCCTGTTCTCTTTTCTTGTCTCCGATGTGAGCCGAAGGTAAGCCAGGGCGTCTGTAAACCCTGGCCTTTTCATCAGGGATGCGGGGCGCCTCGGCGGCATTCTGTGCAAGGAGGGCTGGAGGGCAAGGATATCCCGGAGGAGGGTGCTGATCTTTCCGGGGATGGTAACCGTCTTCAGGGCTTCCTGCAGAAAGGAGGCACAGGCCAGATCGAGCGCCTGCTGGTAGGGGATGCCTTCACGGCGACGCTCCACTGCATCCTCCTCCAGAAGGGGACCGAAGAGTATTGCCAGGAAGAAGGGGGGCGACGGGGGTGTTCCGCTCCGCCACAGTTGGTCCAGATATTCAAGGTTTCCCTGGAGCAGGGCGAGGCGGGGGCTGCTTCCATCGATCCACCGGCTGAGACCGGGAAACAGAGCTGCCAGAAGCCCGCTCTCCATAAGGAGGTTTATGCTCGACCGGGCATGGCCGAGGAGAAAGACTTTCTGTATCTCTTCATAAAGCCGTGCCGGTGAAACCCTGGAGATTATGGGGGCGAGGACACGGATCGTCTCCCAGGTAGTAGGCTCTACGGCGAGACCGTGGGAAGCGGAAAAGCGGACGGCGCGGAGCATCCGTACCGGATCCTCGGTAAACCGGACATAAGGATCGCCAATGGGGCGAATGAGGCGCTGCCGGAGGTCGCTGAGCCCCGTGCTGTAGTCGATAACAGAGAAGTCTGCAAGGTTGTAGGCAAGGGCATTGACGGTAAAGTCTCGGCATAGCGCATCCTCTTCAGGATTCCCGAAAAGGTTGTCCCTGAGGAGCATCCCGTCCTTGTCTTTCACGTGGTGGTGATGGCCGGTCTCTTCGATCTCAGCGGCATCGGAGGGAAGGGCGGCGCGGCGGAAGGTTGCCACCTCCAGTATCTCATCCCTGAAATGAAGATGAGCAAGTCTGAAACGGCGGCCTATGAGGCGGCAGTTGCGAAAGAGGCGCTTGATCTGAGTGGGTGTGGCGTTTGTGGCGATATCGAAGTCTTTGGGCGTCCGGCCGAGTAACAGGTCGCGCACGCACCCACCCACCAGGTATGCGGTAAAACCATGCTCATAGAGACGGTAGAGCGTCCGCAGCGCATTCGGGCTTATCTGTTTTCGGGATATCCGGTGTTCCTTCCGAGGGATGATTTGGGGTTCCATGGACTATACCATACCACAAAAAGTCAGTTTCTCTTGTGGGCCTGTTGGGGTTGCGCCTGCCTTCCGAGTTCTTCCCACAACTCCAGAGGCGTGCGGTACTGTTCGAAAAGCTTCTCTTTTGCCTTCTCGAAGTCGGTTGGCCCCCACCTTCTCATTCCTGGAATGTCTTCAGCCAGTCTCCCGAAAAGGCCCCTTAGGGGATTTCTGACCTTCGTCGATTTCTCTCTCTTTCCATTCTTTCCGTAGAAATGAAAGGTTATGGCCTCTTGCGTTGCGAGGTCACGGAAAAGCTCATCGCCGCCTTCTTCATAATAGTTCCACCATGTCTCAAATACCCTGGAGCCGATCTGGAAAAGCACCATGACGACCACAACGCCCATCTGCACTACTACACCCGGCCTCATGATGATTACGGGGTTGCGGAGGGTCTTTATGATTGCCGGGTCTTCGCGGACAAAGAAGTCGGTATGGGGCTCAGGCTTCCCTATGCGGCCCGCCACGGCGGTGCCTGGTTCCATATTGATCATGACGGTTGTGGGGTCAGGAAGCATAGGGATTATCCTACACCGGATTGGCGGGAGATGAAAAGAAAATCCGCTGTGCCTCTGCTTTACCTTTGCCCTGTCGACCCATATAGGCTGTCTGTGGACTGGCGCATTGGCATATCGCGTTGGCAATATCCGCACCGGGGGCCATTCCTGCGGATAGGCAGCAAGAAATGGCATGGCTCTCAGGGGAATGCCGGAACACCGAGGCTGAGCTGCAGCTCGGCATTGGAGCGAGGTTTATTTCCGCGGGTGCTTCAGAGGTATTTCTCCAGCCGGGCAGAGAGTTCTTCGTAATGGAAAAGCCTTTGGAAATCGATGAGCCCCGCCAGTGCGCGGGAGTAGACCCTGACCCCGGTCTCCTCAAATATCGCCACAGGGTTGAGCCCCCCTATGACGATGGCGCCGGCCCTTCCTTCGTTGACCGGTATATCGAGGAGCGACTGCCCGGGTTTGCCCACCCTGAGGAATCCCCCGAGGCCTATCTTGTCGAGTTTCCGGGCAAGCTCTTCGACCCTTTCCGTGCTGTCGGCCGGCACTTCACGAAAGCTGGCGCCGATGAGGCCGTTTCCGTTCTTGATAGCGCCGAGATAGTTTGTCATGCCGCTGCGGATGAACACCTCCAAAGGATCAATGCTGGTTCCTTCGTACATGATTATTTCGACGAATCTCGTGGGCTTCCGGTCCCGCAGTTCGAGAAGCCCTCCGAACCGGGAAACAGTGGGGATGCCATGGTTCAGGAGCACCCCGTTCAGGGTTATTGAACAGACCGTGCCGATGCCGATCATGCCTTCAGGTACCTTGATATAGCCTATCCGCTCGCCGGGCTCCAGGAACGTCGCAAACTGTCCCATGGCATAGCCGTCGGCATAGACTTTAGCAATCATGGGAAGACACTTTGCCAGATCATGGGGATCAACAATGGTGACATTTATGACTACCGTCCCCGATCTTGTGTTCAGGTTGAAGCCCATCTGGTATGTCATCTGGTCGATCTTGGCGGAAAGGAATCCGACCCTTTCGATGATTCTGTAAGTTTCTATTTCGCGAAGACCATCCGAGGTAATTCTCCTGCCCCGTTTCCCAAGGTTCTGGGTAAGTCCCTCCTGGTCGAGTTTCTGGAGATAGAAGCGTATGGTCCTCTGGCTGATTTCGTGGCCCAGAGCTTCGAGTTCCTCGCATATCTTTGCGCTACTCAGGGGTTTCTCCGCTTCCTTGAGGACCTTCAGAATAGCCTGCTGTTTCTTCTTCATCTTCCTTGCCTTCAGGAATTGAGGGATTTCATTGCGTGCTCATACCCGGCCGCCCGGCTTAGGACGGCGAGGGCAAATCCAAGCATAGCACGGGTCAAAAAGGTATTACAAGGGAGAGTTCCCTTGAGGGGAAGATTTGTAGGTGACAATCTTTTTCTTTGATTGCCGAAAACCGGTCCGGCAAGGCCGGTCAGGGGCGCCATTAAAACGGTCCGGCAGATTCGATGGTTATCGGATTCGCAGACATTAGCCTCTTTTCGGGGTGGCAACGGGATCAGGATATGGCAGAAATCGCGCCGCCCACTTATTGGCAATATTGCCAATAAGTGGCATGAATAGCCGCATCTATCAGTTATGTAGTTACGGAAAGAGCCACATAATATGACATTATAACAGGAATTTTGGTTGACAGGATATTATGCACGGTGGCAATATATTGCCATCATCCATCAATAATGTGGTATGTGATTGCCACAATATACATACATGAAGGATTTGGACAGGAATCCATAGCCAATCTTATAAAGGAGAGAATAATGAACTTACAGCAACCCAATTCAAACGATGCAACGAGAACAACCAACCGGTCGAGAAGTGTCGTACCCATGAGCGGACTTTGCACCCGCTGTATTGATGGGTGTCGGGGTAACTGTGAAGTCTTCAAGGCTACTTTCCGGGGCCGTGAACTGATTTACCCCGGGCCTTTCGGCGAAATCAGTGCCGGCGGCGACAAGAACTATCCCATCGACTATTCCCACCTCAATGTTCAGGGCTATGCACTGGGCGCAAAAGGACTTCCGCCGGGAGTAGAGGGAAATCCTGATACGGCCACCTTCCCGTCAGTCAACACCGAGACCGCCTATGGCTGGGATTCAAAGGTGAAATTGAGAGTTCCCATTTTTACGGGGGCCCTGGGTTCGACGGAGATTGCCCGGAAGAACTGGGAGCACTTCGCCGTTGGCGCTGCCTTGAGCGGTGTGACGCTGGTGTGTGGTGAGAACGTGTGCGGCATAGATCCGCAGCTTGAACTCGATTCGAAAAGGAAGATCAAGAAATCTCCCGATATGGACAGAAGGATCGAAGTCTATCGCCGGTATCATCAGGGCTACGGCCAGATCCTGGTCCAGATGAACGTGGAAGATACGCGCCTCGGCGTTGCCGAGTACGTGAGCAAAAAACACGGGCTCGACACCATTGAACTGAAATGGGGCCAGGGAGCAAAGTGCATAGGCGGCGAGATAAAGGTGGGGAGCCTTGAGCGTGCCCTGGAACTCCAGAGGCGCGGCTACATTGTCACCCCTGACCCGTCGGATCCAGTAAACCAGGCGGCGTTCAAAGACGGTGCCATTGAAGAATTCGAGAGGCACAGCAGGCTGGGTTTTGTGAGTGAAGAAGGCTTCTTCAATGAAGTGGCCCGGTTGAGAAAACTGGGCTTCAAGAGGATCACCCTTAAGACCGGTGCCTACGGCCTCAGGGAACTGGCCATGGCAATCAAGTGGAGTTCGCAGGCGAAGATTGACCTTCTCACCATCGACGGCGCACCGGGCGGCACCGGCATGAGCCCCTGGAGGATGATGGAGGAATGGGGTATGCCGAGTCTTTATCTCCACTCGGCTGCCTATGAGTTCTGCAAGAAATTGGCCGACCGCGGCGAACGGGTGCCGGATATCGCCTTCGCGGGCGGTTTCAGCAGCGAGGACGGCGTCTTCAAGGCCTTGGCCCTGGGCGCTCCCTTTACGAAAGCGGTCTGCATGGGAAGAGCTCTCATGATCCCCGGCATGGTGGGAAAGAATATCGCCCAGTGGATGAAGAGCAACGACCTCCCCGCAACGGTGAGCCAGTTCGGAAAGACGGTGGAAGAGATCTTTGTCTGCTACGAGACCGTTGCCAACATCGTGGGCAAGAAGGAGATGAAGAATATCCCCCTCGGCGCCCTCGGAATCTACTGTTACTCGGACAAGATCAGGGTCGGTCTCCAGCAGTTAATGGCAGGCGCCCGCTGTTTCAACGTGCCCTCCATCAGCCGCCGTGATCTCATGTCCCTCACCGAGGAGTGTGCCAAGGTAACGGGAATCCCCTATCTCATGGACGCCTACAGGGAAGAGGCGATGAAGATCCTGGAGGGATGAATCCATAACCCGGTGAAGAATTGGAAAAACGGGTAACTGAGGTCTGAAAGGATAAAATAATGAATACAGAAAAACTTGACTCCATACTTGCAAAGCGGAAGGGTCAACCGGGCCAACTCATTGAGGTGCTTCAGGATATTCAGGGCATCTACAACTACCTGCCCGAAAAGGCCCTGTGGAAGGTCTCGGATAGCCTCAGTGTACCGGTCATTGAAGTTTTCAGGGTGGCCAATTTCTACAAGGCCTTCTCCTTACAACCGCGGGGCAAGCATCTCATTACCATCTGCACGGGCACTGCCTGCCACGTGAGAGGTGCGCCAAAGTCTGTGGACGAAGTTCTTGGCCAGCTGAAGATCAAGCCGGGCATGACTACGAAGGATAAGCTCTTTACGGTGGAAACGGTGAACTGTGTGGGGGCTTGTGCCCTGGGTCCTGTCCTCATCATGGACGGCAAGTATTATGACCACATGACGCCGCTGAAACTGAGGAAGCTGATCCAATCGACGAAAGAAAAAGACAAGGAGACTGTCCTCCATGGATAAGATAAAGGTTCCCAAAGATTTATACAGGCTTGCCAAGAAAAAGGCAGCGGAGCTTAAGAAAGAGGGAACTTCCGTTACAGTCTGTTGTGGAACGGGATGTCAGGCATCCGGAGCACTGACTGTTGTGGATTCCTTGAAAAAGGTCCTGAAAAAGAAGAAACTCACCGATCGGGTACATGTGAGACGAACAGGATGCCACGGCTTCTGCGAGCAGGGCACCATGATGATAATCAAGCCGGGCAACATTTTTTACAGCCACGTGCACCCCGGGGATATAGAGGCAATCGTAGATGAGACCATAGTCGGCGGGAAGATCATTGACAAGTATCTCTATGTCGACCCCGGGAAAAGGAAGAAGGTGACTAAAGAGGAGGACATCCCCTTTTACAAACTTCAGGATCGGGTAATTCTGGGCAAGAACAAACTCATCGATCCCTGCGATATTGAAGAATACATTGCCTATGGTGGTTACTCTGCTTTTGCCAAGGCAGTTTCGCAGTTCAAGCCGGTTGAGGTGATTGCGGAAATCAGCAGATCCGGTCTCAGAGGGCGGGGCGGCGCAGGTTTCCCTACGGGCACCAAATGGGCGGAGGCACAAAAAGCCGCCGGGGCAGTCAAATGCGTCATCTGCAATGCCGACGAAGGAGACCCTGGCGCTTACATGGACAGGAGTGTTCTCGAGGGCAACCCGCACGCCATCATTGAGGGCATGATGATCGGGGCCTACGCAATAGGTGCACAGAAGGGTTATGTCTATGTGAGGAACGAGTACCCTCTGGCGGTAGAGCATTCCCGCACCGCAGTGCGCCAGGCCAAAAAACTCGGTCTTCTGGGAAAGAACATTCTCGGTACGGGGTTCAATTTCGATGTCGATATCGCCAGGGGCGGCGGTGCCTTTGTCTGCGGTGAGTCCTCGGCACTCATGCTCTCCCTCGAAGGCAAGGTGGGCGAACCGAGACCGAAAGATATTCATGCTACGGAAAAGGGTTTTCAGGATATGCCCACGGTGCTGAACAACGTGGAGACATGGGCGAACGTTCCACTCATCATCAACAATGGGAGCGACTGGTTTGCCGCCAAAGGCACCCGGAAGAGCAAGGGCACCAAGATCTTTGCACTCACGGGGCAGATCCAGAACACGGGTCTCGTGGAGGTTCCCATGGGAACTCCCCTGAAGACCATTATTTACGACAGCGGAGGCGGTTCCAAAAATGGGTCGAGAATTAAAGCGGTTCAGACAGGCGGTCCATCAGGCGGATGTCTGCCGGTGGAGAAGTTTCATCTCCCCGTTGACTTTGAGGCCCTCACGGAAGCGGGTTCCATGGTGGGATCGGGCGGTATGGTCGTCATGGACGAACATTCCTGCATGGTGGACGTGGCAAAATATTTCCTCACCTTTCTCCAGGACGAATCATGCGGGAAATGTGTTCCCTGTAGGGTAGGTATAGACCGGATGCTGGAGATTATAACGGACATCACGGAGGGCAGAGGAACAGCGGAGAAACTGGCGCTGCTGGAAGAAGTGGCCGATACCGTGGCCATAGGATCCCTCTGTGCCCTCGGGAAAACAGCACCGAACCCCGTTCTCTCGACACTGCGCTATTTCCGTTCAGAGTACGAGGCCCACATTAAAGAGAAACGCTGCCCCGCCGGGGTCTGCCGCGCCTTGATACGGTACTCCATTGATGAGAAGAAGTGCATCGGCTGCGGTCTCTGCCTGAAGGCCTGTCCTCATGGAGCCGTCAAGGGAGAGAAGAAGAAACCCCACGGCATCGATGAAGGGGTCTGCGTAAAATGTGGCATATGTATGGAGCAGTGTAAGAGCGACGCAGTGATCCTACAATAGCCAGGGGGAAAGTATGTCGGATTATGTGAATCTTAAAATAAACGGGTCCACGGTCCGGGCGCTGGAAGGTACTTCCGTACTGGATGCTGCCCTGGAATACGGGATATGTATACCACACCTGTGTCACATGAAAGATCTTCTGCCCAGCGGAGTCTGCCGGCTCTGCATCGTGGAACAGATAGAGAAGGGGAGATCCAAAGTGACTGCATCCTGCACTCTTGAAGCAAAAGAAGGGATGACGATTCTTTCCCACAGCGACAAGATTGTGAAGGCGCGAAGGATGATCGCCGAACTGCTTGTGGCGGAAGCGCCAAACTCCAGGGCGATTCAGGACCTTGCAGTGCGGTGCGGAGTGAAGGAAGTCCGTTTCCCTTTCCGCAACAAGAAGTGCGTCCTCTGCGGCAGGTGCGTACGGGTCTGCGGCGAAGTCTGGCAGTCCAAGTCACTCGGGTTTGTGGGTCGCGGCAAAGCGAGACACGTAGCCCTGCCATTTAATGAGAGGCCGGATTTCTGTAAACGCTGCTGGTCATGCTCAGAGATTTGTCCCATGACCGTCACACCCTGCGAGGGGCCGATGAAGAAAGGGGAGGAATACCTCTGTGCGAGGTGCGAGTCCCAATTGTCCATGGCTCTCGGGTCGCCGGATACCTGCACCCAGTGCAGGCTCGGCAGCGGATTCAACTGTATCAGGGCAATAGGGGAGTAAGGCTCTTATGGTGTGGGGCGGCACCGGCCGGCTTCGAGCCTGATCCGCAATTTGTCAATGGCTCCGCCCGGCCTGTCCCGCCCACGTCACCGGCATATTAGGGCAGACGGGCCATAGTTGTAGCTCCTCTCCTCCAGTTAAGTCCGAAGGAGAGGGTGCCATGGCAATGCGTGGCCCATCTCCAGCGCTACGAGCCATATGGATTACGTCTTTTTCCGGAGGGTTGAACCCTTACCTTCATCTTCGAGTTCTAACATAATGGCCAGGTTCCGGGCAGGCTATTTTCTGAATGGTGCGGTGATGCTGTTCAAGAGCCGAAGGAGCGGGTTGCCCTTCAGCTTCTCGATGTGGCTCATTTTGGCAGGCTGTTTGATCACATCGTAGAAGGTGGGATAGACTTGTATCACCGAATCGAGCTTGTACAGAGGGATTCCGAGGGTCTTGATGATTTGCACTTCGTGGATCAGGTCTCCGGCGCGGCTTCCCACGATGTGTGCTCCCAGCACCTTGTATCTTCTGTCGCAAATAATCTTGCTGAAGCCTATTTTTTCCACATCCGTTTTTCCCCTGTCCGTTTCTCCATATGACCACTTGTAGACCCTGAGGTCGTCGCCGTGGCGCTGCCGGGCCTCGTCTTCCGTGAGGCCCGCATGGGCCAACTCCGGATCGGTGAACATGCACCAGATATAATGGTCGTAGTCGGCATGTTTCTTGATCGGCAGCACTGCGTTCTGGGCTGCAATCCGCGCCTGGTATTCCGCCATGTGAGAGAACTGGTAAGGCCCCACCACATCTCCGCAGGCGTAAATATTTGGTGCCGTAGTCTTCAGCGTGTCGTCGACGGTGATGCCTTTCGGTGAATAGGACACCCCGGCATTCTCCAGTTTCAGCCCCCCGACATTCGCCTGTCTGCCCACGGCAACGAGAATTGTCTCGGCCCTAACAAGACCGCTTGATCCGTCGGAGCCGGAGGTCTGGAGATGGATAAGGCCCTCTTGAGTGGACAGTTTCATTGCCTTAGTCCTGGTAAGGACCTTGAGGCCCTCATCGGTGAGTTTTTGGGCCAGGAGGTCTGTGAGGTCCTTCTCTTCGCGGATCAGAATCCGGTCGCCCATCTCCACCACCGTGATATCGACGCCGAGACGATTCAGTGCCTGGGCAAGTTCTATGCCGATGGGCCCTCCTCCTAGTACGATCATGGATTGGGGCAGTTTCTCAAGCTCGAACATACCCTCATTCGTAAGATAAGGCACTCTGTCCATCCCCTCTATGGGCGGGATAAAGGCCGAGGAACCTGTGGAGATGATGAAAGTGCGGCCGAAAAGCGTGCGCCCTCCCACTTGGATATGATGGTTGTCAGAGAACAGAGGCGATCCGAAGATGACCTCTATACCATGCGCCCTGAACGCTTCCGGCTGCCCCCCTTCATAGACCTCCCGGACCACATGGCGGACATGTTCCATTACCTGTTCCGTGCTGACAGCCGGTGCGGACGGAGCAGATAGACCATAGCCGAGGCGGCCGATGTTCGTCGCCTGGTGGTAGATATTGGCGGCCTTTATGGGCGCCTTGCTCGGTATGCAGCCGTGTTGCGTACACTCTCCGCCCAACAAAGCCCTTTCCACGAGGGCTACCTTCTTCCCAAGTCCTGCGGCGAGCTTTGACGAGACCATCCCGGCTGCGCCTCCGCCGATAACTATGAGATCGTATTCGCTGTCACGCATGGTGTGGTCCATCCTATTCGTTTAATTTGGGTACCGGAAGGGGAAAGTCAACGGATGGCGCTGATTAACGGGGACATCTATGGGTGCGAAGAGGAAGGGTGGGGCCCGGAATCAGCCCTTCCATTCAAGCCTGAATCCTTTTTCCTGGAAGAGCTGAAGACAGACATCGACCACATCCGCATCGTAGAGTAAACCTCTGCCCTTCACGACCTCCTCCAGCGCTATGTTGACGCCGAGTGCGGGCCGGTAGGGCCTGTGGGAGGCGACGGCCTCGACCACGTCAGCCACTGCCATGATGCGGGCCTCCAGAGAGATATCATCCCCCTTCAGTTCCTGGGGATATCCTGACCCGTTCATCTTCTCGTGATGCTGAAGGATGATGGTGGCTATAGGCCAGGGGAACTCCACATCTCTCAATATGTCATATCCGGTCTGGGGGTGTTCTTTTATGAGTTCGAATTCTTTATAGGTGAGCTTGCCCGGTTTGCTCAGAATCTCGGCTGGGACCGACACCTTGCCGATGTCGTGGATTACCCCCGCCATGCGGATGCCCTCCACCATACTTGTAGGAAGCTGCATCTCCGTGGCGATGGCCCGGGCAAGGTCTGCCACCCGCCGCTGGTGGCCGGCAGTATAAGGATCTCTTGTTTCGACAACCTGAGCAATGACCCGTATGGTTGCACCCATTGCATTCCGGAGGTTGTCGAGGGTTCGTTCCAGTTTTTCGCCGGACTGCTTTCGTTCCGTGATATCGCGCACTATGCCCTGGAGGACCGTCTCCTCGCCGAGGGTTATGTGGTTCAGGCTTACCTCTGCATCAAAGGATGTGCCGTCGTACCTTCGGTAGCGCCATTCAAAGAACTGCGGTTCTCCTAACGCTGCGGCGGAGAGTCTTTCCACCATCTTCTCCTTGGAATCCTTTCCGTCAGGCTGGCAGAGCGGGGAAAACTCTACGGGGGAATGGCGGTTGATCTGTTCCCGTGAGCATCCGAACATCTTCATTGCTTTTGTATTGCAGTCAAAGAAGGTCTCCCCTTTCATGAGGAAGATGGCGTCATTGGCATACTCGAAAAGGGCCCTGTACCTTGACTCGCTCTGTTTGAGCTGCTCAGCCACCTCTTTTCTCGAAAGGGCATAGGCGAACATCTCACCCACC
>CAYOYU010000012.1:28218-46605 GCA_964408265.1 uncultured Syntrophorhabdaceae bacterium
CGTTCGTAATATTCCTTGCCTCTGTAGACACTTTCGAATCCGACGAACCCCATAAGGGAATAAGCAGAGATTATGGGAACTGCCACTACGGATCTGATGCCGATCCGCTGAAAGAGTTCTTTTTCCGGTAAAGCTTCCGGGGGGAGTTCGGCCAGGTCGGGAAGGTGAACGACTTCGAAATTCTTGATTCTCTCCGAAAACCAGCTCAGGTGCTCCGCTGAAAGACCTTGGGCATTTTCTATGCATGGCTTGATGCCCTTTGCACACCACTCATGAGTTTTGCTCATCCGGCTTCCGTTGTCGTGGAACTGGAAAACGTAGCTTCTGTCGACACCGGCAAAACTTCCTACGGCTTTCAGCACATCGTGTATACCGTCGTCCATGTCGTCGGGAGAAAGGATGATGAAGTTGGTAGACAGACCCAGGATCAGCCGCAGCAACGCCTCGGCGTCGGCGAATATCCCGGGCGCAGTACCGTACTCCCGCTCCCTTTTTCTCGCGACAGAGTCCCCTGTCCTCATGCCCGACATCTCTCCATGATGTGACCTTTGTTCATGATTTCAATGGTAGTTCACTGCATTATAGAGCTTATCGGCAGAACTTTCGGACCAATTAAGAAAGATTTTCAAAGAAATGGAAAAAATCTACGAGGAGTTGACAGACATCACTTAAAGGTAAAACCGAATGGTCGATAATACCTCTAACGATTCATCTGCGGGGGTACAAGGAATGGTTCAGGACTTGGAAAAGAAGATTAAGCAGACAATAGAGTTTCTGCCTCCTCTGCCGGCGATCATGGCAGAACTGATACAGGCGTTGAGCGACCCGGACCTCAGCTTGGCAAGGCTGGGCGGTATTATAGCGAAAGATCCCATGATGAGTGTGAATATCCTGAAGGTTGCCAATTCCGCTTTTTACCGAATCCCTAACCGTGTTGCCACCATCGAACATGCCGTGAGAATGCTCGGTGTCAGGGATGTGGCCGCACTATGCCTTGCCTGCAGCACGCTCACCGTGCTCAAGCCTCCGGCCAATTGGCCGTCCATGGACCTGACCGCCTTCTGGAGACACTCGGTGGCCACGGGCATATACGCGAAACTCCTCTGCAGGGAACTGAACTTCGGGCTTATGCACAACATTTATCTCGCAGGACTTATCCATGATGTGGGCAAGGTAGTTCTCGACCGGTTCGCCCACGAGGAATACAAAGAAGCCCATGAATTATCCCTGAGAGAGGGTATATCCGTCGTGGATGCGGAGAAGAAGGTGATAGGTGAGTCCCATGACAAGGTGGGGGCCTGGCTTATGGAAAAATGGCTCCTTCCTGAGGCCTACGTGAACGGTGCACGATACCATCATTCCTGCAGGGAGGCGCCGGAGAGGGCCAGGGCCATGGTTGCTCTCATCTCTCTTGCCGATCACCTTACCGGAATTCGCGATTTCGGGTTTGGCGGTGTGGAAAAGGGACCGACTTTGAAGGATACGGGCGCCTTCAAAGTGCTGGAGGTCCTCAATCCTCACGTAAGGCGTATGGACTTTGCAGAATTTGTCCGCAGCCCGGAAGACGTGGATGAAGAGATCATGGAGATGGAAAGGATGGTAAGCGGAGTCTGACACCTTCTGTTGCCGGTGATATTACCCACAGGATATCATCCCGTAGAATCAGTTCATCTGAGCCGTGACGCGTAACCTCTCCAGGAATACGCTGAGAGCGCTATGCCTAATACTGCGGCGACCCAACGAGTCATTTCCACTTACGTTGGCGAACCCTGTGGGCGCCCCTTGTGTCCGCCCACGTTACCCTACACTCAAAGGCTGCGACGGCGAGGCCTGGGCCATGTGAGTCTTGTCGGCAAGATGGTCTTTGTCCTTGATACAGGAAAGAAGAAGCACCCTGGACTGGAAGAGGGCAGAAGAACAATGAAGAAACCGCCTGGAGAGCTTCAGTTTCCCGATTATCAGTGAACCTTCCCCGCGTCCCTCCTCTTCGAAGGGTGACGATCATAAGCGGTATGCTTTTTGCTGGGATGTTCAGGTGGCAATCAATTGATATGAAAAAGGTGTCAGAAGAAACTTACAGCCGCATCGACAATGACTTCTACGATGGGGCAAGCGACAAATGGTGGCAGCCGGATTCGGTGCTGCACCTGATGAAGGTATCCGTTAATCCTGTTCGTGTGGATTATGCAAGAAGAAAACTCTTCGACGATTTGAAGGTAACTCCCGATGAAAAGAGTGCGCTGGAAGTAGGCTGCGGGGGAGGGGTCCTCTGTGAAGAAATCGCCCGGATGGGGTTCATCACGACAGGAATCGACCCTTCAGAAGAATCGTTGCGGGTGGCGCGCAGTCATTCCAAACTGAGCGGCCTGGACATCAGGTATGATTTGGGGTTCGGTGAGGACCTGCCCTACGGAAACAAAAGCTACGACGTGGTCTTCTGCTGTGATGTGCTGGAGCACGTTCGCGACCTGCCGAAAGTGATTTCAGAGGTTTCCCGTGTTCTTAAACCAGGAGGGGTTTTTGTCTGTGATACCCTTAGCCGGACCCTCTACTCCAAACTGGTAGCTATCAAGGTCTCCCAGGAATGGAAGCGCTGGGCCTTTATGCCTTCCAATATCCATGTGTGGGAAATGTTTATAAAACCGTCCGAATTGAAACTGCTCCTCCAACAGAATAACCTTCAATGGAAAGGACACCGGGGCATAAAGCCTGATGCTTCAATCCCTAAGATCCTGGGCTACCTGCGCAAAAGAGCCACGGGGAGATTGACGTACAAGGATATGAGCGATGAGTTGCTCCTGGTCGAAAGCAGCGATATGAGCATCATGTACATGGGATTTGCAGTCAAAGAGTCATAAAAAGGGCTAGGCCACGGCCTCAATTCCACCAAGCAGTCCGCCGTACCCTATCCCAATCGCAGGGGTCTGACGTGAGAGAGCCAGTACCACCAGTCATAATGGAGGCCAAAGAGGAAGCCTTGAGGATTGCCAGGAACTGCAGGCAGTATGCCATGTGCAAAATCGATTTCCTGGGAAGCGGGGTCTGTGCCTCAGGGATTGAAAAAGGCTACGTCAGTTTTTACCCGCAGGGGAGGATGGGGCTTTACGCGGCATTGGCGGAGCACAGGATGGGGATCACGGAGAAATGCGTGGAAATCGCAGATACCTGTAACCTCTGCGGCAGGTGTGACTATCAATGCTCTTTCGTCACCGGACTGCGCCCCACGGCCGTTATGAGAGCACTCAAGGAAGGCATAGCCCACTACATTGCCGCAGGCGGGATTATCGGGAAAACCCTTGAAGGCGCCCTGCTCCGCGAGATGAAGGCCATTGTGGGTGATGATTGGGCGACAAATGACCGGGCAATTGCCCTTGCCTATTCCCTCGACCCCTGTCCGCTCGGACCGCCTAGAATGCCTCAATATGTTGTCATGCCCCATACCAGGGAGGAGATATCCCAAATTCTCAAACTGTTCAGGAAGAACGAAGTCCCCTGGGTGGTGCGCGGAAACGGCACCAATATACTGGGGCTTGCTCTCACCGAAGGTGCCATGATCGACCTGAACAGGATGAAAGGCATCACTTTCGACGAAAAGAACTGGTCTGTCAGGATTGAGCCCGGCGTCACGGCCTTTGACCTCCAGCAGGAGGCTTCGAAGAGAGGCTTCCGTGTGAATGTGGCAGAGCCGGCCGCCGTGGTGACCGGGAGCCTTACCTGTTCCGGGATACTGTCGCGATTCGCCACCACCTACGGAACTTCGGGCGACAATTATATCGATGCCGAGTTTGTTGATCAAAGGGGAGGGTATTTTTCCCTTAACGAAAAGAGTGCTCCCAACCTCTTCGCTTTTACGCTGACCGACGAGACAACTCCGGGCATCTGCACCGCATTGAGTGTGAAACTGCACCCCATGACGGACGACGAGACAGGAGTTCTCGTCCCGTTCGCTTCCCTTGAAGGTGCGCTCGATTTTTCAAAAGATTGCGCGGTACGGCGCATCGGACTGGCCATAGGAGTCCTGGGAGTCGAGTATGTAGCAGGATTCATCTCGCCGACACAACAGATTGCCCGGGAGGTCAAGGATATCTTCAGGGATAAGCTGGGTATAGCCTATCTGGTTCTGGTGCTCGGCGACAGGTATTGCATGGGAAGTATAAAGGAGATGGGCTATCCTTTTATCGATCAACATCTTTTCAGAACGATCAGCCTTGGACTGCCCTCTCTCGGGTCTGCCGGGTGGCTGGACCTTCTTGCCGACCTTTCCCGGGATGAGCCATTCTCTTATTTAAAGGTGGACGGTTTTGCCGATCTTGCGGAGGCAGCCCTTGCTCCGTCGGCGAGCCGGCTTGCACAAACCTTCGATCCCGAATTGAGAGCCTTTTTTGAACGTCTTTACACCCGGCCAGAGATAACGGATCTGGTCTGGCTCAATATGTTCAGAATCACCAGTTCCAGGATTGGACGGGAAAAGCATTTCCTTCCGCTCCTCATCTATCTTCCCCTCGATTATGGTCTTATCAGCGAGATGAGTGAGAGATTCAGGGAGAGTGCCGACAAATATCAGATTAAGAATGAATTCGGATTTGTCACACCCATCGATAACGGCAAGAGGTGCATATTCGAATATGATTATTTTGTCGACCAGAATGACCCGGATGAAATCGCCCGGATACAGCAGGCGGCGTTGGAGGCGGGCAAGGTGATCGAGGAGTGTACGGCCAGGAGAGGCACCGTACGTTGGGTGCGGTATGTCCTTTATCAGGGCTATTGCAGGAAAGAGAACCTGCTCTATGCAGCGAGCATCCCATAGGAAGATGGGGTCATGAACAGAGAGGTAATCGTACTAACCGGCGCGACGGGCTTTCTGGGCAGCCACCTCATGGCGGAATTGCTTACAAGAGGTCACCGGCTTTTTATTCTCGGCCGGGCCGCCGGGGGAGAGCCCCTGGAAAAGAGAATCAGGAGGTTACTGGGTTGGTTCGGTATTGATTATCAGAATGTTCATCTTGAGACAGCCGAGGTAGGTCTGGCGGACCCCTTACTCGGTCTGGACCAGCAGGGGTACAAGGCCCTCTGTGCGCAGGGATGCCGGATCATTCACTGTGCGTCGGACACACGTTTTTCAGAACAAAATCGTTTGGAATCGACCCGAGCGAATGTTGACTGCGTAAAAGGGATGCTCACCTT
The DNA here is from genome assembly GCA_964408265.1 of uncultured Syntrophorhabdaceae bacterium. Classification (GTDB taxonomy): domain Bacteria; phylum Desulfobacterota; class Syntrophorhabdia; order Syntrophorhabdales; family Syntrophorhabdaceae; genus CAYOYU01. The sequence goes on from CAYOYU010000012.1 coordinate 33,406, forward strand.
CGCCAAGGATTCGAGCGCACGATTTTTCTATTATGTCAGCACGGCCTATGTCGCCCCCTGCACGTCCCCGCTATGCCTTGAGGCTCCGGTTGATGGGGCTGATTTCGCGAATGTCTATGAAGAGACCAAGGCTCAGGCGGAAAGAGAGGTTGCCTCACGATGCTTAACCTACGGCATACCCTTTGCCGTCCTCCGCCCTTCAGTTGTCTATGGTGATGCCCGGAACGGACGGGCCAACGGATTTAACGCCCTCTACTACCATGTAAGAGCCCTCTATTACATAAGGGAAATATATATGAATGACCTTTTGAACCATAGCGGCCGGAAGTCCCGTGAGTGGGACATCTACCTCGATGATAAAGAGATACTCCACCTTCCCTTGCGGATATTCCTCAAACAACGCGGACAGGTGAATCTTATCCCCATCGATTATTTCGTCCACGCCGTTTCATCACTGATGGAAACCGCAGAAGCCGGCAATGTTTATCACATAACCAGCGACGAGCCGAAAACGACGGAAGAACTTGCGGCATATTGTGAATCATTCCTGAAGATCAATGGGGTACATATCGTTTACAACGACCAGTTGAATGGCCATCCCCCCAATCCTCCGGAGGCGCTTTTCAACAAGTTCATCGAACCTTATCGCCCCTATCTGTCAGACACCCGGATTTTCGACAGGAGCAACACGAATCGGGCCACCGGGGGTCTCTATCCGCCCGAACTTACCTACGATATCTTTGAGAGGTCTATGAATTATGCCGTCAAAGCTAACTGGGGCAACGGAAAGAGAACAGGAGCGTAGGAAAGGCATGGCAGGCAGACTTCTCCGCCGGCCGCTTTTTGCTATTATTCTCCAATGTATGGGGCCATATATCCTTCTTACCTTTCTGATCCTCACACTCTTCGCGGGATACCTTTTCCCTGTTAATGGTCAGGAGGCAGGGAATCAGGCAGCAGAAACCCGGTCAGAGAATGAGCCGACGGAGAAGCCGGCCGGAGTGGGCGAAACCCGGTTCACCGTCAGGACGGACGCAGAGGCTGTGTCCAGAGGGGAGGATCTCTTTGAAGCAAGGTGCAGCCAATGCCACTTCCACGACACGACCTGGACCCTGGTGGGTCCCGGTCTCCAGGGGGTACTGAAGAACCCCTATCTCCCTGTCAGCAAGAGAGCCGCGAGCCCCGAGGCCGTTCTGAAGCAACTCAGGAACCCCTATAAGGATATGCCTTCTTTTGGTTATCTTACCGATGACGAAGCAGAAAACATCATAGCCTACCTCAATACGCTTTAGAGGGGGGGGTTCCTTTTTGAGTCCGGGAGCCCACGAATAGGCGCCAGGGACACCTGACCGCCCCTCCTCCAAGTCAAATGCAGACCATTTGTGCAGATCGGAAAAAGCATTCCGGAACACCATACCTTCGTTGTCATGGCAGCTGATGAAAATGACGGATTCCCGCTATGTACATGATTTCGTCATCTTCGGTAACATTGCTTCTATAAGGAAAAGAAAAGAAAGAAATCCGCTGCGAATGCAGGGAGAAGGGTCGAGCGCAGAGGAAGGGCTTGAGGCTAGAAAAATGACTGGTTTCCGCTATTGTATGGATTTGCCGGCTAGACTACAACTGAGTAAGAAGATGCATTCTATGGCCGGATGTTTCACCAGATGGCAGGGGGTATAGGATATGGGATCTGTAAGAACGATCTGTTCGAATATATGGAAGAGCAGCTTCATCAGCAGGAAGGTGTTCGTATACATCTGTGCTCTTGCGCTGCTCGGGGTTGTCTCCGTCCAGGGTGCGACGGTTGAGAAGGCCCGCAAGGGACTCCGCCACGATCTCTTTTCTGTCAGCTTTCCTACGGAAAATGACGGCTGGGCATGCGGCAGATGGGGGATGATCCTGCACACCTCTGATGGCGGGAAGAGTTGGAACCGCCAAACGAGCAACACCGATTACACCCTGACTTCAATCTCTTTCGTTGACCCAAAAAATGGCTGGGCAGTGGGGGATGCGGGAACCATCCTTCACACGAAGGATGGCGGCACAACCTGGGAGAAACAGAAGAGCCCCGTAAACTTCTTTCTCATGGGGGTACACTTTGCTGACCCGCGGAAGGGCTGGGCGGTAGGAGAGCGGACCAACATCCTCCATACCACAGACGGCGGCCAGACGTGGAAGGTGCAGTTCAAAGACCAGGACTTTGTTCTGAAGAGCGTCTCATTCTGTAACGACAAGAACGGCTGGGCCGCCGGCGAATACGGCCTTATTTACGGCACCGAGAACGGCGGGGCTACCTGGACCAAGCAGGCAGGCGGGTTTGGATTCTCCGAGGAGACAGGTGACCTGCTCACAGGCAATGTCCTTTTCAATATAAATGCCGTGGATTCCAAGACCGCCTGGGCCGTGGGGATCGACGGGTATGTGACAAAGACCGCAGACGGCGGCAAGACGTGGCAGGTCATCGAAAAGGGGGTGCCAAAAAGCCATCTTTTCGGTATCGCCCATGAGGGAGCGAATCTCGTCATCAGCGGCAGCGCGCTGTTGTTGGCGAGCATCGATGGTGGCAGCACATTCAAGGATGCAAAGGCTGAGCCAGGCATCACCTACGGATGGATTTACGGGATCGCTCCCAGGAATAAGAAGGGGTTCATCGCCGTCGGCAAGGGCGGCTGGATATATGTCAGTGATCCGAAAGGGACCACCTGGCAGAAGGTGACGTACTAACGAAAAGAAGGAGAAAGCTGAGGCGGTCATGGGTAATAAGAAAGAACTAAGCCTGTTGGACCAGATGTGCCTGTTTTTATCCCGGCACAGGATATTTGTCTTGATCATCATTCTCATCATCACCGGGATCTTTTCATACGGCGCCTTCAAGATCAGAGGAGAAGTCATCATCCAGGAAATGTTCCCTTATGACCATCCCTATCTCAAACTGAATGCCCGGTTCGGCGAGGTATTCGGCACCGGAGGCTCCGGACTGGTAATTGCGGTTAATGCGAAGAAGGGGGACATCTTCAACGAGAAGACACTCCATAAGGTCAAAGACATCACCGAGGAGATCGTCCTCTGGGATGAGGTATACAGGGTTCTCACCATGTCCATGGCGAGCTACTCCACCAAGGTGGCAAGGACCCTCGCCAAGGGCGAGATCCGCATCGAGTCCCTCATGTACCCCGATGTGCCGAAGACCCCCGAAGGAATGGCAGAACTGAAGAAGAACGTCTTCTCCAATCCCTCTTACAGCGGGGTCCTCGTATCGGAGGATGGGACCGCCGCCCTCGTGGTGACGGAGATGAAGGATAATATCACCTACCAGAAGATGTTCTCACAACTCAGGGCCCTGCAGAAGAAGTATGAAGATGCCGACACCTCCATCCATATCGTCGGCTTCCCCATGCTCATGGGATGGGTATACAGCCTGAAGCCACAGATGTATATGGTATTCGGTATCAGCATCCTCGCCATTGCTCTCGTGCTCATCCTCATCTTCCGCAATTTTGCAGGCATGTCCTCACCTCTCGTCAACTCCTTCATCCTCACCATCTGGGGATTGGGCTTCATAGGCTTCACAGGCGTCAATTTCAGCCCTTTGCTCTACGTCCTCGCTTTTCTCGTGGGTGCACGAATGATCGGAAACTCCCACCAGATAGCCTATCGCTATTTCGAAGAGCTTGATTCCTCCAAGGGCGATAGGGTCACTGCCTGTTACGAAACGATGCGGACCATGTGGATCCCCAACTTCGCCGCCGTAGTTGCCGATGTAGCCGGTTTCGGTGTCCTCGTCATCGCCAAGATCGTCCTGATGCAGCACCTCGCCATCATTATGAGTTTCTGGATGGCCACAATCCTTTTAACAGGTTTCCTCGTTCCTGTCGTCTGCAGTGTCTTCCCCTTCAAGGTCAATACGGCGGAGTGGAATAAGGAGACCTGCCAGCAGGACTGGATCGCCCGTGGGATGATGAAATTTACCTCCTTCGCAATCGGCCCCAAGACGAAGTGGATTACACTCGGTCTGGCCGTCATCCTCACCGGTTTTTGTATCGACGAGATGCTGAAGCTGAAGATAGGTGACCCGACACCGGGTTCGCCCCTCTTCTACCAGAATCACCCCTACAACCAGGATCAGGCACTCATTAATAAGAAGTTCAATGCCTCATCTGAAAACCTGGTGCTTTTCTACGAGGGCAAGCCCGAATCGGTCTACGAGCCGGTGGTGATGGAAACCTTTGAAAAGTTTGCCATGCATATGGAAGAGAGCCTGCCCGACATCTATAAGACGTCGAACTCCATTATCGATATGGGCAAATCCTTGAGCCTCACGCTTCACGAAGGAGACACGGTCTACTACCAGCTCCCCCGCAACGAAGAGCTCATGACAGGGCTTCTGGGCTACATCCGGAACACCGTGGGAACCGCCAATTTGACAAGGTTCCTTGATAGCAACCTGGAGAAGGCACAGATTACCCTCTTCTTTGCTGATCATACCTCCGACAACCTGCTGCGCATCCGGGACGCGGCCTACGGGTTCTTCAAGGACCATGCAATGAAGACGAAAAATGGGGACTTCCGGCTGGCCGGAGGCCGCATCGGCATGGAGATTGCCATCAACGAGGAGATGAAGCGGTCCCACTTTCTCATCGATGCCGCTGTCTATGCTGCGATCTTTCTTCTTTGCGCCCTGTGCTACAAGTCGATTGTGGCGGGACTGATGCTCACCGTTCCCCTCATCCTCGCCAATGCCATGTCCTTTGCCTTCATGTCCATACGGGACATCGGATTATCGATCAACACGCTGCCTGTGGCTGCTATCGGTGCAGGTTTGGGTGTTGACTTTGCCATCTATCTTTACAGCCGTGCCATGGAGGAATTCCCCCGCGAGAACGGGAACTGGGATGCCACCATTTCTCAGTGTGTCTGTACCTGCGGGAAGGCTGTCGTCTACACAGGCGTGACGGTTATTCTCCCCATTATTACCTGGTGGTTCTTCTCCGATATGAAATTCCAGGCTGAAGTGGGATTCTTCCTGTCTCTCATTATGGGTATCAACGTCATTTTGGCCATGACGCTCCATCCGCTTATGATCTATCTCATCAAGCCAAAGTTCATCAGCCGGGGGTATGTGGTGACGAAATGAATGGGTCTTTTCGATTTATGACGTCGGCGAAAGAAGAGTGAATATAGTCAGCGCGAGGAGGTGATGTAGGTGCATCGGGTGGTACAAGAGGGAGGAGTTCAGATTCTGTTTATGACTCTATAAAGGAGGGAAAGATGGGAAGGGATTCACGGAAAAGAAAGAAGACCCTGACTGCCAAGTGGTCAGTGGTCCTGTTTTTGGTCAGCGTGCTGGTATGTTTCAGTGCGCCGCGCATGGCCGGAGCAATCGAAACCGGAGTCAACGGCCTGAGCATAATGGGTTATGTGAACCAGAGTGCTGCATACGGACTCCATACGGGCAGCCCGAACAACAAGGACGTCTTCAATGCGTTTCTGACTCAGGCTGTGCTTGAAACGCGATATGAGGCAGCGTCAAATCTGGTTCTCTTCAACAGTTTGAAGTTCAACGCGGACTGGGCATATCCAATCTATTCCGGTAACAGCGAATGGACGGATAAAGGCTTCAATAAGGCGAGAGACAGACTCTTTATCTATGACAAGTTTCGTGATTTTGTCGGCGAGGCCCATGTCACATATAAGCCCACTGACCAGTTCTATTTCAGGGTGGGCAAGCAGATCGTCCAGTGGAGAGAAACGGACGGGTTCCTTCTCATGAACCAGATCAACCCCGTAGATCAGAGAAGGGGTATAAGTGACGTTGAATTCGAAAGCAGCATCATCCCTACATGGCTGATTAGAGCGGAATACAAACCGGCTATTCAGACTACATGGCTTCAGGACCTCAACTTCCAGTTCATCTTCGACCCGAACGCGGACTTTGCGAAGAACGAGGTTATAAACCTTGGGAATGGATTTTCAGGCGTCTGGGCACCCACTGTTGAGGCCATACCCGGCGTGGCGTATCTGGGCGAGTATCGTGACATCACGAGTCAACGGAGTCAATGGGATCCGCAGGGTCATGCTTTCGGGGGCAGGACATCGGGCGTTATCAACGATGCGCGGATCACCCTGAACGGTTACTATGGAAGAAGCCACGAGTTGGCAAGATCCGGCGTCATCGGCGCAGATCTGCAGACATTCACATGGGACCCCCGGTGGCTCATCCTCCATCCCCACTATGAGGCCTATTATCCGTACTTTCGTTTCGTAGGCGGCACGTTCACAAAAGACATCGATACGCTGAAGGCATCATTTCTCGGTGGTGTGGCACCGGTTCTCCGTTTCGAGGGTTTATACGCCTTCAACAGCACTTTCTCGACGAACAACAACAACATTGGCCAGTATATGCAGGAGCAGAACAACAATTTCTGGACGAGCGATGAATATCGATGGATGGTCGGCTTCGACTGGAAAGTGAAGATAGACGCTTTGAACCCGAAGGCGTTCTTCTTCATTTCCCCGCAGTTCTACCACCGGCATATAGTAGACTTTCCGAAGATCGGCTACACGGGAACCACCACGACGGACATTCTCTATCAGAACACCTACACCACAAGCCTCATGGTGAACACCACGTACCTGCACAATAAACTGCAGCCTTCGGTCTTCTGGCTCCGCAACTGGTCTACAAGGTCGCAATTTGTCAGACCACAGGTGAGCTATGAAGTTAGCGACAAATGGAAGTACACGTTAGGGGCCATCATTATCATGGGAGAGAAGCTCACCCAGGATATGCAGCCCATGAATGAGAAAGACCACTTGTATTTTACCGTTTCCTATAAATTCTAAGGATGCGGAAGAAAGGAGGCAGTCTATGAAAGGAATCACAAAAGCCATTGTTCTGAGTTCGATATTTTGCCTGACCTTGATGGGGATGCCCTTTGCTGCGCTGAGTCAGGATCTGCCGCATCCCAAGACCTATATACCGACGATAAACGACATAGAAAAGCATAAGAAATTCTATGATGACCCGAGACCGTACCTGACAACATTCGGGCCTAAACAGGTCGTACCGAAAGCCGTATACGAAAAACTCGCCTTTAGCCCAGAGGAGATGAAGAAAGCCTGGGCAGATGTTGTGGGGTTCAAGGCTCCGGACGTGGTGGGGAAGATAGCGCCCGAGATCAAGCCGGGCAAATATACCTATAAGGATGTACAGAACAATCCGGCCTTCAAACAACTCATGTATCCTGATCTCTACAATAGGATTAAACAGGGAGGTCCCCCAATGGTGGGGAGCATAGCCGAATTTGAGATAATCCCCACGAGGCAGTACTACTGGTCTTTGCCGGTGGCCGAAGCCACGAAAAAGAACGAAGGCAAAACCAAACTGGACGACAGGGGCTATCTGGTTGCGAGCAGTTGGGAAGGAGGTTACCCCTACCCTAAACCCGCAGGGAAGTTCAAAGCTCAGCAGGTCATGTACAACGTTGAAAAACGGTACCTCTCCTATGGTCTTGATTTTTACCTTATCGGACGCGTCCTCGGATTCACAAAGAACCTGAAGATGGATTTTGACGGCGCCTATGAAGTCAAGCACTGTCGGTTGGCAGGAAGGGTCCAGCCACCGCTGGGTTGGTTTGACAATCGCGCAAAGGAAAGAGGCGAGGCCAAGACGTTCGTAATGGATTTTCCGGCACCCAGGGATGTTGCAGGTACAGCACAGTCGGCCCTTTACTACCTTGACCCGGAAAAAGCAGATCAGCTGATGGTCTACGTACCTTCCATGAGAAGGGTAAGAAAGATGACGGCAACGGACACACAGGATCCGATCATGGGAATGGATCAGATCTACGACGACAATGAAGGTTGGATGCAGAAACTTTCACCGACCCGCTACCCTTACAAGTTTGAGATCGTGGAAGAAAGGGAGTTCCTCGTCACGGCCCCGACGCTGGACGGTGCAGAGTACATTGCCAAGTCCACCATGGAATTCAAGAATGTGAAGTTGGAAAGGCGTCCCATGTATGTGGTGAAGCTGACCCAGTTGGATGCCAACTACGTATACAAATACCGCATCTTCTATGTGGACAGGGAGACTTTCAACTACTATCACGTGGCAAACTATGACAGAAAGGAGCGCCTCTACAGGACGTGGGACGGGAATTATTCCTTCTTCGCCGATTTGGGTACATTCACCTGGGCAGGTTCCTTCATACTCATGCGGGATCATATTGACGTACACTCCAGCGTGGAGCAGCCCTATATGCTTCCGGCACAGTGGACAAGGCCCGACCTTAGCCTTGAAGGGTTTATGAAAGCGAAGTGACAAGGACGTCTTCAGGAGGTGTTTGTATGGATTCAGGAGAGATCAGGGAAAGCTTAAGGCCGGGAAAGGTTGCTCAAGTGGGTTTTGTCGTGCGCAACCTCGCTGAATCGGTGAAGAAATACGAAGAAACCATGGGCATCGGTCCCTTCAACATATTCCGGTTCAAGCCTGAAAAGAGCTTCATGGATGGCCGCGAGTCGCCTATCGATCTGAACATCGGTATCGCTCAGTTGACCCCGGAACTCTCCATAGAATTAATCGAGGTGATGAGCGGCGACTCCTATCATAAGAAGTTCCTGGAAGCGCAAGGAGAAGGCGTGCAGCATCTCGGCTGCCTGACTGAAGAGTACGACGCTGTATTGGAAAGAGCAAAGAAACTGAACATAAGAGTCCTCATGAGTGCAGAAACGGACGTGCCCGGTATGGGGCACGTCCGTGGAGCATATCTCGATACCCTTGCTGTTATGGGTACCCTTATTGAAATCATCGAAGTCCGGTAAGCTAGTTGTTGGGCTAAGACCGGAGGGGTGTGAGCGACAGAATCTGGAGTGTAAATGATGGGAAAGATGCTTCGTGTTAATATGTCTGAGTTGAGTGTTGGGGTTGAGGAAATCGGAGCCGAATACAGTAGGCTGGGAGGACGGGCCCTCACGTCGGCTGTTGTGGCGCAGGAGGTTCCCCCTGGCTGTGACCCGCTCCGGGGGCAGAACAAACTGGTTTTTGCTCCGGGTATGCTGAGCGGAACCAATGCTCCCAACTCAGGCAGGTTGTCGATTGGAATGAAGAGTCCGCTCACGGGAGGCATCAAGGAGAGTAACGTCGGGGGTACCGCGGCATTCCGGTTGAGCCGGTTGGGTGTCAAGGCAATCATCGTGGAGGGCATCCGGGAAAAGAAGGAATGGTATGTGCTCCACGTCTCGAAAGAGGGCGGACGACTTATCCCGGCCGATGAATATTCGGGGTTGGGCAATTATGAACTTGTCCGTCGCCTCCATGAACGATATGGAGACGAAGTGAGCATACTCTCCGTCGGTCCTGTGGGCGAAATGCTGCTGCCCACCGCTACGATAGCGGCAACGGACACTTCGGGCAATCCCTGCAGGCACGCCGGCCGAGGTGGGCCAGGTGCTGTAATGGGATCTAAAGGGTTAAAGGCTATTGTCATTGATGGAAAGGGTATGCCCGGTGTGACGGTGGCCGATCCGGTTAAGTTCAAAGAGGGGGCGCGCAAGTTTGCAGCCGCAATACGGCAGCACCCGTTGACCAATGAGGCGTTGAGGGTTCTGGGGACTTGCGTCCTTGCGGCCCCCATCAACGCGGCAGGCGCCTATCCCACCAGAAATTTCCGGGAGGGAACCTTCGAAGGCATAGACAACGTAAGTGGTGAACGCATCTACGAAGTAATCACAAAGAGGGGCGGAAAGGCATCGCACGCGGGATGTTCGCTCTGCATAATAGAGTGTTCGAACGTGTTTGTGGATGAACAGGGTGAATATGTTACAGCCTCCATGGAGTATGAGACGGTGTGGGCACACGGCGCGAACCTGGGCGTCTCGGACATCGATTCCATTGCAATGGCTGACCGCTTGTGTGACGACTACGGGATTGATACCATGGAGATAGGGGCGGCAATAGGTGTGGCCATGGAGGGTGGCGTCAAGGAATTCGGAGACGCAAAAGGCGCCCTGGAACTGATAGAAGAAGTGGGGAAAGGGACATACCTGGGAAGGATCCTGGGAAGCGGGTCATGGGCGACAGGACGGGCCTTTGGAGTGACAAGGATTCCGGCGGTCAAGAAACAGAGTATGGCTGCCTACGAGCCACGGGCAATCCACGGCATGGGGGTGACCTATGCCACATCGACGATGGGTGCCGACCACACCGCCGGGTTTGTGGTGGGGAAGAACCTGGCTTCCATGGGCGGACCGCTTGACCCTCACAAGGCCGACGGGCAGGTAGACGCTTCCAGAGAGGCCCAGATATTGACTGCCGCAGTTGACAGCACGGGGCTTTGTCTCTTCGTCAGTTTCCCTGTAGGGGACCTGGAGGAGGGGGCTATGGGCCTTCTGGAGATGCTGAGCGGTATTACCGGGGCCGACTTCACTTTTGATAGCCTGGTGGACCTGGGCAAGACGGTTCTGAAAAGGGAGCGGGCTTTCAATGCGGCCGCAGGATTGGCCCAGGCCGATGACCGCCTGCCTGACTTCTTCAAAGAAGAACTGATCCCGCCTCATAATGTGAGGTTTACGGTGCCTGATGAAAGCCTGGATAAGGTATATGATCTTTGAAGCGTAGCAATGGACGAAACTCAGGGTAATGCTCTTCGATACGTTGGGTTCACGCATACCCGGTTATGACCCCGGCAGGGGAATTGAGATCGATATGACGGCCGGCTCCACTGGGGAGAGGATGCTGCTATGCCTTGGCCTGTCTCCTGAAGGGGCGCGGGTAGTCCTCGTAAAAGGGGTCTGCAGGAAGCTCACCGAGCCCCTTGAGGACCTGGACGAAGTGAATATCTTTCAGCCTATAGGTGGTGGGTAGAGATGACAGGCGGTTTAGGTTGCAGAATGTTGACGATTATGTTAACCTAATTTCTAATAGGATTTTCAGATAGGTAAGTAGGGCGGGGTGTCGTCGTGGCCTACGAGATGAGAGATTTCCGGCAGATAGTTGAGATCGGTCGTGCGGCTATGGGGTATGATGACCTCATCGAGTTACGGCGGGAGGTCCTGAAGGGCCTTCCGTCAGTATTCAGCACCGAGATGGGCAATTTCTGGATGTTTCGTGAGTATCCTTTTCCTCGTCTTGATCTAAACGATGTAGTCTATGAGGGCATAGAAAAACGTGACATTGAACGCTTCAGACAGTATTACCACAAGATTGATCCCTACGTAAAAGTTATCAGCGCTGATACTAAAATCGTGTATACACTCAAATCGGACGAGTTACCAGGTTTCACGAAAGGAGAATATTACAACGAATTTCTGAAACCCCAGAATATTCATTATCAATTGGCAGTCTATTTCAGGGCCGGCGGCAAATTGCTCGGTGTTATGGGGATGTATCGCCCCAAGAGCGGTTGCGCATTTTCAGTGAGGGAACAGAATAAGGCGGAGCTTCTGGCGACTTATGTGAGCGCAGGACTGGAAAGAGCGATCCTCATGCAGAAGATAAAGAAATCTGAGGACATGATTAATTCCATTTGTCCCGATCTACCTTATCAGGGGGTAATAGTCCTTGACGACCGTCTTGATCCGATTTACATAAACGGGGAGGCCCTGAAGGCGATTTCGGGGCACGAGGCAGATACGGCCAAATTGGCAACCACATATCCCGCTCTGCCGGAAGACCTCAGCCTGAAGTGCCAGGAATTCTCGGAGAATGCCAGGAGATCGAAGGACCCCATAAAGCAGGGGATTATCAGATGCGGGAATGGGGCCTGCGGCTGCGGTATCTCGGCGAATATACGATCCGTAAGATCTTCAACTGGTTCTCAACTCCTATTTATACTCATGGGCGACGAAAAGGCAAGGTCATCGGAGGCATTGAGGAAGTCAGGCCTCAGCCGGCGGGAGATGGAGGTGGTAGGTCTCGTCTGCGAGGGCCTCAGGAATAAGGAGATTGCCGAGAAATTGTTTATAAGCGAATACACCGTAGAAAACCATCTCAGGTCCATTTATGAGAAAATGGATGTGCCGAGCCGTACCAGCCTCATCAACAGAGTAGCTTCCCTCAGAACCCAGCCATAACGGAGGCCCTTTCAGGGCAACATCACAATACCCGTCTAACTGTCCGATAGCAGGAGCTTAGTCCCTTTCCGTGGGACACAATGCAGCAGAGTCCTGATTGGCGACTTACGGATTCGTTGCAGTCCCAAAACCCCCTTTATCCCCGAAGAATAGGCACCGCATCCTTCCTGAGGGCTCTTCAATAGGTGGGAAAAATGACGGATTCCTGCTATTGAAGGAATTTGCCCAATATACGAAAGTTTCTCCATGGATCAGATAGGGCTATGGTGAGGCGCCGGTTCATGGGCTGTAAAGAGGGAAGAGCAACAAGTAACTTGAGCAAAGTGAGTAGGATCAAATAAATCGCGAAGGAGGAGATGCAGAATGGACAAAGAAACCCTTCTCAAGTTGTATCGTAAGATGATCATGGTGAGGTTTATAGAGAAGACCCACGAAAAGCTTCTCATGGAGGGCAAGATTCAACTCATGTCCCACTTCGGAACCGGCCAGGAGGCTGTGGCTATCGGTGTTGCGGCCCCTCTTCGGAAAGAGGACATACTCTTCGGCAGCCACCGGGGTGTGGGTGAGTACATAGGCAAGGGGATGAGCGCCATGGATATATGGCACGAATACATGGGCAAGAAGACCGGACTGAGCAAAGGCAAAGGCACGCTGCATCTGGCAGACAAAGAGCTTAACATACCCTTCGTGGTTTCAAGCCTTGGTTCTGATTTCGCTATCTCCGTCGGTTCTGCCCTCGCATCGAAAATGAAGAAGACCAATCAGGTAACCCTCGATCTCTTCGGGGAAGGAACCTGCAACCAGGCCGATTTTCACCCTGCGCTGAATATGGCGGCCGTCTGGAAACTTCCTATCGTCTTTGCCGAGTGCACCAATCATTTTTGTGAGATGTCCTACTACACCGAGTACTATCCGACCAAGGACGTGGCGCCAAGGGCTGCAGCCTATGCTATTCCCTTTGAGATCGTCGACGGCAACGACATAGAAGCTACCTACGCAGCTACGGAAAGGGCCATAGAGCACGCAAGGAGCGGTAAGGGACCCTATTTTGTGGAATATAAGACATTCCGGATGTCTCTCCACTTCTCCGGCGATCCGGGCGGCTATGTAAAGCAGGCAGACCTTGAT
>CAYOYU010000013.1:0-5282 GCA_964408265.1 uncultured Syntrophorhabdaceae bacterium
AGAGAATGAAGGCCAGAATTGAAGCTCAAGGTGGGGCAGTAGTCGCTTCTATCATCCGTGGACCGCGGTAGTCCCGCACCGGATTCTATGGTACAATAGTTGCTTGGCACACGATTATTCCACAATATTCAGGGGGCAATCTGGCGATGGGAAATGCAAAAGACAGGAGAGGTTTTACTCTAATCGAACTCATCATCGTTATCGTAATTCTTGGAATCTTGGCAGCGACGGCGATCCCGAAGTATTTTGATATGAAGACTGCGGCAGAGAAAGCTACGGCCTCTGGTGTGCTCGCATCGTTGATGGGGGCGGAAAATGTGCTTTTTTCACGACAGATAATGTCGGGAACAACATATGATTTTACAGTCGTTGTTGGCAGCGCTCAGATATCCGGCGTAACCATGGGTGCTGCGGCTGCAACAGGCGTGACCATGCAGGTTGGAGCCAATACATACACGGTTACCTACACTGCGGGTGGGGCTACCCAGACCGGCCAGTTTGCCAAGAGCTGGTGAGTCCTGGGAGACATCCTCGTTTTGGCTAAAAGCGATTTGTCTGTGCTGCCTTGGGTAAGATCAATGAGGATAACCGATGGCGTGACTCAGCCGCAAGGGGCGTGCTGGAGACCAATAGACAGGTCACGGACACGCTCATGGTTTCTTAGCATCTATGTATAGTTATCGTCCGCTGAATGGATCTATCCCATTATCAGGGTATAATAATTGCTACGTCAATGGAAAGATATGGAACCTGATTGCAGGGAGGCTGCCAAATAAATGAATACAGTCAAGAACAGGGCAGGGTTTACCCTCGTTGAGCTTATCATTGTCATTGTTGTCTTGGGAATCCTGGCGACGGTGGCCCTCCCGAAATACCTTGACATGAAAACGTCATCAGAGAAAGCCGTGGCTGCAGGAGTCTTTGCGTCCCTTATGGGGGCTGAGAACGTGCTGTTTTCTAAACGTCTCCTGTCGGGAACCGCATATACCTTTGAGGACGTTGTTGCAGGTGCTCAGATTTCCGGCGTAACCATGGGTGCTGCGGCTGCAACAGGAGTGACCATTCAGATCGGAAATAACACCTACACGGTGACCTATACCGCAGGGGATGCTGCTCAGTCCGGTCAACTGACGAAGAGCTGGTAAGTTCTGCGAAATTAATGTCTACCTGTTTTGATGGGCGGAGTTCCAGTATATTTGCGTTTGCTTAACATTCAATAATAGCCATTTTTGTTGAGTATTGCAGTCCTTCTTAGCTCATACGAAAGCCGCAATTATTGGAAGTCGGCCACAGAAATTGTTGGATGATTATCTACAGATTATCAGGGAGTACTAGTGCCGGGGCCAATATTAAGCCAACACGGCGAAATAGCAGCTTATTTTGATGGTTGGCGGATCGACTACATATTGAATATCTGGGATTGGTCGGGTATAATATTTGCAACACTATATATATTGTTCTTATCTTAATGACCAAGGAGGTTTCAAGCCGATGAACACATTGAAAAGCAGGAAAGGCTTCACTCTTATCGAACTCATTATCGTTATTGTCATTCTGGGTATCCTGGCGGCAGTTGCGATCCCGAAGTATTTTGATATGAAGACAGCCGCAGAGAAAGCCACGGCTTCCGGTGTACTTGCTTCGCTTATGGGTGCAGAGAATGTTCTCTTTTCGCGGCAGGTAATGTCAGGAACGACCTATGACTTCACGGCTGTCGTGGGCAGTGCTCAGATATCCGGCGTAACCATGGGTGCTGCTGCAGCAACGGGAGTAACCATTCAGGTTGGAGCCAACACCTACACGGTGACCTATACGGCAGGTGGCGCTACCACGCCAGGTCAGTTCACAAAGAGTTGGTAGGAATCATCCAAATAGGTTCTTCTCGATTCGGATTAACCGCTTTCGCAACATACTCAGACAGGGGAGATTGTACCATTTCTTCCACTGTCTGAGATTTCTTCTGTTACCCTACGCACTCTTTTTCGGGATAGCTGCTCTTTATTTCCACCCGCTCCTTTCAGCAAAGTTGATCTTTGTAGAAAGAGATTTATCGGCATTTTTCATTCCTCCCCGCTTGCTCTGGGTCAACCTCGTTAGATCCGGTACCGCACCTTTCTGGAATCCTTACAACTACTCGGGCATTCCTCTTCTCGCCACACTTCAGCCTGGTGTTCTTTATCCGCCCCATCTCCTCTATCTATTTCTCCCCTTTAATGTGGCATGGAACTGGCTGATTATTCTGCATTTCTTTTTTGCCGGCATCACCATGTATACCTTCTTGAGATACCTGAAGGCAGGCAAAGAGGCCGCCTTTCTTGGGGGCGCAACATTTATGCTCTCGGGCTATCTTCTTTCCGTGCACAACCTTCTACCCCATCTCTTTGCGGTTTCCTGGTTTCCTCTTATTCTCATGTATTTCTTGAAGTATTGTGATAGAGGCGGGATAAAATCTGTTGTTTATACCGCCATCTTTCTTACCATACAGTTTCTCAGCGGTGCGCCGGAGATTAGCGTCATGACGGTCCTCGCGGTCATTGTACTCCTCTTTTTTGCCGATTCTTTCAACCAGGAGCCTACAGGCTTTCTGCACCGGGCGAAAGGGCTGGCCCTGGTGCTGGTGCTTTTTGCCCTTATGTCCTGCGTCCAGTTTCTCCCGTTCTACGAGCTTTCATACCACAGTATCAGGAAAGGGGGCCTGACCTACCGGGAAGCCACAACATGGTCCTTTGGCTGGCGCGATTTCCTTTTGTTTTTTCTGCCTGATGCCTTCGGATACTTTCAGAACGAGACTAAATACTGGGCCAACCAGTCCTGGCTCAAAACGTTGTATCTCGGCCTCACACCCTTTGTCCTTTCTATGATTTTCTTCTTCTCAAAAGATAAGAAACGGGTCTTCTTTCTGTTGCTCATGGTGCTTTCCTTTATCTTCGCCCTCGGACATAACACGCCTGTCTATGAACTATTGTACAGGTTCCCGCCCTTTAACTCCGTAAGGTATCCAGTAAAATTTCTATTCCTCTTCTTCTCCGTGCTGGCGATTGCCACCGGGCTCGGTGTCGAACGGCTAAAAAGCTTGCTTCCTGAAGATAGGACGAATATAGGGCGAATTATTACTGTCTTTTTTTACGTGGGCTTTCTATTTGCCATCGGCTGGGGCTATATGAACCTTTTTGAAGGGAACGTCCGGGAGTTTCTAGATCATGCCGGGATCAAGCCAAGTGGATACAATGAAATAGCCCTCAACATGCACAACATGAATCGATTCCTGTTGTTCTCGTTCCTCTTTTGCCTTTCACTCCTTGCTTACCTTAGGGTAAAGAGAAAACGGATTATGATCCTTGTTCTTATCGGACTTGCAACGGCAGATCTTTTCCTCGCAAATTTCGGGTATTACGGTACCACACCCTGGAAGTTTTACATGGAACCTCATAGTTTTGCCGAAAAGATCTCAGCACATGGCAACATGGGGAGATACCTCATGACACCGAAGACCATGGGAGAGTTCAACCATTTTCCGGGTAACAGGATGGTATTGAACCCCTCGTATGCCGCTATTTTTCCGATTTACGCGATTCAAGGCAGCGAGGTTTTGAGGAGCAGCCACTATGACACTTTCTTAAGTATCCTTGAGAATACACCGTCTCTTGATGAAGCAAAACGATTTTTTGACATAGCCGGAGTGCAGTATATTATCGCTGCCTATAGGATTGAGGACCGGGATTTCGAGGTAGTAGATCAAACGCAGGTGAAAGACACCGACGTCTATCTCCATGAATATCTGCCGGATACAATAAGATTTGGCCTTTTCAGCAGGATTGTGAAGGTAAATGATGAGAACGAGGCAATCGCCAAACTCCGGGATAGCGGTGTAGACCTGAGTAAGGAATTGATTCTGTTTAGGAATGAAAACCCTGTAAACCCGAAGCCAGGAGTCACAGGCCGGACGACACTCATTTCTTACGGACCGAACAAGGTCTGCCTCGATTACCAAGTGGCCGATGATGCTTTTCTTTACCTGAGCGATACCTACTATCCCGGCTGGAGGGCATACGTGGACGGGAAAGAGACTAAGATCTACCGGGCTAACCTCGCCTTCAGGGCAGTACAAGTACCCGCAGGAAACCATAGGGTGGAATTCCGGTATGTGCCTCTGTCATTCTATGCTGGTCTCGGACTGACGGTCCTCGGTATTGTCCTTGCCCTGTTCCTTGTTCTGCGTGAACGAAGAAAGGAGAGGAGTGGTGAGTGATACCAGTGTAACAAGAGGCCACGGCCTTCTCGAGGGGTTCCTCGCCAGGAAGAGGGCCGCCATGGCAAACAGCCTCATACCGTCTGAGTGCCGGCGCGGTCGCATACTGGACGTCGGGTGCGGACCGCACCCTTATTTCCTGCTGAACACTGAATTCCAGGAGAAGTATGGCCTTGACCAGGCGGTGGACCCTCTGACTCTGGAGAGAAAGATCATACAGTCCATAGACCTTCAGAGGTGTTCCATAGCTGAAAGTGAAAGACTGTCCTTTGCCGATAATTTTTTCGACGTTGTCACCATGCTTGCCGTATTTGAACATATTTCTCCGCCCTTGCTGCTGCACAGCGTGACAGAGATTCGCAGGATATTGAAACGTGGCCGTCCCTTCATTGTCACCACACCTGCCTGGTGGACAGACGGACTGCTGCGTCTTCTGGCCCGCCTTGGCCTGGTAAGCGGCACGGAAATTGAGGATCATAAGGATGCCTATACCCCGGCTAAGATCGTTGACATACTTGAAGGCAGTGGCTTTCCGAGAGCCCAGATTCGCAGTGGTTATTTCGAGCTTGGCATGAACATCTGGGTAAGGGCGGAGAAGTAGCGGCGTATCAAGACGCTGAGGTCGAGGGTGGAGTGCTTTTTTCACCTTCTGGATTCATATGCTCGGACAAATGTCGCAATCTCTTTGTTAAATCTATCGAAATCGCCAAGATGATCTCTCACGATGGCATATAGTTCCTCGTTGCTCACTTCCTTGTAGAAGTGCACCATTCTATTCCTGTACTCGGCCATTTCATATAGGGTGTCTGCCATGCCTTGAGAGACTATGCCCCTGGTTCCGAGTTCCTTTGCTATAGTCTTGTATTCCAAGCCCTTGAAGCCATGGATTTTGGAAAGGATATGGCGCCCGACATCAAATACCGCTTCGAGCCCCCTCCTTAGGTAGCTTTCCACGTATGGAGGGTTTTTCTTATCAGAGAGAAAGACCGTTTCGGACATTTCCGCAAACGGTTTGAGTTCCTCTACGTAAGAT
>CAYOYU010000013.1:5292-28659 GCA_964408265.1 uncultured Syntrophorhabdaceae bacterium
TCAAGGACCCGGTTGATATTCAAACTGGAAATAACCATCTGCGATTGCCTCCATGATCTCCTCGTTCATGACCTTCCTCTTGAAAAGCAGATCCTCTGCTCTTCGCATGATGTCTTCTTCAAAGAAGTCGGCCTGCTCTGTCTCGTTAGCGTAAACCCTTGTTCCTCTAATGACCTCGAATCGAAATAAGGTATCTACTTCATGAAGAAAGATGAGGTCAACTGAGAATGGTTCAAAGATCTGAGAGAACGCCCTGAAAAGAGAACCGTACAGGTCCATAGGATTGGACGAAGACTGCCGGAAGAGTACCGCGATGTCAAGGTCGGATCCATTGCCGGCAGGTATGGCCCCTTCCTCAAGGTACCGGGCGCCTTCATCCGACCTTGAACCGAACAGATATATCAACGCTATGTTGTAGCGTTCGGCCAGCGAATTCAGATCTGCTCTCATAGCACCAGTATAACACGGTTGCTAATCCTCTTCCAGCCGCCTTATCTCTTTTATCTTGAGATGTTCCTTCAGAGAAAAGACAAACCCGAGAATGCTGTACGGAACGTACCAGCACGCGTGGTAGACGAGGGAGACCGTGAAGCCTTCATATTTGGGGACGTCGAAGATGGAAAGCAGGTAGACGAGGAGAAACTGGTAGACACCTACATAGCCGGGCGAAGAAGGGATGGTGAGGCCCATGTTGAGCAGTGCACAGACAAAGGGGATGTAGGAAAACTTAACGGGAACCCCGAGCATGAGCATCACGAAGTAGAGGGCTACGCTCATAGAGAGCCAAGTAACCGAGGACATGAGGATATAAAGTATCAGATTGACAGGGGAGTTAATCCTCTTCAGGTTTTCTTGGATCTCGATGATCCTCTTCGCCATCTTGAGGAAAAGGGGCCTCTCAACTTTTGCGAGCCGGGCAGATACCCTGTTCGCTGTTGACTCTTTACTGAGTACGAACATCATGGCGATGCAGAGAACCAAAAGGGCTATGAGCAGATAAAGGCCCTGGGAAACCTGCGGGGGGAGACTCTGTTTAGGGAAGAAGATAAAGGTTATGAGCAGCAGTCCCGTGAGGTCGAAGAAACGGTCCAGGAGTACGGTGGACAGGGAATAAGTGAATGAGAGATTCTTCTTGCGGGCGATCACGAAAGCCCGAGCCACTTCGCCTATACGGGCAGGCAAGACATTGTTGACGAAGAGCCCGATCATGAGGGCGATGAAGGTTTCCCGGAACTGTGCTCCCGCTCCGATAACCTTGGACCATCTGTAGGCACAGATTGTCACCGAGAGCATTATAAAAAAGAGGGGGACAATCAGGAGCCGGTAGTCGGCGTTCAGGAGTATCTGGATGATCTCCTGGAACTTGATGCCCCTCAGCGAAAAATAGAGAAGGAGAATACTTATGAGGAAACCAGCCGCGGTGATAATATTGTGGCGCCTACGCTTGGTCAATCCGTTCCCTCTGTGATGGAATGCAGTGCAAAAGACAAATATAAACCCTTATATGAGCCCTGTTGTCAACTATTCTTCGAATCTTCATCTTTCCGCACCAGGATGTGCAGTCAGTTTGCCGGTGCCTGAGAAGTCGAGCCGACGGGGAAGGGCATTCCCGAAGAAAAACAGATCCGAGAATAGGGCTGATTCCCCGGGTATCGATATGATTTCTTGTCATGGTGAACGAGAAGTTTTAAAAAGATATGCCCCATATGTCAAGAGAATTGTGCCGCGGTTTTAACCCTTGACAACCCGCCGGTTTATTTGGTCTACTAACTACACAACATCATTATGGACAAGTCATCAAATCTCAATCTCGTACGATTTTGATATCTAACAGACAGGGGTAAATATGAAAAGACTTGGAATTGTCGGAACAGGTTCGTACGTCCCGGAACGGATAATGACGAACTTTGACATTGCGCAATTCCTGGATACGTCCGACGAGTGGATCTATACCAGGACGGGCATAAAAGCAAGAAGAATTGCCGACCCCGATGCGGGGACTTCCGACCTGTGCAAGGTGGCTTGTGAAAGGGCACTGGATACGGCTGGATTAAAACCGGCCGATATCGATCTCATCATCCTTGGCACCATCACCCCCGATACCTGCTGCCCGTCAGGGGCAAACTGGCTGGAAGCAAAACTCGGGTGCGACAAAGCGGTATCCTTTGACGTGACCGCGGCGTGCACGGGATTCATATTCGCTCTTCATGTGGCAAGGGCGATGATTGAAGCCGGCTTAAACAAAAGGGCCCTCGTTGTAGCAGGCGAGATAATGAGCAGGACGGTAAATTGGGAGGAGCGCGAGAGCTGCATCCTCTGGGGCGATGGCGCAGGAGCTGTTGTTCTTACCGAGACCGATCAGGGGCCGCAGGTGCTTTCGACCCACATACACACAGATGGAAAGAATGGGGATAACCTCCTCATGCCCGGGGGTGGTTCGAAGACGACCCCCATATCTCACGAAAGCGTTGACAAGGGGCTCCATTTCCTGAAGATGATAGGTGCCAATACTTCATTGAGGACTGCGGCGAATCATTTTGCCGCCGCCGCCGAAGAGGCCCTTGCCGCCAACGGCTACACTATCAATGACGCTGATGTAATTATCCCTCATCAGGCTAACGTCAGGATAATAGAGGCCATGGCGAAAAGGCTGAAGGTCCCTATGAGCAAGGTCTACCTGACCATTGAAAAATATGGTAATATATCGTCTGCCACGGTCCCCATCGCCCTGGATGAGGCAGTGAAAGACGGAACAGTAGCGAAGGGGAAGTTGGTTGCTCTCACGGCATTTGGCGGTGGCCTTACGTGGGGCAGCAGTTTGATCAAGTGGTAGGTGAAACAAATCCGAAATCCCAAATCCTAAAGGGTTCAAGACAGGGTCTAACGTTTAGGATTTAGAATTCAGTATTTTGAGATTGAATTTCGGAGGGATGGCTGAGCGGCCGAAAGCGGCGGTCTTGAAAACCGTTGGGCGTGTAAGCGCCCCGTGGGTTCGAATCCTACTCCCTCCGCCATAATTTTCGCAGGTCCTCATTCTCGTCCCACCTCAGTCTGTCAGCCGGGTGTTTCTCCCAAGCACGCCTGTATTCCCTTCCTTTGTGTTGCAATCCTTTCGCTGATATGTGATAAGACTACGATGGGCTGGAAATCGATTGTCATACTGGTTCTATTCTTCTGTGCCGTCTTTTGGCTTAAGAGATACGTGGCAAGAAAAGGTCCTACTCCTGAGCAGAAGGTGCGGGCCTTCGCTGCCGAAGCCGATTTCAATGCGGGGGAGATATATCTGAGCGCCGGCGATTACGCGCGAGCTGTCAGCCTTTTTCGAGGGGTAATAGAAGTGCAGAGTAACCATGAGGGGGCACATTTTGGCCTTATAGTGGCCTACCTCGGCCTCGGACTGAAGGAAGAGGCACTGGCAGAACTGGACCAGATCGAAAGGATTCTCTCGCAGGATCTTCAGGAACTCAGGGCTGCCATAATGGAATTCGATGATGCGTCCCGCTCTTTGAAGCCCCGGCAAATAGGGCAGCTTTTGTCGCGAAGGCTCCCCGAGAAGAAGATACCTTTTTGATGTTCCCCTCTCCTCCCGGTTCCGGCAGTGCCTTGCTTATTTCGTCACTTCTTTTCTGATCTTCAGAGTTTCAGGCGAGAGAAAAATGGAGGAGGTTCTTTTCTACGTCCGCCATGGCAACGGTGATCCGGACCTTGTCGCCTATGCGGTATATCTTCCTGGTGCGTCTCCCGACGAGCCTGAACTTTTCCTCCTGAAAGGCGTAATAATCGTCAAGGAGGGTCGAGAGCAGGACGACGCCTTCCACGAAGACGTCAAAGAGTTCCACAAAGAAGCCCCAGGCCGTGATGTGCGATATGATCCCTTCATACGTCTCGCCGACCCGTTCCTTCATAAAAAGTACCCGTATCCGGTTCCCCAATTCCCGTTCGGCTTCCATGGCCAGCCGTTCTCTGTCCGAGAGGTAGAGTGCCATTTGCTCGAGCCCTTCCTGATTGCTCGGGTTCTTCTCCCCACCCTTGCCTTTAGATCGGATACCGGGATTCTCGAGCGCCTCTTTCAGGATGCGGTGGCAGACTAAATCGGGATATCTGCGAATGGGCGAGGTAAAGTGGAGGTAGTTTTCCGAAGCAAGGCCGAAGTGACCTTTGTTAACGACGGAATATTTTGCCTGTTTCATAGACCTCAGCAGGACCCTGTTTACGAGAAACTCGTAGGGAGTGCCACGGACGGTACCGAGAATGGCCCTCATGGGCAAACCTTTTCCGGTCTTCCTGTAGTCAATGGCCAGAGTGTGGAGGAGCTTCTCAAAATCGTGAAGTCTTTCTCTGTCCGGCGATTCGTGTATCCTGAACATGGCCGGAATGCCATGTTCGGCGAAAAAGCCGGCCACTGCCTCATTTGCCGCAATCATGAACTCCTCTATGATCTGCTGGGAGAAGAGGCGTTCGGAACGGAGAATATTCTTGATACCACCCTCGATGTCAAGTATGACCTCCGGTTCGGGCAGATCGAAATCAAGCCCCTCTCTGCGCGCCCTGCTTTTTGTGAGATGGAGTGCGAGTTCCCCCATTCGCTCCAGTGAAGGAAGGACATCCTTCAATTCTTTCCTCACCTTGGCATCCTTCTTTACTATCGCCGCTTCGACGGCCGTGTAGGTGAGCCGCCTTACACTCCTGATAAGGGATTTATGAAAGGTGGTGCCCATAAGTGAGCCGTCGGACCTGTACTTGAGCACAACGGTCATTGCCAGACGGTCCTCCATCGGGTTGAGACTGCAGAGAACGTTGGAGAGGGCCTTGGGAAGCATCGGGACCACGCTTCCGGGAAAGTAGATGCTCGTACCCCGCTGGTAGGCCTCGTGGTCGAGTCCTGAGCCGGGTTTCACGTAATGGGAGACATCGGCAATGGACACGTAGAGAGTGTATCCATCGTTATTCTTCTCCACGAAGACGGCGTCATCGAAATCTTTGGCAAATTCACCGTCTATTGTCACGTGCGGTATGGCTCGTAAGTCAACCCGGTTCCCATCGGTCGCCTCGAATGCAAGACCGGCAGCTTCAGTTTCAGCGGTCTTCTTGAAACGCTGGGGGAGGTTATATTTGTAAATCACAAACTTGCTGATGGATTTTATGTCTTCAAGGCCATGGAAGACATGAATGATTTTGCACTCCGGGTCCCGGCCGTCTTCGGGAAACCTCGTGACTTTGCCTGCCACCAAATCTCCCTCACACAAGTCTTTGTATCTCGGATCTTCGCTGATAATGAAATGTTGCGATATCTTCTCGTCTTCGGGCATCAGGAAAAGCAGATTTCTTGTTTTCTTCACGAACCCGAGAACATTCTGGATTCTTCTGTTCGTGACCTTTATAATTTTGCCTTCCTTCCTTCCCCGGAAAGAGTGATCAATCCGAGCCATCACCTTGTCGCCGTGGAAGGCATCTCTGATGTGGCGGGAGGGTATGAAGATGTCCTTCTCCCCTTCTTTATCGGGTACTACGAACCCGTTGCCGCTCTTTGTACACCAGAGGGTACCGGGCAGAAGGTTCATCTCCCGTGGAAGACCGAATCGTTTGTTCTTGAGTTTGATTACGGACCCGTCTTTCACGAGGCCTTGGAGCAACGCCTTCAGCTCTCTTTTTTCCCGGGTTCGGGCATCAAGAAGGTAGACGAGTTCGCCAAATGCCAGGGTCCGGTTTTCCTTCTTCAATATAGTGAGGATTCGCTCCCTGGACAGGAGAGGGGGTTCAGGTCTTTTCTTTGTCATATTTGGAGTGGATGAAATCGCCTACCCCTATGGGGATGGCGACCTTAAGAAGGAGCGTAAAAAAGAGCAAGCCGCAGGCCCATACCCCGAAGGATACGGTCAGTTCCGTGAAGTTGGGCATGTAGTCGTAAATCTCCCCGAGTGGGTCGGGAACGAAACCGGGAATGATGAAACCTATCCCCTTCTCGATCCACACCCCCACGATGATAAGGATCGATCCCAGGTTGAGTGTAAAGAGATGTTCCCTCAGCCAAGGGATGAGGAAAATGAAGAAGGCAGCTACGTTGAAGGACATGGCTGTCCAGATCCATGGCACGAGTGCTGTGTGTCCATGGAGTCCCTGAAAGAGGTACGTGAAAGGGGCCAGCTCCGAGGTATGCGAATAGTACTCCTTGTACACCTCTGCGCCGAGGAGGAAGAGATTGAGGAACATGGCATAGGCGATCAGTTCAGCGATTTTGTAAAGGGCCTTGTTGCTGATGGTTATGCGAAAGATGCGCCGGATTACCTGGAACATGATAATGACCATGGCCGGTCCCGAGCAGAAGGCGCTTGCCAGAAACCGCGGGGCGAGGATGGATGCATTCCAGAAGGGCCTCGCCGAAAGGCCATTGTAGAGAAACGCCGTAACGGTATGAATGCCTACTGCCCAGGGTATGGAAAGAAGGATGAGGGGTACGATGAGCTTCTTGTTCGGTTCTTTTCCATAATAGGCCATTACGAGCATATAGACGGGAACGAAGAGATTGAGAAAGAGATATCCGTTCAGCACGAGGACATCCCAGGCAAGCAGTGAGCTCGGAAAAGCCAGGGACCCCACGAAAGGAATGACATGCCAGAACCTGTCAGGTCGCCCAAGGTCGACGAGAACAAAAAGGAGCGCCATCACAATCGATGAGGCGGCAAAGAGTTCCCCCAGGACCACTATCTCCTTAATCGGGTCAAAATGGTAGATGTAAGCGGGGATAACGAGAAGAACCGCAGCAGCCGCAACCCCGACGAGAAAGGTGAAGTTGGCGATGTAAATTCCCCATGAGACCTGGTCCCTCATGTTGGTCACAATGAGCCCGTCGTCCACCTGCCGGAGGTAAAATTTGAGGGCCACTGCGATGATGGCAAGGAGAAAGGCAACCCAGATATAGTAGGCCGCACTGCCTTTTACCACGAGGCCGATAGTCTTTTTGAAGAATCTCCAGGCTTCCACGTTTCTCCTTCTATAGACTGAAGAAATAGTAAAACTTTGGTTCCGTGTCCAGATTTTCCTTCAGCCTGAAAACCCGCTTATTCTCTATGAGATACCTGATCTCGCTGTTTGGGTCGAGAAGGTTGCCGAACTTCCTCGTGCCTGTCGGGCAGGCCTCTACGCAAGCCGGATACCGGCCGTTTCTCACCCGCTGAATGCAAAAGGTGCACTTCTCGACGACATTCTTCATGCGGGGCCTGTTCCCCAGATAGTGTACTTCCGTATTCAATTCCTCCGGCGGGATCTTGGGGATAGACCAGTTGAAGACCCTGCCTTTGTAGGGGCATGCGGCAATGCAGTATCTGCAGCCGATGCACCAGTTGTAATCAACTACCACCAGGCCGTCAGGCTCCTTCCATGTGGCATGGACCGGGCATACCTTGACGCAGGGGGGGTCATCGCAGTGCTGGCATTGAACGGGCATGTAAAAATAGCCCGGTTCCGGGACCTCGGGCGGATCGTAGTAGTGCTCCGAATTCTCAAGGTTGATGAGATTGCCCTTTTTCAGCCTCATGACCCTGATCCACTGGAGCTGCGGCTGATACCTGGACTGGTTATTCTCTTTCACACATCCGTAGACGCATCTGCGGCACCCGATGCATCGGGACAGGTCGAGGCCATATCCCCAGAGGGTGCCGGGAATGGCTTCCTTTATACTCACATGAAATTCTCTCTTGTAAGTTCGGAGATAACGGTCCTCGAGGCGTTTTATTACATCTTTCTTCTCCTGCGGCATCATCTCCACGAAGCGCTTCTGAAGAAAATCCTCCCGTTCCTCTCTGGTGCAGGAAACACCGGAGAGGGCCATTCCCGAGATGGTGCCGATGGTCAGGTTCTTTATGAATTCTCTTCTGGTATAGATCTTACCTGATGACATTCTTCTCACTTTGCGGCCTGAAAGGCGGCGGCTCCGGTTTTATCGGCTTGAACTTCGGATCGTGAGGGTTATGGCAGTTCACGCAGAGGTAGTACATCGTGGTACCTCCGGAGAAATATCCCGTTCGTTTGCCGTGAATGCCATTCCTCCAATCGCGGTATGTGGGGCCGTGGCACTGTCCGCAGAGAATATAGGATTCGGTGAAGTCGACGTGATCGCCGTTCGCCAGTTTCAGCTTGTCCCGGTTGGCGGGATCGTGGCAGTCGAGACACCATCGTACGCTCTCCGCGTGGTGGAGTTTTATGTCGGTGTGCGCTTCCTTGAGAACACGCTTCTTCGGGTTGGCCTCCATCCCTCCGTGGCAGTCGGAACAGGGGAAAATTCCTTTAGAAAAGGGGGGTTTTGGCACAGGGAACTGCTCTCTTGCGGCTGTCATGCTTACGGCGACAAGCAGGAACATCATGACGGAAAGGGAGACCATCAGCAAACGCGGCATAACGTAATTTGTGCATGTTTCTGCCTTTCGTCAAGGATGAATGTGCGGGGTGCGGCGAATGCAGTACAACCGGGAGGGCGCTCTTGTCGCCGGGTAACCCTGCTGCCATATTCCTGATCCACGGAACAGGGGGGTAGTGAGGGCAGGGCGGGTGCGCCGCGAGCATAGGTGCGTCAACTTCGCCGCGGCGAAGTTGACGTCTAACACATCGTAATGTCAGGCTGTTTCGTTTTGAGAGGGGGGTGCGGCCTCCTTCACTTTCTTCTGGGCCGTGGTCATCAGCGCGTAGGTTGTGGAGAGGAGGCGCTGCCTGTCAGGCTCTCTCCACCTGGCAAGGTTGAGCTTGTTGATCCGGCTCGCCATATTCTGCAGCGAGGCAAAGAGTATCTGCGCCTCTGTCTGCTTCTCCTTCGCTCTTCCATCCTGGAGTTCTGTGACAGAGAGGTTTCTGCTGCGGTACTTTCGGTACTGGCTGAGCATGGTGCTTTCCATCTTGCATCTGGCGATCTCTATGAGGACCTTTTTCGGAACGGATGGGTCGTTCCTGCATTCATCCCGTATCTCCTGAGGCAGACGGCTGAGCGACAGGGTCTCCGATATGGTGGAGGGGGCCTTGCTGAGGATGTTCGAGAGGTTCTCCTGCGTGTAGGATTGCTCCTTCATCATCCGGTCCAGGGCCTCCGATTCTTCCACGCAGGTGAGGTCCTGCCTGAGCAGGTTTTCCACGAGAGCGATCTCCCCATGGCCCCCATCGACGAAGATTGCCGGTATCTCGGTGAGGCCCGCGGCCTGGGCGGCAAGGCAGCGGCGTTCTCCGGCGACCACGTAAAGGGCATCATTGCCGTCCTGCCGGAAGAGTACCGGCTGGAGCACACCATACTGTCCTATGGACGACGTGAGTTCTCCGAGAGCCTGTGGATCGATATACTTTCGCGGCTGATCGGGGTCGGGATTGAGTGAGGAGAGAGGAACGGTGTATAACTGACCTTTGACATAACCCTGCTTTGCATCGGCTGCCATAGAACCCCCCGGAATGAATAGAATTTTTGAGTACATTCTCTTCCATGGCAGAAAGATTGTCAACGAATTTGGATATTGACAAGTGTACGTCTGGTGGTATCTATAAAGGACAAAGCCTGCGAACAAAAGGAGCGTGTATGGGAGTATTTACGGGACTTTTCGGATTAGCACTGATCTTGCTGGTAATTATCCTTTCGGTCATGGCCGTTCTCACGCCGTTTTTTGTCTACAGAATACGGAATGAGGTCATCGAGATTAACAGGAAACTGAGCATTCTCGCCGACGAAACGAGGATAATCCGACCCAGGCAGTACGGGGAGTAAAAGCTATTCAAGACCACTGCCGGAGAAGGCCGGTGCGGTAGCGAGGATCTTTCCTGCTCTGGGGCCGGGCCGATCATGCCCGGGAGACCACACCTTTCTTCCAGGAGAACCTGTCAGAATTTCTATCATCTTGAAAGGACGGGAATGTTTTAAAAGGATGTGAGTATTTCAGGAATGTGAGCAACGTCATGGCGGAGAGGCAGGGATTTGAACCCTGGGTACGGTTTTATCCGTACACTCGCTTAGCAGGCGAGCACCTTCGGCCTACTCGGTCACCTCTCCATGGCAAAAAGTATACTTGCTTGGCCCACAAAAATCAATCAATAAAGACCCTTGCGATGGTGCGGTAGATCCGTGCGAAAAGGAAGGTTTTGGATTGCATCACCCATTGTTAGCTGCTATGATGGAACTATTGATCCAATTGAATAAATCCATCGACCGGGAGGGAAGAATATCCGCCGTATTCCCTTTACAGCGTGCCTGGTGGGGACCTTCGCTCTATGCACCGCTGTCTTTTTTCCTTTCTTAGCGACTGCTCTCAGCCCAGGGGATCACGTAACAATAGATGGTGCGGTGAAGTTCTGTAAAGGCGACAACGGCGCCTGGGCTTTGCCCCAATATCCGGATGCTTCCTGGGAGTCTGTCGAACGTCCACGCTGGTCGAGGATTCCACATATGAGACCCTATTCGGTTGGCTGGTTCAGGGTCTACTTCCATGCCCCGGAGAAGGAACTGGATCAACCTTCATTGCTGGTACCCCCTGTTTCCGGGGCTGATGAAATCTACCTGAACGGCGAGCGGATCGGCGGGGAAGGGTCTATCGGAGAAAACTTCTTCGGAGCTCCAAAGGTGCAACGGCTCTGCAAGATTCCCAGAGATCTGCTCAGACACGGTGAAGATAATGTCCTTGCGGTGAGGGTTATGGCAGGACCGACCCTCGGTGGACGGCTGCACCGCATGTTGCTTGGCGAATACGGGCAACTCGTCGTGGAGAAGCTCAACAGGGACTCCAGACAGAAGGAAGTAGAGATACTTTTCCTTATGTTTGCTGCAACAATCCTCTTTATCTCAATAGCGAACGTCATCAGCGGAGCTTTGCGGATAAGCATAGGGATTTTCGCCGTCTTCGTGGGTCTGTACGGGCTCATGTATCTCTTCAACAGTCTTATCTTCTTTGAAAGCGGGCTCAAGACGCACCTGGTACAGAAACTCATGTATGTGGTCACAATATTCATCCCTGTCTCCATTCCCGTTCTTCTGGCCTATTCATACGGCCGGGGGCTATCCGCCTATCTCAAAGGACTGGTGCTGGCGACGGTTCTTCTGGCTCTTACGGCGTTCTTCTTTCTCAGCCCATCTTTGTGGCATTTCACAGGAGTCGCATGGTTCCTCCTGATAATAGGGTGTTCAGTGGAGGCTATGCGACTCGGAGTTAGAGCCTGGAGGAGCGGTGTCCATGAATCGGGCACGATTCTCGTCGGGCTCACCTGTATTCTTGCTGCGGGACTGATATCCGGAGGGAGAGGGCTTGGCGTCGTACACCCTATTTGGGTTTACGGGGATTCCCTCCCGGTTCTCGTAGCCGGTCCCTGCTTCATGCTGGCGCGCATCACTGCATTTATTCAGGAATTCGTGCGGCTGAGAAAGGAGCGGGCTGTTCTGGCGAGGAGGATTCTGGATGCAAACGAGATAGAGAGGGCCAGGCTTGCTCGGGAACTTCACGACGGTGTCGGCCAGTCCTTGCTTGCCATCAAGCTGAACCTGAAGATGCTGGAAGCGTCGGTAAAAGAGGGGGTTCCAATAGACAAGGAAGTCTTCCCGGGGCTGATTGCAGAGATCTCCAATTCTATTGAAGAACTGAGAAATGTGGCGATGGAGCTTCGACCTGCGTTTTTCGAGAAACTGGGTATCGTTGACGCTATCAAATGGTATGGAAGAAGGTTTGAAGAGCATACAGGGATCAAGGTGGTTGTTCGGGCCGAAGAGCCGGTACAGTTGTCCCAAGGAATAAAGGACCATGTATACAGGATCTGCCAGGAAGCTTTCACGAA
The DNA here is from genome assembly GCA_964408265.1 of uncultured Syntrophorhabdaceae bacterium. Lineage (GTDB taxonomy): Bacteria > Desulfobacterota > Syntrophorhabdia > Syntrophorhabdales > Syntrophorhabdaceae > CAYOYU01. The sequence continues at coordinate 17,080 of CAYOYU010000013.1, forward strand.
CGTGTTGAAACACGCCTCCGCCGAATCTGTTGAAGTCCGGGTTGAGACCGAACCCGGTGTCTTGTCTGTGACCATCAGCGACGATGGAAAGGGTTTTGAACCGGCAAAAGCAGAGGCTGTATCCAAGGGGTTGGGGTTGTCGACGATGACCGAACGTGCGGAACTGCTGTGAGGCATATGTGTAATCAGGAGCTCGCCCGGTTCGGGCACATCGGTTACCATGGAGGTGCCGCTGTCATGATCAACGTAGTCATTGCCGACGACCATGTTATGTTCCGCCAGGGCCTGGCACGGATGCTCTCGCAAGCTGAGGATATCTGTGTAGTCGGTGATGCAGGAGACGGAGAGACCGCTCTGAAGCTTATCGCGGAGAAGAATCCTGCCGTCGCCATCCTGGATATTTCCATGCCACCCACGGACGGCATAGAGGTCCTCCAAAGGCTTCGCAGAATCGGCTTGCAGGCAAGGGTGGTCTTTCTTACCATGCACAAGGACCCGGTGTTGGCGAAAAACGCACTGAATGCCGGTGCGAGCGGGTATGTCCTTAAGGATGATGTATTTGAGAACCTTATTCATGCCGTGAGGACTATTGTGGCGGGTGGACGATTCATCAGTATTGCCGTCATGGAGGCCTTCATGGAGGCCTTTCCTGGAGGCGGGAAAGAGCAGACGGGTCTGACGACGCGCGAGCGCGAGGTGCTGAGGCTTATCTCCTCCGGTCTCACGAACAAGGAGATTGCTGCGGAACTTGCCATCAGCATCAAAACAGTGGAGACACACCGCACGCGCATTATGGAGAAACTCGATCTCCATACCGTGGCCGAACTCGTGCGGTATGCCATAAGGATGGGAATAGCCGGGAACCAGTAAGAAACGCACAAGCCGGTCAGGTATTCACCCGACATCGGTTACACCAGTCAACGGATTTACAGAAACCCCATCAACATTTTAACGTATTGCATGGCCGTAAAATCAGGGGTCATCATCGCCGATGGCCACGGTTTCTTCAGGTCCACGCTCCGGCGCTATTTGGAAGGGAACAAGGAGTTGAGGGTCCTCGGTGAAACATGCAGCGGTATGGAGGCGGTGTCTCTTAGCGAAAAGCTGTCCCCGCGGTTCGTCGTCATGGACATTGACCTGGGGCCCGTCGATGGAATTCGGGCCTGCAGGGCCATAAAGGAGTCTAGACCGGAAACTGTGGTTGTTCTTTATAGCACGGACGAACTTGGGATGTTCAGTGATGACGATAAGAGTGTGGCAGACAAATGTATAGAAAAGGAGAGACTTTTTGAAGAACTTTCTTCCGTGCTCGACGAATTACGGGGCACACCCTAACGTATCAACCAGAGGAGGTACAGCATGAGAACCCTTGGGATCATCCTGGGCATAGCCATTAGTATTGTGGGCCTGCTTCCGGATACGGGTGCTACTCAGGAGATGAGAGCCATAAATCCAATTCCTACGCCAGCGCCGCTCCCTCCGGGCACGACACGGGTGGCCTCGCCTCAGCCCCTTGATCCCGGAGGTGTGAGAGTGAATGTGGAACAGTTTATGTCGAAGTGGAACGATGGCGACCTTGGCGGGATGATTGCGGAGAATTTCTATGAGAAATCGAGATTTGAAGATGCCATGCTTACCAATGTGCCCCGTGATGCCCGGGTGAAGGTGCAGGGTATAGGCGGTGTACAGACCATGCAGCAAGTGGTCGTCGACGATCCTGCGGGAGGCCGCGTAAGGGTGACCACGGGATCGGCGATGGTGAGAACCCAGATAGAGTTCAATGATCCTAAGCAGGGCTTTGTGAAGGTGCCGGGGACCAATGAGGTTATTTTCGAGATTATACAAAAGGAAAGATAGGGGGTTGTTATGAACAGGAAGTTATACCTCGGGTTTGCTATACTGGTTTCTCTTTGCTCTCTGCAATACTTTCCGACGATGACCCTGGGACACGACGAGGTACAGGTGGTGGTAAGGGCCCCGCAAAAGGATTCTTTTACCAAGCTGCCGGAGCAGTTTTCGCAAAAGGACGGATACGGGTGGCCCATCCGGGGCAACGTGGGGCTTTCCATCGATGGCTGGATATGCACTGATACAGTTGCCGAGACCACAATCACCACGATCCAGAGGCTGAACAAAATGACCTCTGACGTAGTGAAATTTCAAAATGCAATAAGCGCCGCCATAAAGACTTTGATGGACATGGAGCAGAAGCAGCAAAAACCATTGGAACTTCAGTTCAAGAAATCAGTTATCACAAAGAGCATACGAGACACTGTGGTTGTCCTCAATTACTACGACGAATCGTCGCTGATCGACAGGGCTGCTGACGAGGCCGGAAGAATTCTCGAAAAGAAGAAGGAGAATTTGAGGAACTTCTTCTACCTCTGGGGCGTTGCGCCGGAGGGTCAACTCCGGACCGACTACGGTTCAAATGCATGGGGCAAAGAGGCCAAACTATGGAAGATGGATGCCGAAGGGTATTCAGTGGTCTACGTGCTGCAGAACTGTTACCAGAAGAACGATCTTGAAGCAATGATGAATGCCCAGATCAGCGCAGCTGAGAAACTGAAGATTGAGACGGACAATTACAAGGAATTCAAAGAGGCGGCACTGGAATGGCGACTGAGCTTCGGCACAAAGTGAGACGCATGAACTCAGGTGCAGCGCGCTGCTTGGGACCGGAGACAATGTGGTTCAACGGGAAAAAAACGACCCTCCGTGGTCTGGGGGCAGGTGCGGTTGGCAGGATACTTGAGACCCGTGTCTGTATTCACCGCCGCGGGAAACACAGGAGGCCAGTATGGTAACGAAACCAGAGAGACAAAGGATCGGTTCCGGCGCAGTTCTGCTCTGCTCGCTCCTGATTCTTCTGTTCTGTGTGATAAGCCCTTCGACGGCCGAAGAAAAGGCGGGCCGCGGCGAGGACCTTCTTGCGCTGATCAATCGAATGGAAACGATGCTCCTTCGGCCCTGCAGCCATGTGCAGGAACTGATGCAGGAGTTAATACAATATGGAACCTCGTATCAGGAGACGGAAAAGAACCGGGCCTACCAGTATGAAGAGGCACAGCAGCAGTACAACCGAAAACTGAGCGACTTCATTGTCATTAAGGATAAAGACGGGAAAGTAACCCCCGGCCGGTATCTGAAGGAGTATCTCGATCTCAGAAAACAGGCAGCGGACGCGGGAATCCTTCTCGAAGAGGAGATGCCCAATGCGGGTCTTACCAACCTGGCACAGCGGAAGGATGCTTCCAGATGGTTCTACTTTGCAGAATTGGGGTCTGCAGGCGCGGAAGAGAAGAGGAGACTGCGATATAGACTGGACGAAGAGTATCAGAAGCTTGTGGAGCGTTGGAACAAGTCCCGGGACGAGTTCCTTGCAACCTTCGAAAAAGGTGATTTTCAGCAGTATAACGATTTTTTCGAGAAGAAGACCACAGAACTGACAGATCTCGAGAAGAAATCGCGTGATGCCAAGACCGAACTGACCAACCTTGCAGGCACCGGTGACTATGAACACTGTCTCGGCGAGATCAAGGTGATGCCCTACACGACACGTGTCGTAGGACAGGAGGGTGACATCCTGTCGGGACTCTATTCGCCCGGTACTGAAGGAAGCGTGGACGGGTTGCCGGGTATGGGATACAACCTCATGCCGCCCAAGAAGTTTGATCCCCTGAAGAAGCCGGCTATCGGAGACTTCCCTCTGGGGCTGCAATTCAAGTTCAACGGTAACGACTACCTGAAACTGGAGAAGGACCTCCTGGAAATCAGGGTGGATGCGGCGGACACCTATGTATTCGGGACCAGCGGCGCTACAGGCAGGATGGTCCAATACTACTTCGATACATTATATAAGACTGCCGAAGGGCTTGCCGCACCCGTACTGGCAGTGAAGCAGCTCTTCACGCATCCCGTTGACAGTATCAGCGGCATCGCAAACGGTATCGCAGCCCTTCCGGAGAAACTCTCAAAGATCACGATTCAGGACATCAACAAACTTGGGAATGAACTTACCTGGGGTGTCACGGAAAAATTGGCTCTTGGCAAGCTGGAAGAGCTGAAGGACATGTTCGCCCCAGGCCGATTTGATGAAAAGCCCGGGGAGACCCTACAAGAGAGTATCGACAGGCTCGGTGGGAAGCTTCAATCACTGGAGACGCTGAAAGCTGCGTCAGATATTGAATCCACGGTGGCGTCAATTGTAATCCAGGTGATGATTGATGGAGGTGTCACGAAAGGTTTAACGGCCTTCGATGAAATACGGGCCGGTATGAAGATGCAGGCCCAGGCGGAGGCTTTGCTCGCCCAGGCACAGGCCCTGAAGAAAGAGCAGCAGCTTCTGGGGGCGGCGAAAAGCCCTCAACTGGAAGCCCAGATTGCCAAGCTCGAAGGGGTAGCGAAGGAGCAGCTCAAGGTGAACCAGGAACTCCAGAGGTTTGTGGAGGATTTCAGGAAGCCCCCGACTGAACGTGTCCCCGGCAAGCCGCTTGCCGCTGACAAGCTTGAACAGCCCCTTAAGTTCAAAGACGAGGCGGGTAACGTTCTCGAAGTGCCTGTGGGAAAACAGTTGGGTAAAGGAGCTACAAGTGAAGCATTCCTCAACGGTGCCGACGACGGACTTGTAGTACGGGTTACCGATCTTTCCGAGGACAGTGCACGGAAGGCTGCCAAGCTCGACAGCTACGGCAAGAATGTAATCGATAACGAAGTGAAAAGCGATTTTATCAGAAGTGCCAAGACTGAAAAGAGCATGGACGTTTTGGACGCCAACGGCAAGAAGGTGCATGTTGAGTTCAATGAGAAGGTAACCACAGCGAAATCCATCATTGAAGAGAAAGGGGCACTCTCGGCAGGGCAGAAATTGTCACTCGAACAGGCTACGAGAGATCTCAATTCCAAAGGATTTGCATGGGTGGACAATCATACAGGAAATTACGGATTTCAAAAGCTTCCGGGTGAAGACCGATGGCAGGTAGTCGTCCTCGATACGGGCGGCATTTACCCGATGAAGGGGGCCACGGCCGTGGAGAAAGCGGCAAATGCCAGAAACCTCCAGACATCCATCGACAAAGTGGAGGAGAGTATGAGGAGGCTGGGTATAAAGAACGAGATGATGTATTCCACGGCCGTCAGGGACGAGGTTTATACCGTCGGTGGTGACGCCGTAAAAGGGGTCGATATCGGCAAAGTGGGCTTGACCGATGTGAAACAGATTGGCGTCGGGGCCGGAGTCGACATGAGACCGGCATCAGAGCTTTTCAAGAAAGGGGAAGGCGAGTTGTTGAAAGACATAGCGGCCAACGATATGAAGGCCCTGAATAGCGACCCGGCATACTCTTCTTTGAAGCAGAAGTATAGTGAAGGAAAGAAGGAACTTGAAGGCCTCATGAAAAGCGCCGGATCCGAAGTGGATACCGCTGCAAAGAAGGTGGCGGAAGGACCTAAGGCACCGCCTTCGACAGGAAAGTCCACCGGATTGGATCCGGAACTGACTGCAAAGGAGCTTCTGGCGACCCAGTTGGTTGCCGAGGGTTTCAACAAGGAAACCTGCGCAGCTTATCGTAAGGCGTTGCTGGATGGAGTCGTGGCCGAGAGCGTGAAAAAGATGGTTCAAGACTGCGTACAACGAGGCTTGTGAGCTTTGGAGGATGGTATGGCGAAGAAAAAGAACCTTTGGATCATTTTGATGCCCCTCTTGCTCACCATGACGGGTTTGTCGGGAGGAATCCTGGAAGGTGAGGCCAGGGCGGACGACAAAAAGGCGGCTGGAGTGGTCGTTGAGTCGCCCCGTGAATTCGTGGAACGACATGTTTCCGACTTCAGGAAACGGCTTACCGAACTAAGGGCCCGATACCAGGACTGTTGCGGGTCTGCCTTTGCCTCGCTTTCCCCCGGGGATGCCGCTTCTATCGCACTGACACTTCCCAAACCGTCCACCATCCAAATCCGTCTCGATTATCCTGCTGCCGCAAAGAAGGATGATCCACCCCCAACTATCGAAGCCGGCGACTATCTTGTGAACAGTATAGGTACACTTGTCACGGCTCCTCCTGCTTTTTCCATGGGCTACGGTTACTACAACCAGGAAGAAGGAAACATAGTCGCGGCAGATGCGGTAACGTCGGAACTCATAGCCAAGCCGAACCTGATTTCAGCACGCCCTCAAGGTAGCCTCTCCTATATAGCCCATGACCGGACCGAGCAATCTGTTTACTGCTGTACTGCATCGAAGACCCAGGATGGCTACAAATCCTGCACCGCCTATTTCTATCCGCCTTACCGAGGCTACGTCTACTCCACGGATCTCCTACCGTATACGTCGCAGATCTCGCTTTCCCAATCGCTGACCCCGGGTGTGCAGGCAGTTGAGAATATGCGGACTTTCCGCTTCAGTCAACCTGGCAAAAAGGAGATAACCTACCGGTCGCCCCGGGCCTTTGGTGATGATGACTCCCGCACTGTGTATCGGTCCTGTATCGCCGATCTCTCCTGTTCTTGCGGTTACTGGTGGAGCTACTGCTACTACGGGGTTCCGAAGGTGGTAGTTCAATACAAGCCTGCCGGTAATATTGAATACGTATCGAAATTCAGGGCTGTTTCATTCAAGAAGTTCGGGTTTCTAGGATACGACATCGATGCCAACTACGGAAAGGCCGTTGACCTTGATTTCTTCTTTGATGCCAGGAATATGGGGCCCGGGGCGTATAATTCGTATTTGGCCACTGTTCAGCCCGTGATTCTTCTGGATTATGGCGATGCCGGAGGATTGAAAGCCGTGCCGGCCAGCGAACTCAACGCCCCCGTGACTTGGACTACCCTGGTGCAGGGACCTATCTTCGTGAACGACGGCAACATCCAGTATAGTGGAGGGTTCGGTGCCACCAAATTCAGAGTGGCTCTTGGAGGTCAGCAGACCGTTGAGCGGGAAGCTACCGCGAACGCCGTGGATATCGTATCAGAGACCATTCCAGGTCTTCGCGGTAACGGACTTGTTGCCTTGGGAAGGACCCACAAGGTGGTAGTTCGTGTGAAGGGAGGAGCAGAAATGTCCAGGTATAAGGTTTCGTGGACATCAAGCATCGGGTCCTGGTCTGCATCCTCCACGTCCTTCAGAAAAGTGGGAGATGAATGGCAATCAGAAGGCGAATTCAGTATACCCGCTGCTCTCCATTTTGCCACGGAAAAGCCTGCACGGATAAGAGTCGCAGCTGAACTGACAAGAACTTCAGACGGCTCCAGGGTCTATGCTTTTGAAAACGATAAGCTGGCCCCCGGCTATCCCGCAGCATCCAAGCTTGCTCTTCATATGTGGACTGGGAAGGACTATGAGCCTGTGACTTCTCCCGTCGATCTCTTTATCCCCGGTTCACTCTCATATGTGGTTCTTGTCCCTTATGTGACAATTCAGGACGGCAGTATTCGCCAATTAAGGGAAGTCAACCGGAACGCCGGGTTTGAGACTACCTGTTCCGATCCTTCCATCGTGGGCCTCGTTGCCGGCGGTCTTGTGGGCGACCAGATGGGGCGGGGAGGTGTCTACGCGGCACCCGTTGGGAATACGGGAGTGGTGAAGGTAGCGGCGCGTCTTGGAGGGGCCGACATCGATCCATCCTATAATGTACAAACCACGGGCGAGAAGAAGGAGCTTGTCTCGGACCCTTTGACTCTCCAGGTAAACCAGCTCTTCTCATTTGTAGAGAGCCAGGGGAATACTACTCGATTCAAACTCCTTGTATCCGGACCCTCTGACATGACGGGATACCAGGCCCTTTGGCTCGGGGAGGGGAGAAGGACGACCCCTTTCGTGAGTGGAGAAAACGGCTATGCCACGGTTTTGTCTACGACGCTCCGGATAGATAAGGTTCAGATAATCCGGGGGGATACACCAATAGCCGAGTTGAGCGTGAATACCGCCATGAGAGGTGCCAGGGTAAAACTGATACCGCCTAACCCTCCCGTGATGAAAGTCAACCAGTCTGCACTGCCCGACGTTGGGAGCCTGGAAAGTATTACGGAGTGCAAGAAGAACGTTACCTCCTGGGTTCAGCTCTTTGGATTCGACCCCAAGGGCCCCATAGAAGACTACTGCAGATCCTCGAGAGAAAGGGACAAGGATGAAATCCTGGCGCAGAGAGCGCAGCAGAAAGACTTGAACCTGCTGGTACGTGACCTGAAGCGGCAAGGGCAGGAGCTTGTGGTACTGGGAGACACCATGGAAGTCGGTGCTGCCATAAAGGGCGATTTGGTAGGCCTCGGAGACAGTGTCTTCTGCTACTGGACGCTTATTGACGGTGGTGGTCTGCGGTTTGCCAGCGAACTGACCCCTATAGAACGGGCCTCCGACAAGGAGGGTGGTTGTTTTAACCAGGTCACAGGGCTGAAAGGTGGCTTCAACCCCAACGCTCAAGTTAGAGTGGACCTTGTCTGGTTGCAGAGATCGGGGTTACCAATTGTCTCTTCAGGGGGAAGGGTTGTCCAGACCACATGGTGATGCGCGAAAAGGGGGTGAGGGGATGAGTGAGATTCCTTTGAGTTCGAGATGGGCAGTTTCCACGGCTGCAGTCCTGCTCCATCTTTTGATGATTTTCGGAATAGGGTCTTTGGCAGTACCGGAGGTACAGGGAGAAGGAATCATCATCGATTCCGATACCGGTGCCCTCATACCAGGTTTACAGAGTATTCTGGCCGGTCCTGCGGGAACCACCGGGCAGCAGCCTGCCCAGCCGGGCCTACCAGGGTTGCCGCCCGGGGAAGTGGCTTTTCGGGTCATAAGTGTTAAGAACATTGATGGTAATAATCCCCTCAACCCGACGCAGCCTGTACTCAACTTTGCCGGACAGACTGTCTCATCTGTCGATGAACTTGTACAACTGATACAGGATTGTCAATCGGGAGGCCCCTGCAAGGCCGGTGGAGGGGGCGGGGGACAAGGTTCAAAACAGTGCTCCCCTTCTTCGGTCACCAACCTGGATCCTGCATTCGGCCCTGCCTCGGTGGGGTTCTTCATCAATCCCAACAGTTCGGTCTGTGCGGTCTCCCATTTTCCCGGCCCACCCCTCACTGAAGAGGCTTTCTACGCCTACCCCCGATACTGCATGGCACCCGACCCTACCGGTGGCCGGATCGACGTTGCCGCCGACCCAGGGTATTCCATTGTTGGGTTGGGATCAGGTTTGCTGCCGGGATCGTACACATTTACACTCGTGAAGGGGGCCAAGAGGTGGACGGTCTATATCGACCTCCGGATAGAAACGACGGCTCCGCTGACATGCATGGTGCCAACTGTCGTGAAGATATGGAGAATAACCGTGAACGGTATTACTCCCCTTAACTGAGGAGGGAACCAGTGGCTCAATGTCAATGGATGGATAGGGAAAAGGGGATCACGACCTTAACTCAAAGGGAGGCCATAGTGAAAAGAATGCCAATCCTCAGGATATTGATACAGGGAAGGTTGGTTCTTCTGTATATTCTACTCCTCGCAATATCCTGCCCCTTCGGGGTGGCTGGGGAGGAATGGCAGATAACGGGCAGTAATACGATGCGCACGGACTATTACGACGCGAAGGGCGATGACACGCAGTCCCCTTACCCGCGCACCGGATTGAAGTCCTACGACGAAATAAGCCTGAATTTCAGCAAGAGGAGCAGCCCGTATGACCTGTGGAAAGGCGAACTCTTCGGCGTCATCAACGGCTCACCCTATCGTAGTTCCGATTACGGCCTGGTTCCTGAGAAGATGAGTATCACCAGGGAGAAGGGTGATGTGCCCGTGCCATTCCGGGTGGAACTGGGCGATCTCTATTCCTATTTTACCTATCGTACCCTTCAAAGCTCCCTGAAAGGGATGCAAGTGGACCTTCAGCCCTTTCAAAGCACCAAAAGGCGCCATTCTATCCTCCTTGTTTCCGGTGCCCAGCAGTCCTCCTGGCGCCATTTCTATCCTTCCGACAACTATTTCAATGGAGCGTCTTACATGGTGGACGACCCCTTGTTTGGAAAATACAGTTTCAACTACGTTCACAACATGAGGCAGGGTGACGAGGCGCAGGGCACCCTTTGGAGAAGCCAGAATGTTTATAGCTTCGCCGGATCCAATACGATCTCCGTGGTTAACCAAAAACTTCTCCTTGAAGGAGAGGTCAGCAAATTTCATGGAGATTCCGACGGAGTCAGCGGTGCGGACAGCGGGCAGGCGAGAAATGAAAACGGTTACTTTTTCCAGGCCAGCGGGAAGAGCAAGCTTCCTCTGACCTACCGCTTTCGTTATGAGGAATACGGTATAGATTATCGTCCTACTGGTTCCACTGTAACGCCGGGCTTCAGGGCGCTTGAAGGTCACGCGGGATGGGCCTTCCCGAGGGGATATCAGCTCCGTGGCAGGATACAGGACTTCAGGAACAGCATGGGCACCGTCAATCCCGTCGATACAGTGACCTATGGTCTGAATCTTACCGGGCCCTTAGGCACCCTCGATGCCTTTACCCAGGATGCCAGGAGCAATGACAGGACCACCTACAACTACAGTGATACGGTGAACTTCAACCTCAATCTTCCCAGGGTGGCAGGCTGGAATCCGCGGCTTGGGCTGCTTTATCAGGCATTCTATAACAGGGTTCCCAATACCACGGACAGCGAGACGAAGCAGGTTAACCTCAGTGCGAGCCACGCCGTTGAGTTTTGGGGATTTAGCGGGGCCGTTACTCCGGGCTTCGTCTTGAGGAAGATCGACAGTCCGGTGAGCAAGTCTCTGGATCTGAACCCGACCTTCGCACTGACACTGAAGAAGGGCTTCCACAGCATCGATTACAGCCTTTCCTGGCTCGATCAGACCAGGCTCGTGACCGACGGAGTCGACGTGGGAACGCTGACAAACACCCTGAATTATCGTTACACGACGAAACACCACGTTATAGGTGTCGAGTTGACTTCGGGTTACCGCAGCCCTGACCCGGGCAGGCCTACGGACAGCTACAAGTTCGGCGCCTTCTGGACCTACTATTTTGAGAAGCAGGTGCGAACAGGTGAAACAAAGGTTGCCGCTGCGCCAAGCACGGAGGTCCAGGGGCCATCGGCTATCAACGTGGATATAAGCGCTCTTCCGCCGGGACTGGAACTTGATGCAGCGACGGCTCTGCTGAAGAAGAAGAATATCACCAATCCAGTTGCTGAAGCGGGCCTTGTCGTATATGATACGCGGGTTTTTGAGGAGATTGATCTGCGGCAGAGGCTGGCACTGCTCCACAAGGCGAACAGGATTACCACTTCAGCCTTCATCATCGACTTCGGCATGATCAATAGACCTGAAGATGTGAATCAGACCTATGAAAAGATCCGTTCAAGCCTTATGGACAAGTATGGCAAGCCGTCGGAATTCCTGGAAAGAGGTACAACCAGCGCCACTATCCTCGATGACATCCGGAGGGGTACGTTTATACGAATCATGGAGTGGTCACGGCCTCAGGGGACCATACGTTTCGGTATACCGAGACGGACTGACGGACAGGTGCGGATGGAAGTACAGTTCTCCAGGGAATTCCCGCCGTTGGGCGAAACATTCTGGAGCATCGAAGA
>CAYOYU010000013.1:28669-31465 GCA_964408265.1 uncultured Syntrophorhabdaceae bacterium
GGTAAGATAGGGGAGATGAGGGGGGCGTGCCGGATTAGCATGGAAGGCACCCCTCACAGGGTGCAGCAAGGAGATCATAACCGGCAATAAACAACGATGCTCGGGGGACGCGCGGTGGCGCACCGGACGTTGATCGTCAGACCCAGGCTTGCCTTGCTTGTCAGCGTTCCATCGTGTATTATCTATCGTGCACAGACCTTCATACGGCAGCGCCCAAGGAACTACCGGCCGAAAGATTCTTGAGGCCCGCCATCGCCTCCTGAAGAAGACCAGGGAGTTTTTCTACGCCAGGTACTATCTCGAGGTGGAGACACCGAACCTGATGGCCACGGCCCCGCCCGACCCTCACATCGACCCCCTCACCGTCAGTTTTGATGCCGAAGGACCATACCTTCTCCATACATCACCGGAAATGCAGATGAAGAGACTCCTTTCGGAGGCCGAAAAGATCTTCCAGATCTGCAAGGTCTTTCGTGAGGAGGAACTGGGCGAGATCCATAACACCGAATTTACTATGTTGGAATGGTACAGGCCCGGCACGTACACGGACATTATGGCCGAGGTGGCCGAGCTTGTGGGATTACTGGGAAGGGACCCTGTCTTTGCCGTCGAAGGCAAGAAACTTCAAGCTGTTCCCGTCTTCAGCCTGCCGGAGATTTGTACCCAAAGAACAGGTATCAATCCCTTCGGGATGGAAAGAGGGCAATTGCTCTCTGCTCTTCTGGCGAAGGGCTTTCCCGGTGTGGACGATAGGGATACCTGGAACGACCTCTTCTTCAAGCTTCTCATTCAGGAAGTTGAGCCTGCTCTTCGGACCACGGGAGCCTATTTTCTGAAGGACTGGCCGATTTCCATCTCCACCATGGCGAAACCGAAGGATACTTATACAGTAGAGCGGTTCGAGCTGTACATCGACGGAATCGAGATTGCCAATGGTTACACTGAGCTTCTCGACCCGGAGGAACAAAGAAGACGCTTCGAGAGGGACAACGAGGAGAGGGTCCGCCTCGGAAAGCCTACCTTCACCATTGATGATGCTTTCATCGAGGCAATCGGCAAGCTGACCGGATCCTTCGCAGGCGTATCGATAGGCATGGACCGTCTCCTCATGGTGCTGCTCGGAAAGCAGAGGATCGATGAGGTTCTGGTAAACAGGCTCGCGGTGCTCCGTCGCCGTCATGACTGATAGTGTGCAGTTAGCTCAGTCGGCAGCAGCCCTGCTTCTGGTTTAGTCCATTCATTGACGTGCTGCAGCCTACCGGGTAAGTTTATACAAGAGGATACCCAGGTGCTCTTTCGAGGCTATGCGCACCTCGTAGAGGCTCCCGGCATCGGGAAGGAAGTCGAGAAGATCCCTCTTTCGTGTTTCAGTCCTGAACCCCACAGGGTAGGGGACTATAGAGTCAAAATACTTCCCAAAGAGCATGACCGATCTTTTCATGTGGAATGCACTGGTAACGAGGACAATCTTCTTGAACCCGTGCTGATGTGCAATCTTCCCCGTGTAACGGGCATTCTCCTCAGTATCCCTGCTTCTGTCCTCAGTAATAATCTGTTCTCGCGGTATACCCATAGATAGGAACATCCTTCTCAGGACCTCCGCCTCCGCAGGCCTTCCGAGAATGCTGCCTCCGGACAAAATGAGAGGTTTAGGGGAGAGCAGATAGAGACGATAGACTTCAAGAAGACGTGGAACAGCCTCGACAGCAGGGTATCCCTCTCCGCCCAGGTAGGAGGCACCACTGACGATCCCTCCACCAAGGAAGACATATGCCTCGGCCCCCTTGATCTGTTCCACGGACGGAACAGGATAGGCATGTTCAAGGGGAGACAGGATAAAGTTGGCTGCAGGTGCAATTGAAAGAACATAGAGAGTTGAGGCGAGAAGAAAGAGCGAGACTCTTAATCTGTTTCGTGCAAAACAACTGAGGACCAACAGCGCCGCGATGATGATACCCGGGGGCAAAAGAAGGCAGGTAACAACCTTTTTGAGTATAAACAGGACCAGTCAGCACCTCTTCACGGCGACAGATGAAACCTTCCTGTATCAGTGAACAGTCTACCGATACCTGGCCAGAACTTCCCTGATCTTTGGCACGGCTTTGCGGGCTGCCTTGATGCCTTCCTCCATAAGCCCCTTCTTCTGTGTAAAATCGAACATGGAGGCTCCTTTGGTGTCAGGTTCCACAACGACATCAGCATACTGGAGCTTTGATTTGCTCGCCTGATGCATCATGATGTTCACCGATTGGCCGATGATATCCACCACCGAGGTGATGTCGTAATCTTTGATCTCTTTCTGGAGGTTTACGGCGATTACCACATCGGCTCCTTTATTGCGGGCTATGTCGCAGGCGATGTTGTTTGTCACTCCGCCATCAACGAGAGTCCGGTTGCCGAATGTGACGGGTACAAAAATGCCTGGAATGGCGGATGAGGCTCTGATTGCCTTGCCGAGCGAGCCCTTTTCCAGAATGATCGTTTCTCCCGTATTGAGGTCCGTAGCAATCGGGTAAAAGGGGATCTTTGTCTCCTCGATCTTCTTAACCTTGACAGTCTGATCTACAAAGGACTCCAGTCGTGCGCCCTGCACCGGTCCGAGTTTGGAGTATACCAGCGAAAAATCGAGAATATCGTTTTTGTCAATTTTGAATGCGATCCATTCGAGCTGGAAGCTGTCGGGATTCGCAGCGTAAATCCCGCCTATAAGACTGCCCACGCTGGTTCCCACGATCATGTGGACAGGAATCTTCCCCTGTTCCAGGACCCGAATGACCCCGATGTGTGCGACTCCCT
>CAYOYU010000013.1:31475-44879 GCA_964408265.1 uncultured Syntrophorhabdaceae bacterium
ATAAGGGCAGCCCTGGTTTCTTTTTTCTCCGGGGTGTTCTGGAAGGTCTGACAGGAACAGAGACAGAGGGCGATCAGAACAAGGCAAAAAGTGGTGAGGCCTCTAATAGCCCGCCCTTTGACCGACATATGCGTTATACACCTTTTCCCTGCCTATGGTGCTTTTCGGCGTGTCTCCGTAATTGTGACCCGGGGCGACAGTGGTATCATCGGGAAGGGTAAAGAGTTTCTTCTGGATCGATGAAACGAGTGTCTCCCATGACCCGCCTGCGAGATCGGTCCTGCCCACTCCACCGACAAAGAGGGTGTCGCCCGTGAAGACAATGCCGGTATGGTAGAGGGAAATGCTTCCCGGAGAGTGACCGGGAGTGTGTATCACAAGGAGCGACGTGTTTCCCACGGTAATATAATCGCCGTCGCGAACGGTTATTTCAGCCGGCGGTGAAGGCTCGGCCCCGAACATCTGCATCATGGAGGGATTCTGGTAGATAAGGCTCTGCGCTTCGAGTTCGTGAATAACGATCTTGGCGCCCGTAAGCTCCTTCATTGTGCGGTTTCCCATGATATGGTCCACGTGAGAATGGGTGTTTACGATGTATTTGATCACGTAGCCGCGGTCCTTGGCTTCCTTCAGAATCTTTTCCTCACTCCCCGCAGGATCTATCACCAGCGCCTCGTTGGTCTCTTTGCAGGCAACGAGGTACGCAAAAACAGCAAAACCTCCGACTTCTATCTGTTTAACGAACATAAAACCTCCTTGTTTCGCGATATCTTATACTTTTTGGTGCTGTTTTTCAAATTTTTTGATAGAATCAACGAGTCCGATGCTCGTCTGAAGACCAATTTCTCACATCCAGTCGCGAGCGGCAAACTGAATAGAGGGAGGCAACATGAGACCGGTTTACATAGAGGCAAGAGATCTTCCCGACGCGTGGTTCCAGTGTATTTACAAGATCTTCGATGAAGAGGGGGTGCATGAGTACCTTGTGGACAAGGGGTCATTCGAGGGGCACAAAAGAAGGGAGTTCGATCTCGTCATGGTCCACATAAAGTACCCGGGAACGCGTCCGCTTATACCTGACATTCCTACGGAGCTGGGAATTCCGGCACCTACCGACATGAATTACGTAGAGGAGTACCTCCAGTATCTCATGACCGACCGAAAATCGGAAAACGAGGTCTACACGTATGGCGAACGGTTGACCAATCCCAAGGTGATTATCGACGGGAAAGAGATTGCTCTGGGACTGAATCCTGTAATGGAAGTTATCGATATCTACAAGAAAGGAAACAAGGGAACCAACCAGGCCATCATGGAAGTGGGGATGCCCCAGGATCTCAGGCTCGACGATCCTCCCTGCCTCAGATTGATTGATACCCGGCTCATGGATGGAAAGCTCCATTTCATCGTCTATTTCAGGAGTTGGGACCTCTGGGCCGGATTCCCTTCGAATCTCGCAGCCATTCAACTTTTGAAGGAGTATATGTGCCAGGAGATCGGAGTGGAAGAGGGCACCACGACGGCAGTGAGCAAGGGACTCCATCTGTATGAATACTCTTTCGGGTTGGCCCTCAAGCGACTGCGCAGGTAACCGGCTTTACCTGTTTTACACTTGGTCGTGCAGGGTGAGCCTGCTGTAACAATCCTTGATGGCCTGCTGGATCAGCCGAATATCGCTCTCCTTCTCCGCAAGATAGGTCTTGTAGGAATGCGAATGGGCATCGAAGAGAGTGACGAAGAGGGTGTCTTCCGCTGTTGGAATCAGTTCTGCGAAGATTCTCCGCTGGTAGTTGATATTAATCCCGCAATGTGATGCCTCAATGTGGGAGTCCTTGCAATTGTAAGCGGCAAAACTGAGAAGGTCGTTGACAGCCGTCCGGAAGTCGTCACACTGAATTCTCAACATATGTTGCCGCACAGATGATTCGGCAAGGCAGGCGTTCACCTCAACCTCAACCGCCTGTGCTTCAGAACCGGCCCCTGCCTGGTTCTGTTCTCCCATGGCGTAGGCGTAGTCGATGATCTCCTGATAGCGGTAATGTTCTTTTGCCCAGAGGGTCTGAAAGATCCGGCAGGGCTCGTTCCAGGAAGGCCTCTTTTCCATATCAATGAAGATATTTCTTCGGAGAATCTTGTCGTAGAAATTGGGGATACCCATTTTTTCCATCCGG
Source organism: uncultured Syntrophorhabdaceae bacterium (assembly GCA_964408265.1). Taxonomy (GTDB): domain Bacteria; phylum Desulfobacterota; class Syntrophorhabdia; order Syntrophorhabdales; family Syntrophorhabdaceae; genus CAYOYU01. The sequence continues at coordinate 33,647 of CAYOYU010000013.1, forward strand.
CTGTCCACGTAGATACTCCAGATCTGGTTGTACCTGTCCCTCTCTGCGAGTTCAGTCTCTTCCTTCGGTGCGTTATTCGGCTCATAGCCGAACTCGGGTGTCAGAACATCGCAGATGTACAGGAAGAGTCGATATATACGGCCGTAGAGAAAAGGTTTATCGGCCCAGACGACGATCTTGACGTCAAGTTGCCCCTTCTTCCTTCGTATAAAGGAACGTTCGCTCCACGGCGACTCGGCTTCTTCGACGGCAATAGTCCTGACAAAACCTGCTATATTGAGTGTATTAAGAATGTTCCAAGCGGTCGACTTGATATCTTCCAATCAAAATTCGCCTGTAAGATTATAAAGACCCAGGAGGAGAGTCTTTGACTTCATCCACAGCGATTCACGTTCCATGGAAAATGGCGCACTTGCGAGGACCTCGGACAGATACTGTCTCGCTCTCTCCGTATCTCCCTTTCCTGCAAGAATATATCCCGTATAATATGCCGAGGTGTCCCTGACAGCGTTATACTGGGACACGAGCTGATTGATACGCTGGAGCTTAATGATCAGATCTTCCTTTGCGGCCTGCGGCGTGGCCGCATCGCTGATGAGGCGTTCGTATTGTGTCTTGACCACAGCTACTGTAGCGAGGACCTGCTTGGTATATTCGTTTATCTTCAGGCTGATCTTGAGGGCACCATCCTGATTTCCCTTCTTAAGAAACTCCGCTGCTTTGCTGAGTTGAGGCTGGAGGTTTGAATCGTCAATGACGATTTCCTTGGTGGGTACGGGTTTCTTCGGGCCTCTTTCGGCGGTCCATGAAGTTCCGGGCAGTAGAAAGAGGGAGAAGGCGAATGCCGCCAAAACCGGGATGATTATGAATCGAGCCCATAGTTTTCTCACGGTGCACCCCTTTTTAGAAAGTATCGACATTGGAGGAAACGGAAAAATGGCGGTGCAGAGAATTGAACTCCGGACACTGCGGATATGAGCCGCATGCTCTAACCGTCTGAGCTACACCGCCTTGCCATTTCATATATGATATAATGGCACCCTTGTCAACACTAAAGTGCCCGTAGGAGCCGCCCTGTGAGGTTGCCCGGAGGGACGGAGGACCAGAAGGTCCCTCCCGCTACCCATTCCATTGATTACTCGGCCGATTGATGGTATTTTAAATCGAAAATGCCGAAGGCGGGACTCGAACCCGCACAGGCGTTCGCCTACTAGACCCTGAACCTAGCGCGTCTGCCAATTCCGCCACTTCGGCATCGTGCTAAACTTATATAGAACTAATAGGCCCGTGTCAAGAGGTGTGTATGAAAATTTTGGATTCCCTGGACATTGCCGAGACCTTTCCTAATGCCGTTCTCACCATAGGTAATTACGATGGTCTTCATCTCGGCCACAGAAGGATCATAGAGCAGGTGAAGGAGCGGGCTGCCGCGATTTCGGGAACGTCCATGCTCATGACCTTTGATCCTCATCCCCTGAGTATCCTGAGGCCCCATAACCATCTGGGCCTCATAACTCCCACGGAAGTGAAGGAAAGACTCATCGAAGAGATGGGGATCGATGTACTGCTCGTGGTTCCCTACACGAGCGAATTCGGTGCCATCAGCCCGGAGTCCTTTATCAAAAATATTCTTATCGGCAAACTTTCAATAAAGGGGCTTATCGTGGGCTACGACTTCCATTTCGGTAAGGGCGGCCGAGGGGACGTAGGCATGCTGAAGGCCTTTTCGGAGCTATACGACTTCTCCTTTGATGTTGTAGGCGCTATTACTCTCGACGGCGAAAAGGTCGGCAGCAACAGGATCAGGAACCTGATCATCGAGGGCGATGTTGAAAAAGCAGACCGTTTCCTTGGCAGACCCTATTCCATCATGGGGACCGTAGGGACCGGAGAGGGCAGGGGGAAAGGTATAGGCTTTCCCACGATCAATCTGCAGACCGCTTTTGAGATAATACCGAAGGAGGGTGTCTACATCAGTGAGGTTGAGTTTGACGGGATACGCCATCCCTCGGTGACCAACATCGGGAGAAACCCCACCTTTGATGGAACGGACATTACAATCGAGAGTTTTCTTCTCGATTTCTCAGGCGATCTCTACGGTCGAGAGGTGACACTCTATTTTTGCGAACGTATAAGGGACGAGATGAAATTTGGAAGTGTGGAAGCCCTGGTAGACCGGATCAGACAGGATGCCGCCATTGCACGTAACTATTTCCACCTCTCCCGAAAGGGATGAGAGGCGGCAACTCTCTAAACGTTAAAAGAATCCTCCCTGTAAACGATCTTGCCGTCGACGATGGTGAGGAGATTCTTCCCAATGACAGTCCTGCCGTGGAAAGGCGTGTTTTTACCCTTTGAAATGAACTGGTTGCGATCAACCGTCCATGCCGCTTCAGGCGAGAAGACAATGAGGTCCGCCGCACTGCCCGGTGTTAGTTGGCCATAGGGCAATCCCAGCAATTTTGCCGGAAGTTCGGTCATTTTTGCAATAAGGTCGGAAAGCTTCAGGACCCCCTCCCGTACCAGGCCAAGAGACAGGGCCAGGGCTGTCTCCATACCGGAAATACCAAAGGTGGCCAGATTATACTCCACGTCCATGGATGTCTGGTCATGGGGCGCGTGGTCTGTGGCAATAATGTCGATACTGTTATTCCTTAAGCCCTCCTTCACTGCCTCCACGTCTTCTTTTGACCTCAAGGGAGGGTTCACCTTGGTGTGGGTGTCAAACCCGAGTACGGCTTCGTCGGAGAGGGTAAAATAATGGGGGCATGTGTCGGCGGTGATTCGTCTATACCGTTTCTTGCCCTGATAGATGGCCTCTATGCTTTCTTTTGCCGAGATGTGGGTGAGATGGATCGAAGCCCCCGCAAAGCGTGCCAGGGCTATGTCACGTCTTACAATTACCTCTTCCGCTACGGAGGGCGTGGCATCGAGCCCCGAAAGAAGCGATGCAAGCCCCTCGTTGACAAAGCCGGCTGCCAGGTCTGAGTCCTCACAGTGTGAGATGATGGGCAGGATGAAGCGCTTCGTATATTCCAGTGCCTTTCTGAAGAGTTCGGCATTCTTGACGCTTTTACCGTCATCCGAGAGGGCTACGATACCAGCTTTTTCAATGATATAGTCGGTGACACTCTTGTTGTCGTTTACGGGGCTTGTGTTTGCCATGGGGACGACGGTTGTGAATCCCCCCTTTGCGGCCGCCATGGTTCCCGTGCGGATAGTCTCCTTATATTCGTAGCCAGGCTCCCTCAGGTGGGTATGGACATCGATGAGACCGGGGGCGACGACACAGCCTTCCGCGTTAATAACCTGTACGTTATTGCCGGCAGCGGGGATGTTTTTGTCGAGCTTTTCTACTGTACTGCCGTTGATATAGACATCAAGGATGGCATCGACACGATTCTTCGGATCGATAACCCTCCCGCCCCTTATGAGAATCTTCATGTTTCCCTCCCTGTGAGCAAAAAGAGGACCGCCATTCGGACGGCAACACCGTTTTCCACCTGGTCGAGGATGACTGAATAGGGACCGTCCGCCACCTCGTCGGTAATCTCCACCCCCCTGTTCATGGGGCCGGGATGCATGATTATGACATCCTTCTTGGCCTGCTCGAGATGCTCTTTCCTGAGACCAAAAAGCGTAGAGTACTCCTTTATGGATGGGATATAATGGGTGCCGCCTCTCTCCTTCTGGATTCTGAGCATCATAATTACATCCGCCCCTGTCACGGCTTTGGCGATATCATACTCCACCCTGACGCCCAGTGTTTCGAGGTAAGGGGGTATCATGGTGGGTGGACCGCAGCAGGTGATCTTCGCGTCGAAATGGTTCAGGGCAAAGATGTTCGACCTGGCGACTCTGCTGTGAGCGATGTCCCCGACAATGGTGACCTTGAGCCTGTCCAGATGCCCCTTCTTGGCACGCACGGTGAAGAGGTCCAGAAGGGCCTGGGTCGGGTGTTCGTGTGCGCCGTCACCGCCGTTTATGACTGAGGAGTCTACTATCTTTGAGAGCATATGTGCTGCGCCGGGCATACTGTGGCGCAGGATTATGGCGTCAGGCTGCATGGACTCGAGGTTCTTCGCCGTGTCCTTCAATGTTTCCCCTTTTACATAACTTGAGGTGCTGGCGGAAATGTTGATAGTATCGGCGCTCAGTCTCTTGGCGGCGATCTCGAAGGACGTTCTGGTTCTCGTGCTCGCTTCGTAAAAGAGCGTGATTATTGTCTTGCCACGAAGGGTCGGCACTTTCTTGATTTCCCGGCGGGAGACATCCTTAAAGGATTCGGCGGTGTCGAGAACCATAAGAATCTCTTCCTTGGAGAGTTCACTGATCCCGAGAAGATCCTTTCTGTTCCATTCCATTTAGGGCCTCACCACGACTACTTCGTCTTTACCGTCTACCTCTTTCAGCTTTACATGTACCTCTTCTTCCGGATTGGCCGTATAGAAGATCCCCACGTAATCAGGCTGCACCGGAAGCTCTCTGCTGCCCCTGTCGACGAGGACGGCAAGCTGGATTTTTCTCGGTCTCCCGAGATCCATAATCGCATCTATTGCCGCCCTGGTTGTTCTGCCGGTATACATGACATCGTCGATGAGAATAAGAGTTCTGTTGTCCACGTCGAAAGGTATTTCGGTTCTTTTGACCACGGGTGATTTGAGTTTGAAAATATCATCCCGGTACATGGTAATATCGAGAATGCCCACGGGCAGTTCTCTGTGTTCGATGGTCCTGATTTTGTCCCTGATCCTGTTGGCGAGATAGACGCCCCTCGTGCGGATTCCGATGATGCTCAGGTCATCGGAGCCGCCGTTCCGCTCCAGAATCTGGTGGGTGATTCTTGTAATGGTCCTGTTTACCGCGTTCTTGTCGAGAAGAACTTTGCTGCCCATTGCTGTCTCCCCGGGGCTTTAGCTTGCCCCACCTTGTAATCAACAAAATTCTGTGCAAGCCCTCAACTGGTTGCGGTTGCCCTTGAGTACCCAGTTAAAACCGTCCAGAATCACATTTCCTTTCTTACTTAGGTATTTGCCCCAGCACGCACATACCTGTGGTGGAGCGACCCGGCGGCTCTGCCCGGTTCAGTCCTCCATGTGGATTGCCTTGTTAGGGCATTGTTCGACACAAGCCGTACATTCGATGCATTCTTCAGGGGCTACCACGTTCACCTCGCCTTCGTCTGATGCGAAGACTTCGTAGGGACAGATATCAACACACTGCAGGCACTGCTCGCAGAGTTCTTTCGTGATGTGGGGTCTCACGTTTCCTATCTACTATAATGAGTCCCGGCAAAAAAAGCAATGAAAAGAGGCCGTGAGCAAGGGGATCAACAGTTCCCGGCATCCGGGTCGGTTTGTGCCCACCCCGGCCTGTACTCTTATCGAGACTGGTCCAGAACCTTTCGTACCGCCTCAGCGAGCTGTCTCCTGTCAAGTGGCTTCATGAGGAATTCCCTGATTCCGAGCTTCCCGGCTTTCTCCGGCGATATTGTCTCGCTGTGTCCGGTGCAGAGGATGATGGGGATGTCGGGGCGCACGGCAAGTAGGGCTCCGGCCAGTTTTGATCCGGTCATGGAGGGCATGGTCTGGTCGGTGATAACGAGGTCGAAGCGGAATGGATCAGCAGAAAAGATTTCAAGAGCCTCTGAGCCTTCCGCGACTGCTGTCACGCTGTAGCCCAGCCGCTCAAGGGCTATCTGACTCCATTCTACAATCATCTCTTCATCGTCGACGAAAAGGATGTGTTCCGGGCCTCCTGGGATTGGAACGTCCACCGGGACCTGTGCCTGCGTATCGATCACTGGTATCTTGGGAAGAATAACCCGGAAAGTCGACCCCTTGCCGGGCTCACTTTCTACAGTGATACTCCCCTGGAGGTCCTTGACTATCCCGTAGACCACGGCAAGACCCATACCGCTGCCTTTTCCCACCCCCCTCGTTGTGAAGAAGGGTTCGAATATCCGTTCTGCGACCTCCGGCGTCATACCGGTGCCTGTATCCCTTACTTCAAGCTGAAGGTACCGGATCGGAGTGGCATCGTCTGACGTAGCCGAAAAAAGGGGTTCCACGTCAACGTCGGTAAGTCTCACGTCCATGACTCCCCCCTTTTCCTGCATGGCGAGGGAAGCATTGGTGGCGAGGTTCATCAGAACCTGTTGTATCTCTATGGGGGCCGCCCTGACCATGTCGGAAGAAGCTGTGGAAGCAAATCTGATGTCTACGGTTGCAGGAATGGAGGCCCGCAGGAGATGCATGGTTTCCTCAATAAGAGGGGATAGGGACAGGGGGCTTCGGCTGTAACTCGTCTTCTGCGAGAAGGCGAGAATCTGTTTCACCAGTTCCTTCGCTCTTGTAGCCGACTTGAGTACCTTCCCAAGGTTCTTTTGTGCAGAAGGGTTGTCCGCCGAATCGTCGATTGCCAATTCTGTAAACCCGAGGATCGAGGCGAGGATATTGTTAAAATCATGTGCAATACCGCCCGCAAGGGTACCTATTGCCTCCATCTTTTGGACCTGACGGAGCTGTTCCTCTGTCTTCTGCCGTTCCTTTACCTCCTGCTGCAGTCTATTGTATGCTTCCTTGAGCTCCGAAGTCCGCTGCTCCACACGGATTCCTAGTTCGTCGGCACGTTCTTCCGCAGCCTTGAGGAGGCGGATTCGTTCCATGGCAGTAGCCACCTGATCAGCCACGGTCTTCATCAGCATAAGTTCATCTTCCGAAAAAGTGGGGCGTGAGCGGGTTCCGAAAGAGAGGGTGCCAATGACCTGGCCCTGAGAAAAAAGAGGATGGCAGGCATATGCCTTAATTCCGAATGAACGGACAAGGTCGGTCCTTGGGTCGAGTGTAGTGGGTATATGTTCCGCCACGATCCTGCAGGAATCCCTTGCCGCGCACCCACAGACTGCCACTCCATAATCGAGTAAGGCGATCTTTTCAGCCGTTTCTCCGGGAATTCCGGCCCAGGCGTTGAGCTTCAGGCAGCCTCTCTCCTCGTCGACGAGGTAGTTGAAGAAAGCATGGCAGTCAAGGTGATCCATGATTCGGCGGCAGATAGCCTCGACGATCCTCTGCGGTTCTTTGCTCATGAGGAGTTGGCTTGCCGTATCGGATATGATATTTAGCCTTTCTATACTCGTCTTCTGGGCTTCTTCCGCTCTTGTCCGTTCAATTATCTCTTTCTGGAGCAATTGATTTGTCTCGGCAATCTGCTGAGCTACTTCCTTTTCCTCAAATGCCGTGCGCTTGCGTACGAGCCAGGAAAAGCCCACCAGCAGGAGGAAGGTGAGAATTGCGGTGAGGGTATAGATTCTGACACGAGCCCGCCAGTTTTGCATGATTGAATCGATGGGCACTGCAGCTGTGGCGATCAATGGCAAGTTTTTCATCTGACTGTATGCTGTCAGGCGCCGAGTGCCGTCGATGGCGCTCGATTCGAATATTCCGGAGTGCTCTTTTTCGAGAGGCATGCTGAACAGTTTCAGATGTTTGAAGGTCTTCCCGAGGTATTCGTCCTGCATGGGCTGCCGAAGAATCATGGCGCCGTCAGTACGGAAGACGGAGAGGGCGCCGTTCTCACCGATATCGTTCTGTCTCAGGAAATTGGTGAAATCATCGGTGTCAATGGCAGCCAGAACGATACCCAGGAAACGCCCGTCCTTCCCGTTAATTCTTCTGCTGATGGTAAAGCTGTATTTCTTTGTGATTTTGCCTTTAACGACAGGCCCTACATACAGCTCCGTACCCTGCTCTTTCTGGGGCAGGAAATATTCCCTTTCGGCAAAATTGATTTTTTGCGACGGATACTGGGTGGAATCCAGAAGGAGGTCGGCATTCTTGTCCAACAGCCAAATGGACCCTGGATCAGGCAGGGACTGAGCAGCGCTACGGAGTCTATGCCAATCCTCTGCAGGGATAGTGCCTTTTTCCATACCCTTCTCGGCATATCTGCCGGCTAACCCCTGAAGAATTACGTCCGTGGCCACTACCGTCCGTTTCATTCGTTCTTCGAGGGAGCTCGCTGTCTTCAGAAGGGTTATTCGAGCCCGTTCATAGACTCCGTCATAATCGGTCTTGGCCGCAATCCAGAGGGCAAGACCGTCGAGGAAGAAGAGGAAAGAGAGAATAATCACCAGATAGGATCTGGACGAAAGGTGATATCGTTTTAGTGTCATAAGCTTAGGTGCCTGCCATTCAGGTCAATTCTATCCACTTAGAGTGGCCTAGTCAATGTTTTCCCTACAGCCCGCGCATCTTTCCGGTTCCATCTGTTCCTTTACATTCCCCGTCTTTCCCTGATATTATGAACCGATGGAGCAGCACGGAAGGATGACAATTCTGGGGCTTGACCCCGGTCTCGCCAGCACGGGCTTTGGGGCCATCTCCTGCTATTCCGGACCACCAGTCCTCGCCAAGTGCGGGTACATCAAGACGATACCGGAAGATCACATATCAACAAGACTCTTCCACATACATCAGGATATGACGCACCTCGTGGAAACCCTCAATCCTGGCCTTGTGGCCATGGAAAACGTTTTTTCCCTGGTGAGGTACCCAAAGGCGGGGATACTTCTTGGCGGTGTACTGGGGGTAATCTACGTCGTTGTGAGGCAGAAGAACCTCCCTATAGTGGAAATCAGCCCGAAAGAGGTGAAGAATGCCCTCGCCGGATACGGCAGTGCCAACAAGGAACAGATAAGGAAGACCGTGGAGAATCTGCTTGGCATAGAAGATGTGGGTTCTTTCCACGCTGCTGATGCATTGGCGGTAGCCCTTACGGCCTACTATCGAAAAATGTAGGATGTGAGAGATGATAGCGTACCTCGAAGGCAAATTGAAGGGTCTCTATGATGACCGGTTGACATTGGTCGTGGCCGGCATAGGCTACGACATACTTATTCCGGCGTACGTCATGCACGAGGTGAAGGGTGCGGCAAAGGCGGGAGATATGTTGAATCTTCATATCTCCTACAATCAGACTGAACGTCAGCCCAAACCCATCCTTGTGGGGTTCAGAACGGAGCTGGATAAGGAGTTCTTTGAGCTTTTCATCTCAGTTGAAGATATAGGTCCATCCGCCGCAATCAAGGCTCTCGTAAAACCTCCAAGGGAGATCGCGAGGTCCATCGAAGAGAAGGACATCAAGGGCTTAAGACAATTGAAAGGCATAGGGGAACGGAAGGCGGAGAAGATAGTGGCCACGCTAAGGGGAAAAGTGGCGAAGTATGCCCTTATGCCTGAGGCTGCAAGAGCCGTGGAATCGGCAGACGATTTCCGGAAAGAGGTGGAGTACGTTCTTGTGAATCAGTTGGGTCACAGGGCTCTGGAGGCGAGAACCATGATCCAGGAGGCGATGAAGAGAAACCCGCAGATCGCCTCGTCGGAAGAGTTGTTTGAAGAGGTTTATAGAGGGCAGAAGAAATGATTACGGATGAAACAAAGAATGTTTCCAAGAACCCCGGTGAAGAGGATGTTCTGGATGAAGATACACGGATTTCTTTGCGGCCGAGGCTGCTCGAAGAATACGTGGGACAGGACAAGGTTGTAGAAACCCTGAAGATTGCCATCGAAGCGGCGCTCGAACGACAGGAACCACTGGAACATATCCTTTTCAACGGCCCTCCGGGCCTTGGAAAGACGACACTTGCCCACATCATTGCCAACGAGATGGGTACGCGTATCATCACTACCTCGGGGCCAGCCCTTGAAAAGGGTGGAGATCTCATGGGACTTCTCACCCATATGGAGCGAGGCGACATCTTCTTCATCGATGAGATTCACCGGATTCCCAAGGTGGTGGAGGAGTTTCTTTACCCGGCCATGGAGGATTTTGCCGTTGATTTCATCTTCGACAAAGGGGTTCACGCGAGGACTCACCGGTATCGATTGGAACATTTTACCCTCATCGGTGCAACAACGAGATCGGGTCTCCTGTCGTCCCCATTAAGGGAGCGGTTCGGAATTGTCCGGGACCTCGATTTTAACACGGAAGCCGACCTTGTAAGGATCATCAAACGTTCCGCCGCCATCCTGAAGGTGACCATTGACGAAAAAGGAGCTATGGAGACGGCGAAGCGGGCCAGGGGGACACCGAGGGTTGCAAACAGGCTTCTGAAGCGGGTTCGGGATTTCGCACAGGTCAGGGCGAAGGGGAAGATCACAGGTTCTGTTGCCATCGATGCGCTCACCCTGGAGGGTATAGATGAGCGCGGCCTGGGGGATACCGACAGGAAGCTGCTTCAGACCATCATCTATAATTACAAGGGCGGGCCGGTGGGCATAGAAGCCCTCGCCGCTACGCTACAACTCGAATCGGATGTACTCATCGAGGTCGTGGAACCATACCTGCTCAAGATGGGTTTTATTATCAGGACGTCCCAGGGACGACGGGCGTCGGAGAATGCCTACGTTCATCTGGGCATCCCCGTCAAAGGCAGACAGGAGAACCCCGGACTCTTTTGAGCCTTCGCCGCACGGCGGCAGAAAGCTGGCTCAGAGGGGCCTTTCTACATTCCCCATATATAGATCGTAGAGCGCCTTGCCAACAAAAAAGTCGGCCCAGGCTATGCCGATATCCGGAAGGGTGGACTTGATGATCCAGTCTGATGGCGGCACATGGTTCGCCACAAAGTAGGCGATTGAGAAATGGGCCATAAAGATGGTCCCATAGATGACGATAATGCCGTTTAGGAGATAGCCGTAAACAGCAGTTCTTTTCGACATGAAAAGAATGGTCACCAGCACGAGGTCAATGAGGGGGAAGAGGGTGGCGAGAAAGAGAGTCTTGTTGAATGAAACAGTGCCGGGATTCAGTTTATCGGTCACCATAAAATTGTGGACCCTGTAGTGGAGCATTAACCCTGCGAGCGCAAGGAGAACAAGTGTGGTGAGAAGGTTCCGTCTGTTCATTCCGGTTCCCTAGAACCTGTACCTGACTATATGGCCAAGGTAGAGGGTAAAGGCTATCGCAATTACGTGGAGGACCCACCATCCAGGTTTGTAGCGCATGAAGTATCGCAGCACATTACCTCCAGATCAGGTTTCCCAACATGTAGACTGCCCATATGCCCAGGACGTGAATCAGCCACCAGCCGGGTCTCAGAAAACTTATTTTTTTTGAAAGAGAATCTTTTTCCACCGTCATAGGTCTGTTGCCCTCACCTTAGTATGTGTGCTTCAGGGTTGCCTGTCCTGTTACCAAACATAAGCATCCTGACCGGGATTGGCAAAAGAGG
>CAYOYU010000014.1:0-43855 GCA_964408265.1 uncultured Syntrophorhabdaceae bacterium
CGTGCTTCATCGGGCACTTCTGTACCGGCATCGTATAACGGCAGGTCCCCGGCCGTCACCTTTTCCTCCAGTCGTGCCAGAAGGGGTGTGAGCAGAGACCATGTCTCTTCAACACCCTCCTGGGTCAGGAACAACATCCTGTCGCCGCTCATGCAATCGAGGAGGACCCACTCGTAGGCATCAAGGAAGATCCCTTTGTCGTAGGTAAAGTCCATGGTTACCGACTCTGGATTGAGGCAAAGCCTCGACCCCGGCTTCTTGGTGTGAAAAGCCAGGTTGATACCCTCCTGGGGCTGGACCCGGAAGACGAGCACATTCGGGCCGATGGGCTCATCCATGAGCTTAGAGAACATGAGATGCGGCACTTCCTTGAAGTGGATGGAGATCTCTGTCCTTCGGCTGGCGAGCCTCTTTCCGGAACGCAGGTAGAAGGGGACGCCGTCCCATCTCCAGTTATCGATGAAGAGTTTGACGGCTGCATAGGATGGCGTCGTCGACCCGGGCGATACACCGGGTTCCTCGCGATAGCCCAAGACGTCCTGCCCATCGATACGACCCTTCCGGTACTGACCCAGAACGATCAGGTCGGCCATGTCGTCCGATTCAAGGCGCCTGATGGACCGGAAGACCTTTACCTTTTCCGCTGTCACGTGGTCGGCCTCAAAACGGACGGGCGGCTCCATGGCGATGAGGGAAAGAAGCTGGAACATGTGGCTCTGGAACATGTCGCGCAGCACTCCCCAGACACCTTCGTAATATGCTGCCCTGTGCTCGACCCCCAGGGTCTCCGACACGGTTATCTGGACGTGGTCGATGTAGGCCCTGTTCCAGAGCGGTTCAAATATGGAGTTTCCGAAGCGGAAGACAAGCATGTTCTGGACTGCTTCTTTGGCTATGTAGTGATCGATCCGGAAAATCTGCTCCTCTTCAAAACAGTCCATGAGGGTATTGTTGAGCTGCTGCGACGACGCAAGGTCCCTGCCGAAGGGCTTTTCGATAACCACATGAGGGTACCCGCCGGGAATCAGGTAGGAGAGCTCCGCAGATTCGAGCCCTCTGAGCACCGGTTCAAAGAGAAAGGGCGGTACGGCAAGGTAAAAGACCCTGTTCCCCTGGGTTGCGTATTCTTCCTCCAGGGGAGGCAGCGCCTCCTTCAGGGTTTCGCTGTAGGCTCTCTGCTCTGAATAGTCGAAGGAGAGGTAGTGGAGTAATCCGGCAAAGGAACTCCAGGAGCTCTCATCAAAGGAACTGCCGAGGGCAGTCCTTACGGCATTACCCATGAACTCCCGGTAAGCCTCTGATGCAGAAGGGGCAATATCCGTGGCAAGGATGAAGAAATGAGTCGGCAGGAGCCTGTGGCGATGAAGCTGATAGAGTGCCGGCAGGAGTTTCCTCTTGGCCAGATCGCCGTGGCCTCCGAAGATGACCAGGCAAGAGGGGCTCGAAATCTCGATATCACAGGAACCGAAGGTTCGGTAGATCATCGTATCAGTGAATTCCAGTCTGCAGAGAATCGTTCCATGCCCTTCACCGTAAGGTCGTGGCCGATGTCATAGGCGGACCATCTGCCGCCAAGATCGATCTCCCGGTAGGGGATAGGCTTCAGACCGGGCCGGTCATACCTGAAGTCTTCTCCGGGCAGGGGAGTCCCCTGCTTTGCCCATTCCACAAGAATCTCGAAGGGTGCGGTAATAATATGGGAGCCCAGTTGAAGGGCACAAAGGAAGTGGTCCAGACTCCTCACGCTGGCGGTGAGCACCTCAACGTGGCCATCCCCCTTGGCGTACATACGGAGGATGTTGGCAATGAGGTCCATCCCGTTCTCACCCCGGTCGTCGAGGCGCCCGATAAAAGGAGAAACAAAGACATCCCCCTTCCTGCCTCCCCTGGTGGCCCCGTAGACTGCTGCAGCCTGTTCCTGTGAGAAGCAGAGCGTCATGTTGGCCCTCAAGCCTTCCTTCAACGCCATTTCTGCAGCTTTCAGCCCCTCCGGGGCGGTGGGGAACTTGATGTGGGCGTTGGGGATCCAGGAGAACATTTCCCTGCCCTGTGCCAGCATGGTCTCAGCCTTTGTCTCCCTGTCTGCATAGACCTCCACGGAAACGGAGCCTTCTGGTATGAGAGACGACACTTCCTCCACTACCTTCCGATAGAAATCGAGTATCTCACCGGAGCTGAACTTGGCTCCTCCCTCCAGTCGGCTTCGTGCGGCAGGGTTTTTTGAGATGAGTGTCGGGTTCGTCGTCTGACCGTCGAGAAAACCGAGAAGGTCCATGACCCTGCGGGTCTCGCCCGGGTCTCCGCCATCAAGAAATATCCTCGTCTTCAACTCTTTTGGCCTCATAGTATCTCCCTCACTTTCTGCACGATGGCCCGGGCTGATATCTCCTCGTACTCCAGGAGTTCCTCTGGCCTGCCGCTTTTCGGCATCCGCCGGACCGCAAGCGAATAGACCGGCGTCCGCTCGCCGGCAAGGGCGCTCCTCACCGCTTCTCCCAGGCCGCCTTCCGCGAAATGGTCTTCAACAGTTATGATAGCCGTGGTAGACCTGGCTGCGCTCTCAAGAGTTTCCACGTCCACAGGTTTGATGCTGTACAGGTCGATGACACGGACGGGAATAGCCTCCCTGCCAAGCTCTTCGTAGGCTTTCAAGGCTTCGAAAAGGGTGACTCCTGCCCCTGCTATGGTAACCCTGTCGTTGCTGCTTCTTTTAAGGACCTTGCTTCCCCCGATGGGAAACTCGTCCGATGGAGCATAGATGATGGGTGTCTCCATCCGTGTAGTACGAAGGTAGACCATGCCCCGGTGCAGGGCCGCGGCCTCAACAAGCCTCTCCGTGGATATGGCGTCGCAGGGATAGAGCACCACGCTTCCAAGACAGGTCCTGAACATGGCAATATCCTCGAGGCCCATCTGCGAAGGGCCGTCCTCTCCGATGGAGACTCCCGCGTGGGACCCCACGAACTTGATGTTGGCGGCTGAATACTGGCTCATTCTGATCTGATCGAAGGCCCTGGTGAAGAAAGCGGCAAAGGTGGAAACAAAGGGGATCTTCCCGCGCCGGGACAGCCCCAGGGCTGCACCCGTCATGTTCTGCTCGGCTATGTACATCTCGAAGAACCGCTCGGGATAGGCCGCGCCGAAGATTTCGGCATAGGTGGAGTTGCTCACCTCTCCGTCGAGGACCACAATATCGGGAAAGCGGGGAAAGATTCGCGCAAGGGCGTTGCCGTAGGCCTTCCGTGTGGCAACGGGTTTCTCTCCCGGGTAGGCAAGAGCTGCCGCTTCGCTGGAGGAAGGTCTCCGGGGTTTAATGTTTTGCGGTCTTATTATCTCTCCCCGGAGACTCTTGTCCACGGGCCCCAGTTCCTGCAGTGCCCTTTCGAATTCATCCTTCTTCAATACCTTGCCGTGCCAGCCGTTCTTGTCTTCGATGAAAGAGACACCCTTACCTTTGACGGTACCGGCGATAATCATGGTGGGTCTCCCCTTGATCCTAAGCGCCTTCTCATAGGCTTCGAGAATCTCGGGGATGGAATGGCCGTCGATCGAGATGGTCTCCCACCCGAAAGCCGAAACACGTCTCTCATATGCCTCGAGGTTGCGACCATACATGGTTTCACCCCTCTGGCCCAGGCGGTTTACGTCAATGATCCCTATGAGGTTGTCCAGGCGGTATTCGGCGGCCAGTTGGATCGCTTCCCACTGGGAACCTTCCGCCATCTCGCTATCCCCCAGAAGAACATAGGTCCTGTAAGGAAGCCCATCCAGATACTGTCCGTTGAGGGCCATGCCCAGGCCTATGGAGAGACCCTGGCCCAGAGACCCGGTCGCAGCCTCTACAAAGGGCAGTGCCACCGCGGGATGCCCTTCGAGGATGCTTCCGAATCTCCTCATAGTAAGGAGTTCCTCTTCCTTTATCCCTCCCGCCGCCGCCCAGGCAGCGTAAAAGAGAGGGGAGGCATGCCCCTTGGAGAAGATGAGGCGGTCGTTGTTAGGGTGGTCGGGCTTGGTTATATCGTACCTGAAGGCCCCGCTGAACATGAGACTCGCCACGAGTTCAACCGCAGAAAGCGAAGATGTGGGGTGGCCCGAGCCGGCCGTGGTGGTGGAGAGAAGTATGTAGTACCGGATCAGTTTTGCCAGTTCCTCAAGGTTTGTCACTACGTCATCTCTATCCTTCATATCAGCCCTCATTCCCGGTCTTTGCAAAGACATCATGGCCGCCGAACTGGTTCCTCAGGGCAGAGAGAATCTGCCCCGTATAGCTCGGCTTCTTCCTCGACTCTATGCGGAAAGCCAGGGCCGCCTCGATGACCGGGGCAGGCATGGCCATCTCCCTTGCCGCCTCTACTGTCCAGGCGGCTTCACCGGTACCTTCCACTGACCCCGAGATGCCCTTAAGATCTTCGCCGTATTCTGCAAAGGCGCCTTTCAGCCATTCCACGAGGCGCGATTCGATAACGCTTTGATGATTGTATATATCAGCGACTTCCACAAGGTCCAGGCCAAAAGGCGATGACCTGAGCAGGTTGAATCCTTCTGCGATGGCCTGCATCATACCGTATTCGATGCCGTTGTGGACCATCTTTACGAAATGGCCCGCACCGGAGGGACCCATATATGCATAGCCCCTGTCCACAGCCAGATCCCGGAAGAGATCTTCCAGGGTGTCGAAAACGCCCCTCTCTCCGCCCACCATGATGCATGCCCCCATTCGCGCCCCAAACGGGCCGCCGCTCACCCCTGCGTCGAGGAAATGGACGCCCCTTCCTGCCAGTTCCCTGCTCCTCCTCATGGAGTCTTTGTAGAACGAATTCCCTCCGTCGATGAGGATGTCGCCCTTGGTGAGATGCTGTCCCAGTTCCCCTAGAAGGCTATCCATGGCCTGGTGGGGGACCATGAGCCAGATAACGGATGGCATCTGCAGCATAGCCACAAGGTCTTCAGGGGAAGCGGCCTGCTCAGCGCCTTCTGCCACTGCCCGTTCGAGGGCGGCCCTGTCAGGATCGAAGGCGGTCACGCTATGCCCCTTTTCCAGGAGACGTTGGACCATGTTGAATCCCATTTTCCCTAACCCGATGTATCCGATTCTCATAGCGCACATGCTCCTTTAATCTCTTTACCTTCCTACCTTCTCACCTTCCTACCTTCTTGCTTTATCACCTTCTCACCTTCCTACCTTCTCAACTTCTCACCTTCTTGCTTTATTACCTTCTCACCTTCCGACTTTCTTGCCTTGTTACCTTCTTGCCCTCTCACCTTCTTGCCCTATCGTGTTTTCTCACCTTCTTATCTTCTCAACTTCTTACCTTCTTGATCTTCAGAATCTCCCCCTCTATCAAGCCGATCTTTGCCACTCTTCTGCGGTGGCGCTCGGCGCCGGAAAATGAGGCCTGCAACCAGATCCGCACCAGATCCTTGGCCAGTTCCGGTCCCACGACCCTTGCCCCGAGACAGAGGATGTTCGTGTCATCATCCTCCATGGATTGGCGTGCAGAAAAACTGTCGTGGCAGAGACCTGCCCGGATACCGGGGAATTTGTTCGCCGCCACCGTTGCGCCGACGCCGGAACCGCAGATAAGTATACCCCTTGCGGCACGGCCCGAGAGGACCTCTTCGCAGAGTTTGCCCGCGTAGTCGGGGTAGTCCACCGGTTCATCGCTGCATGTGCCGAGGTCGGAAACCACGTGGCCCAATTCCGAAACGTAATCTACGATTATCTTCTTCAAAGGGAACCCACCGTGGTCTGAGGCAACGGCCACCTTCATCTGCCACCCTTTCTCAATTTTCTTCTTCCGAAAACATGAAGAGCCTCCTTTCGGAGATAGGCGGGATTCTTCGGTGATTTCCCGAGGGGCCGCCGCTTCGGTTAAAACATAATGCCTCGTTCCCTTCTGTCAACCGGCAGGCTCCGATGCGCCGTTCCACTCCACCATGACCGGTCTGCCGCTGCTCACACCTGAGAATAAACTGGCGCATTTCACCTCCTCTTGCCAGCCCAATCCTTGTAGCAGAAAAGACCACATAGTTATGCGCAAAAGCGCTACAGAATAATTGTTGGTTCAGCGATAGATATGAGAGGGGGTCTGCCGTATCATAAATACGGAGGTAATGTAGAGCTGTGCCGGGGATTGACATATCTTCGGGAGAGAATGCCTTGTACTCGACGGTTCTCCGAAACAAAAGTGTTCCAAAGAGGAGTATTTGCAATGAAGAAAATGATCATCTTCATCCCCTTTTTGCTTGTCCTTATGCTGATGGCCACCTTCGTGTCCGCTGCATCGACACCCAAACAGGAAAGCACAGGTGAATACATCGACGATTCGGTCATCACGACCAAGGTAAAAGCTCTGCTTGCAGAGGATAATCTTCTCAAGTCATTCAAAATCGGTGTCAAAACCTACAAGGGCATCGTCCGGCTGAGCGGCTCCGTTAAATCCCAGGACGCCGTCGATAAGGCAGTTGAAATCGCTGGAAGCGTTCAAGGAGTGAAATCCGTAAAAACTAAGCTGATCGTAAAAGAGTAAAGGGAGGAAATTGCCATGACACTCATCATTCTCATCGTCGTGTTGGTCCTGTTGTTTGGCGGGGGCGGCGGTTACTACTGGGTTAGACGACGGTAGCCGTCACTTCTCACATTGTTTTGACAAAATAAAGTCCTATCAAAAAGGAAGGAGGTCAAATTATATGAAAAAATTAGTGGTCTTATTTGTAGCGGTAATGTTTCTTGCGACTTTTACCTTGATTGGCTGCAATCAATCGTCGCCGCCTCCAGCACCGGAGAAGGGCGCACCCGGGGCACCTGGCGCAACAGGAGCAACGGGAGCAGCCGGAGCCGCTGGAGGAGCACCTGGAGCAACAGGAGCACCTGGAGCGTCTGGGGCAACCGGAGCAACGGGAGCAACCGGAGCAACCGGAGCCGCTGGAGGAGCAACGGGAGCAACGGGAGCGTCTGGAGCAACGGGGGCAACGGGAGCAACCGGAGCAACGGGGGCACCTGCACCGGCACCAGCGAAATAGCAGACACGGAATGCTTGGGTATATCCTCACTGCGAGGATATACCCAAAGTCTGTGAAGAAGGATGTGTATAAGGAGGCGGTCTCTATGAAGCCCAAAGCTATTTCTATCTTCCTGATCTTGGCGGCACTGGCAGTCAGTCTTAATCTCTACGCCGCTGACCCATCAATTTGTAATTCCGGTGCAAACGTAGTGGTTCATGACAACGGATCACTGAAATCCTGCGACCTCAAGGATGATTACGACGCGAATAACATCCGGTGCAGTAGTCGAGGTCGTATCAGTTTTTATGCCAACGGCAGTTTAGAATCTTGTATAGTCTCCGCAGAAACCGCCATAGGCGAGAATAAGTGCGCTCAATTTGGTCTAATTTCTTTCTATCCCGATGGGAACCTGAAATCATGCATGAAACCAGGAAACTAAGAAGAAGCCCATGCCAAATCCCGCAATAATGAGGCCCCTTGCCGCGTCGCGTTCCTGCTTGAAGGCGTCCTCAAAGGAGTAGATGCGTTGACATGGTCAGGCATGCCATTGTCCGGAGCGTTTAGCATGAACCAACATAAAAGGAGAAGGGATTCGTGAAAATATCAGCCTGGTTGGATGAGAAGGAAGCCGAGGGGATTGACGTCTCTCATATCGTATTGCCTGATGACCTGGCGTATGACGACAGCCCCGACGAAACAATCTTCTTCGAGGAGATTAATCCTTGCGGAATTTTCTGCACCGGCAACCATCCGTTCTCTAAGGTCGAACGTTTTGGGCACTGGTATTATAGCAGAGGTCAAGACAAGAAGGCCGGCATTCACTCGTCAAAGATGAACTGGAGGTTCTTTACAAAGGACAGAAACCTCGCTATCGAAAAAGCTAAATCACACATTTAGCAGATTGTTGATCCTGGCCAATGAAGGTGCAAGGGGGCCCGCTGAGGGTCCCGAAAAGACCTTTGCTGACACAGTGTCAGCAAATTATCGGATCGTCATAAAGCAAATAAGGACAAGACTTCGCGGGCGACGGTGCATAAAACTTGAGAATCTGTTTTGGATAGAAATGGGCAGCCAGGACGTCATATCGCCCTGACTGCCCCGGGCCTTACCGGAAAACTCTAACCCCTTACCTGCCTGCCTCTTCGATTGCCACAGCCACGGCCACCGTTGCACCCACCATGGGATTGTTGCCCATTCCTAAGAAACCCATCATTTCCACGTGGGCAGGGACGGAAGATGAGCCTGCAAATTGCGCGTCGCTGTGCATCCTTCCCATGGTATCGGTCATTCCATATGAGGCGGGACCTGAGCCCATGTTGTCGGGATGGAGTGTTCTGCCTGTGCCGCCTCCCGAGGCGACGGAGAAATATTTTCTCTTCGCTTCATTGCACTCTTTCTTGTACGTGCCCGCGACGGGATGCTGGAACCGCGTGGGGTTGGTCGAATTTCCCGTGATTGACACATCCACCTTTTCGTGCTGCATAATGGCCACGCCCTCCCGGACATCGTCGGCGCCGTAGCATCTCACCGCAGCCTTTTCGCCTTTTGAATAGGCCCGGCTCTCCACGATGTTCAGCTTCCCTGAGTAGTAATCGAAATCCGTCTTCACGTAAGTGAACCCGTTTATCCGCGAAATGATCTGCGCAGCATCCTTCCCCAGTCCGTTCAATACAACCTGTAAAGGTTCTTTTCTGACCTTGTTTGCAGATTTGGCGATGCCGATTGCGCCCTCAGCAGCAGCGAAGGATTCATGGCCTGCCAGAAATGCAAAACATTTTGTATCCTCTCTCAGGAGCATGGCAGCCAGGTTCCCGTGTCCCAGTCCCACCTTTCTGTCGTCTGCCACTGAGCCGGGAATGCAGAATGCCTGCAACCCTTCGCCAATAGCCTCAGCAGCGTCCGCCGCCTTTGTGCAACCCTTCTTTATGGCCAGCGCGGCGCCCACGACATAAGCCCAGCCCGCATTTTCAAAGCAGATGGGCTGAATCTCTTTGGCTATCCTGTAGGGGTCTATCCCTTTCTGCCCGCAAATCTGCTTTGCCTCTTCTATCGAACCGATGCCATATTTGTTGAGCGTCTTGTTGATCTGCTCGATTCTTCTTTCATAGTTTTCAAACAGTGCCATCTTTTCACCCTCCTTATTCGTGTCTCGGATCGATCAGCTTTGCCGCTTCATCAACCCTGCCGTATTTCCCGGAAGCCTTTTTCAGAGCCTCGTTGGCGTCCATACCTTTCGCTATCATCTCCATCATCCTTCCCAGGCTCACGAATTCATAGCCGATGATCTCGTTGTTGTCATCGAGGGCCACCTTTGTGACATACCCTTCAGCCATCTCCAGATACCTTGGTCCCTTGGCCAGCGTGCCATACATGGTGGCGACCTGACTTCTCAGACCCTTGCCCAGGTCCTCCAGGCCGGCGCCGATTGCCAGGCCTCCCTCAGAAAAAGCCGACTGGCTCCTCCCGTAGACGATCTGCAGGAACAACTCCCTCATTCCCGTGTTGATTGCATCGCAGACCATATCGGTATTCAATGCCTCCAGGATCGTCTTCCCGGGCAGTATCTCGGCGCACATGGCTGCTGAATGGGTCATGCCCGAGCAGCCGATCGTCTCTATCAATGCCTCCTGAATGATCCCTTCCTTGACATTAAGGCTCAGCTTGCATGCACCCTGTTGAGGAGCGCACCATCCGATGCCGTGCGTAAAGGCCGAGATATCCCCTATTTCTTTTGCCCGGGTCCACCTGCCTTCCTGCGGTATCGGTGCGGGGCCGTGATTGGCGCCTTTTGTTACGGAGCACATCTTTTCTATTTCCTGCGAATACATCATGATAGTTGATCCTCCTCTCTTATTATAAGGGGGGCTCACGTCGCCCCCTCACCCGGCCAAGCCGTGTGAGCCTCCCCTTCTCGCGGCAGAAGCCGCTAAAGGGTCTAATCTTACCTTCTCCACTGTTTAGTGGGGCACGCCTGCCCTCGGACACGGGGGCCTGCCCTCCGAAGGGAAGGTCGCCTCACTGCCTCTTCTTCTCGCGGCACCTGTCTGCCGAACAGGCAGGGAAGCCGCTAAAGGGTCTAATCTTACCTTCTCACCTTCCTACCTTCTCACCTTCTGGCTTTTTACGCCGGGTCCGCCGCTCTGCTGTCGCGGAACTCCCACTGGCACCAGGTATCTTCCGGATGGGGGCCTGGCGGGCAGAAGAGGCAGGTCACGCTGACCCTGGGGTCGATCACGGCAGCCACATTCTGAAACCCGAATTCGAAGGTGGGCCTGCAGGCAAACTCACCGATCCCCTTCTTGACCCGGGCCTCCTGCGGAGGGCAGTGGATGCAGGTAAGGAGTGTACGGTCGCCCTCCCTGTGCAGCTCATATTCTGAAGCAGGGGCCCAACTCATGAGGTTGACTACCCTCAGCACCGCTTCCACCCCTCCCCCTTCGCCTATCCCGAGAATCTCTTTGAGCCTCTTCGCCTCTGTCCGGGACATGGCCTTCCACATGGCGATGTCTATGTCCAGTGCAGCTTCTATTCCGTATTTCTGCTCCACTCCGCGAAACCAGAGCCCGTCAACGGTATGCCAGTTTCTGGAATACATGAGGATCAGTTCCTCGAGTTTTTCCCGCGGGAGCCTCCTGAGCTCTTCCTGGATGATCCTGTTCATTCTTCCTCCAGTTCTTTCTTTGACAAAAAGATACCACCTTTCCTTCGCCAGGTCATGCCTTTTCAGACAGTCCTTCGCCTGCTTTCCCTGAACTGCTTTTACGTATTCTTTACACTGCCGCTCCATCTTTTGACCCAAAACTTACGTGCCGGATGAGTAGATTATATCTGTGAGTTGCATATCACATGGAGGTTCCACATGGTTTCGGACGTTGCATACATCTTGAGTTTTCTGACTGCCCTGCTGCTTCTCGCCCTGCCCCTGGGCAATTACATGGCTGCAGTCTTTTCAGGAAGGCGGACGTTCATCTCGATCGTGGTGCGGCCGCTGGAGTCATTGATCTACAGAATATGCGGGATCGATGAAGGAAGAGAAATGGACTGGCGGGAGTACGCTCAGGCCTTTCTGCTCTTCAACGCCATAGGCTTTGTCTCTATTCTTCTCCTCCAGTTGATCCAGGGTTACCTGCCGCTCAATCCGCAGGGATTCGGTGCAGTCCGCTGGGATACAGCCGTCAACACGGCGATATCCTTTGTGACAAACACGAACTGGCAAGCCTACGGCGGCGAGACGACCATGAGTTACTTCACGCAGATGCTGGGGATGACGGTCCAGAATTTCCTCTCTGCCGCAATCGGTATCGCCGTCCTTCTCCCCATTATCAGGGCCTTTGTGTACAAGCTGAAAGCAGGTCTGGGCAATTTCTGGGTAGACACGACCCGCTCCGTACTCTATGTGCTCCTGCCGCTGAGCCTCATCCTGGCCGTCTTTCTCGTGTCCCAGGGCGTCGTCCAGACTCTTCACCCTTCCCTGAAGGCCCACACGCTGGAAGGGGAGGAACAGGTCATTGCGGTAGGGCCGGCAGCCTCGCAGGTCGCCATCAAACAGGTGGGGTCGAACGGAGGCGGTTTCTTCAACGCCAATTCAGCTCACCCCTTCGAGAACCCCACCCCGTTGAGCAACTTCTTCGAACTCATGGCCATTCTGCTTATTCCCGTAGCTCTGCCCTTTACTTTCGGGGCCATGATCGGGAACCGGCGGCAGGGCTGGGCCATCTTCGCCGCCATGATGGCGCTCTTTCTTATCGGTTTGGGCGTCACACTGTGGGCCGAATGGAGCAGAGGCCCGCTTCTGGCCGGATCCGGCGTGGCCGGAGGCCTCAACATGGAGGGCAAGGAGGTCCGTTTCGGCATTGGCCCGTCGGTGCTCTGGGGTCAATCGACCGCCGCAACCTCCAACGGTTCCGTCAACTCCATGCACGACAGCACGATGCCGCTCACCGGTCTCGTCTACATGTTCAACATAGCCGTGGGAGAGGTCATATTCGGCGGCGTCGGCGTGGGGATGATCGGCATGCTCATGTACGCAATCCTTGCCCTATTCCTCGCGGGCCTCATGATAGGCCGCACACCGGAATTTCTCGGAAAGAAACTTGAGGCACGGGAGATGGTCATGGCGGTCATCGCCGTGGTGGCCCCCGCTGTATCGTCACTCATATTTGCCGGTATAGCCGCCTCAACCTCTGCAGGATTGAGCAGCCTCAACAACGCCGGACCCCACGGTCTTTCCGAAATACTCTACGCCTACTTCTCCGCTGCCGGCAACAACGGGTCCGCCTTTGCCGGCCTCAATGCAAACACGGTCTTTTACAACCTCACCCTCGGTTTCGTCATGCTCGTCGGCAGGTTCGGGACGATCCTCCCGGCGCTGGCGATAGCAGGGTCTCTGGCCATGAAGAAGAGCATTCCCCCCAGTTCGGCCACCTTCCCCACGGCAAGCCCGCTTTTCGCGGGACTGCTCGCAGCCGTGGTAGTCGTCGTAGGTGCCCTCACCTTCTTTCCGGCCCTCGTCCTCGGACCCATACTCGAACAGCTCCTGCTCTTTGCAGGCAAGACATTTTAGGAACTATCATGGAAACGACAAGAATAAACATCTGGCAGGCGGGGCTGATGAAACCAGCTGTTGCAGGTTCTTTCCGGAGGCTCGACCCCCGTCTCCTGCGCCACAACCCCGTCATGTTCCTCGTGGAGATCGTCTCGGTCATCACTACTTTCATCTTCATCAAGGACCTCATATGGGGCACACCCTTCGGTTTCAACATGCAGATCACCATCTGGCTCTGGTTCACCGTCCTCTTCGCCAATTTTGCCGAGGCACTCGCTGAGGGCAGGGGAAAGGCGCAGGCTGAATCCCTGCGGAAGTCCCAGAGTGAAGCCTATGCCAGGCGGATAACCGCCGATGGCCGGATCGAGAACGTTCCTGCACTGTCACTCAGGAAGAACGATCTGGTCTTCATCGAAGACGGGGACCCCGTGCCTGGCGATGGAGAGATCATGGAGGGCGTGGCCCTCGTCGATGAGTCGGCGGTGACCGGCGAATCTGCGCCCGTCATCAGGGAGGCAAAAGGCGACCGGAGCGCCGTCACCGGTGGAACCCGCATCCTTTCGGGTAAGATAAAGGTGATAATCACCGCAAATCCCGGCGAAACATTTCTCGATCACATGATCTCCATGGTGGAGAGCGCCAAACGGCAAAAGACGCCGAACGAGGTGGCCCTGGAGATCCTGCTGGTGGGGTTGACCATTCTTTTTATCGTTGTCGTGGCCACTCTTTTCCCCTTTGCGTCCTACGGCGGAGTGAAGATCACAATGACCGTGCTCATTGCACTCCTTGTCTGCCTCATACCCACAACCATCGGCGGACTTCTGCCTGCTATAGGCATCGCAGGCATGGACCGGCTCATCCGGCACAACGTCGTCGCCCTAAGCGGCAGGGCGGTGGAGGCCTCAGGCGATGTGGATGTGGTACTTCTCGACAAGACAGGCACCATCACCCTCGGGAACAGGATGGCCACCGAATTCATCCCGGCAGAGGGAGTTACTGCCGAAGAGCTGGCCGAGGCTGCCCTCCTTGCCTCACTCGCCGACGAGACACCCGAAGGGAGAAGTATAGTGGCCCTGGCAAAACACCGCCTCGACATCCGGGGACGGGACATCAAGACGCCCGACCCGAAATGCTTCATACCCTTTACCCCGGAACTGCGCATGAGCGGCGTCTCCTTAGACGGCAGGGAGATACGCAAGGGTGCAACGGATGCAGTGGCAGTTTTCGTGACGGAGCAGGGAGGAAGCATGCCCGAATCCATTGACAGGGCAGTGGACAGAGTGGGGCGTGAAGGCGGGACGCCGCTCGTGGTGGCTGATGCCTCGCGGCCCCTGGGGGTGGTCCAGCTCAAGGACGTATTGAAGGAGGGGATCAAAGAACGGCTCCACCAACTCAGGATGATGGGCATCCGGTCCACCATGATAACCGGCGACAACCCTCTCACCGCAGCCGCCATAGCCGCCGAGGCGGGCATAGACGACTTCGTCGCCCAGGCGCGGCCCGAGGAGAAGCTGCGCCTTATCCGCAAGTACCAGGGGGAGGGCCATCTGGTGGCCATGATTGGCGACGGGACGAACGATGCACCCGCCCTGGCCCAGGCCGACGTGGCCGTTGCCATGAATGCCGGAACCCAGGCATCCCGGGAAGCGGCCAACATGGTCGACCTCGATTCGAACCCCACGAAGCTTCTGGACATCGTGGAGATAGGAAAGCAGATCCTTATGACCAGGGGGGCCTTGACCACCTTCAGTGTGGCCAACGATGTGGCCAAGTACTTCGCCATCATTCCCGCCATCTTCGTCCAGGTATTTCCCGTGCTCACGGTACTGAATGTGATGCGCCTCGCCACACCCCAGAGCGCCATTCTCTCGGCCATCATCTTCAACGCCGTCATCATTCCCTTCCTTATCCCTCTTGCCCTGAAGGGCATCAAGTACCGGCCCGTGACAGCCCAGGCGCTGCTGTGGCGGAATCTTTTAATTTACGGACTGGGTGGCCTGATCCTGCCTTTTATCGGCATAAAGGCCATCGACATGGCTGTTGTCCTGCTCCACCTGGCTTAGGAGGCTTACAATGAGAAACTTTATTCGGGCTCTTCTCGTCTTCCTGCTCTTCTCCATCGTCACCGGCCTCATCTACCCCTATGTTGTGACGGGGCTCTCCCGCCTTTTCTTTCCGGCAAAGGCCGAGGGCAGCCTGTTGGCAGTCAGGGGTAGGGTGGTGGGATCGGCACTGATTGGACAGCGGTTCGCAAGCCCCCGATATTTCCACGGACGTCCGTCCGCCCTTGAAAAAGCATATGATGCGGGCAACTCCGGGGGAAGCAACCTGGGACCTTCAAGCGCGAAGCTGGCCGAAGGCGTGGCAGCCAATGTGAAACAGGTGCGGGCAGAGAATCGACTCGCCGCAGATATTCCCGTGCCTGCAGACCTTCTCCTTTCCTCGGCAAGCGGCCTCGATCCCCATATCACTTACGGAGCCGCGGTGCAGCAGGTACCGAGGGTTGCAGGGAATAGGGCTCTGCCTGAAGATAAGGTGAAAGGCATCATCGATAAAATGGCGGAAGGTGGCTCTCCGGGCAGCCCGAGAAGAGTAAACGTGCTCAAACTGAACCTGGCCCTCGACGAAGAGGCTAACCGATAGGGCCCCTCATTGGGCAGGTCGTTGAGGAAAAGACAGATGCAGTCAACATCATATTGTAGAGGTCATAGATGAAACGAGTTCCCATCTTTCTGGTCATGGTGGTCATCGGCATAGCCTTCACCATTCTCACCGTTTACTATTCGGAAGGAACGGCCAAAAGAGGCGAAGCCCCACTCTGCCAGCAGGAATGTCTTCAGGAGCATGAACGCCAGGTAGCGCGGCTGGCCGAAGAGTATGCCGGCAAGAAACACAAGCCGGACTATCAGGATAAGCTGCAGCAGGCGGTGAAGGATTACTGGACCTGTACGGAGAACTGCAGGGAACCTCTTCCGGTCAAGTAAGGGCGGCCTCGGCCGGACTCTCCAATTCCCTACACATTCACCCAGCGGGCCGCTGCAAGGGCGGAAAGGTTTGAGGTGACCCCGAGAAGGCGCCGCTGGTCGAGGAGGAGGTTCTTGAACTCGTACTGAAGACCGATCACCCCGACGGTCTCGTCTGCTGTCTTCATGGGGATGAAGCATGCAATGGTATCGGGGAGGGTCTGGGTACCGGCGCCCGCCATCTCTCCCTGCGCAAAGGCCCATTCGGCGACTGCCATGTCATGGGCGCTCAGGTCCGTCCCGGGATCATTCCTGGCCCAGACCTGCAATCTTCCACCCTTTCCTTTGAACAGAACAAAGGAGGGGACTTGCACGATCCTGGCAACGTACTTTATCGTTATGTG
Organism: uncultured Syntrophorhabdaceae bacterium; assembly: GCA_964408265.1. Lineage (GTDB taxonomy): Bacteria > Desulfobacterota > Syntrophorhabdia > Syntrophorhabdales > Syntrophorhabdaceae > CAYOYU01. Next base: position 15,918 of record CAYOYU010000014.1, read on the forward strand.
GCTGATGTCGTCCAGCACCGTAGTCCTCAGCAGATCGAGGAGAGCCGCTTCGCCGCCCTTGTGAGCAAAGCCTCCCATGAGTTGTTCCACCGGCGGAAGGCTGAGAAACTCTTTGCTCATCTCCTCGATCAGGGCCAGCCTGCCCAGGCGAAGCTGGAGCAACTGGTTCTGCGCACGGGATGTCTTGACGAGCTGTCCCACAACAAGTGAGGTAAAAAGGAATACCACCACATTGACAATGTCGGAGGTGTGAAGCATGGAAAAGCTGTACCTCGGTTCGGTCATGAAGAAGTCGAAAAGGAGCAGACTCAAGACCGAGGCGAAGATTGACGGGCCTGTGCCGAAGAAGAGGGCCGCAGCGATGGTCACTATGAGGTAGACGAAGACCAGCGATGCGGGATTGACGACCCGTTCCAGGAGAAAATTCAAGCCCGTTACAACGGCTACCATGCAAAGGGTTATCAGGTAGTCCCGGGGGTGTAAGTTCACTTTTCCCGATGTCCCTTTGGCCACAGGAGCGGCAACTTTTTCCTCCATGGGTGTTACCAGATGGATATCGAAATCCATCTTGACGCGGAGAAGGTCGTCTACCGGGGAGCCTCTCAGGAATGCGGCAAGAGGGGAACGAAGGGGCTTGCCGATGACGATGCGGGAGATGTTGTTCTCCCTGGCAAACCGCACGATCTCGGCGGCGATATCGTTCCCGGAAAGAGTGGCCGTTTTTCCGCCCAATTCCTCCGCCAGGTTGAGGGCGTCGGACAGGTAGCCTTTCTCCAGATTGGAGAGGTCTTTCAGAGAGGGCGGCTGGACATAGACTGCGAACCAGTCGGCATGGGTCTCGGAAGCGATAGTGTACGCCCGCCGAAGGAGCTGCGGGCCATAGGGGGAGGCGGAAATACAGACCATCAGCCTCTCGCCCGCGGGCCAGGGACCTGATATGGCCTTGGCGCGCATGTAGTTCAGGAGTTCACTGTCCATCTTCCGGGCCACGAGGGTCAGGGTCAGTTCACGGAGCGCCACGAGATTTCCCCTCTGGAAATAGTTCTGCACGGCCTGCCGGGCTTTCTCCGGGATGTACACCTTGCCTTCGGCCAGCCTCTGGTTCAGCTCTTCCAGGGGAATATCGACAACCTGGACTTCGTCGGCCCGCTCCAGAAAGGTATCGGGCACCGTTTCCTGCATCCTGATGCCCGTGATTCTGGCAACCACGTCCACCTGGCTCTCGAAGTGCTGGATGTTAACAGTCGTATACACATCGATGCCGAGGCCCAGGAGTTCTTCCACGTCCTGATAACGTTTGGGATGACGCCCGCCGGATGCATTGGTGTGGGCCAGTTCATCCACGAGCACACATTCCGGATTTCGCGCAAGCAGGGTATCGACGCCCATATCCTCAAGTTTAATGCCCTCATACTCCGCTACCCGGCGCGCCATTACCTCCAGGCCTTCGAGGAGGGCCTCCGTTTCAGCTCTCCTGTGCGTTTCCACGATCCCGACGACAACGTCCACGCCCCGGTTCTTCAGGACATGAGCTTCCTGGAGCATGGCGTAGGTCTTGCCCACCCCCGGCGCATACCCGAGAAAGATCTTGAGTCTTCCCTTCTTCGGTTCCTCGCGGTCTATCTCCTTGAGGAGCGCATCAGGGTCCGGCCGCTCGTCTACCATGGATCGCCTTCTTTTACAAAGCCTTTCACTACTTCAACTATATCCGAGACGGGTGGGGTTTTCAAGGAAGCGATGCACAAAGGAGCAGATCTGTCTTCAGCCGGAACAGTAAAATGGGGGCCGAATCCTGACAATAAATATGGAAGGCTTAAGGGTGGTCAACCGATGAGGAGTCTTCAGGGCTTTGCGCCGAGCCTTTCTTCGGTCAGTTTTTGGCGGATCCTGCACCGCTTGAGAAGGTCTATCGTCTCCTTGTAATGGGCGCTGATGGATTCGCTTGACATTGACTTTATCACTTCCAGGTCCCTGATCCTCACCTCCCGGTCAAGACCCAGGTAGGCCTTATGGTCCTCACTGATCCAGAAATAGAGATACTCATAAGCGTCCTGCTCGGGAGTGGGAGATATCCTTCTCAAGGTGCTTCCTATGGGGACTTCAGCGTACCGTTTCTCGGCGAAGCTCATCACGTAACCCTCCTGCGTGAGCCACTCGGGAAAATCCCCGAGCAGGTCCGCCGCGAGCTGTTTCTCGATGAGGAGTCTGGCCCCCTTCTTTGTCTTCTCCAATCCTGCGGCCCTTGCCAGGGTGTCATCCTGGGGCAGCTTCTTTTCGTAGTTCTCGATGGTGAGGTGCGGCTCAAATTGAAGCTTGCCTTTCACCACGGCACCTCTCAGGAGAAGCCCTTCACGGAGCAACTTTGCATATACGGAATGCAACTGCTCCAGGGCGGCAAGGACATCGTCGCCGTAAAACAGAAGGCTGTCGCTGAACATGGCCACCTTGGCAGAATTATTCTGCCGGCAATATTGGGACAGGCTGTCGAAAGTAATATCGTAAAACTGGTTCAGCTTTTCCTTGGCAACGTTGGGGTTGAGCCGATAGTAGCCGGTGATGCCGAGTATGTCACCGTAGTAGGTGAAGCCTGTTGTAACCTTCTTGTCTCCCCTTTTCATCTGATACGTATAGCACAGTAATCGGCGGAGGGGCAAGGACCTTGACAGATGGATGCCCTGCCCTTAAACTAAAATGACCCGGAGGTCCCTGTGAAACCGAAAGTCGGCTTCTGTATAAACTGCGAGAACAAACACGGCTGTAAATCGAAGACGCCGCCCTGCATCGAAGCCATGACGGAAGGCGGTATCCGCGGCATCTCGGGCAAGCAGTACCTCATGGAGCAGAAGAAGACCGCCGAATGCGCGACCTGCCCCTTCTTCCGCTCCTGCTGGAATCCGGAAGAATACAGCAGGATTCCGAGGTAATCCGTACCCGGGATCTTCACGGTTCTTCTTCCGCTATCCGCTCCACGCTATCCGCTATCCGCTATCTTCTCCACCTTTTTCGCCATGATGTTTATGATCCCTTCCTTCTTCTCCACCGTCCCTTCCACGAGAAGGAGCGGCTCCAGCCGGACCAGGGGGCGGTAGGAGCGGTAGTCTTTCGGCTTTAAGACCACATTCATGAGGCCATCCTCATCCTCCAGGGTGATAAAGGCAAAACCTTTCGCCGTCCCCGGCACCTGGAGACAGACGCAGTAGCCGCCGACTTTCACCTCGTCGCCGGTTTTGCACCGCACCAGCACGGAACTCCTGACGGCCCCGAGCCTGTCGAGACTCTTCCTGTGTATGGTCATGATCTGGTCCGACGGGGAGAAACCCTGGATGGAGTAGTCAACGATCGTCTCCTCAACTCTGCTCATCTCCTCCAGGGGTACATTCTCCATCGTCTCCAGCCCCATACCGCCGAACCCCGTTGCCTCCCGTACCCCCGCCTCCCAGAGGAGCTGGCGCCGCGAGCGCCTGATGCCGTCGAATGCGCCCAGGACAATGAGGTTCTGCAATGCCTCTCTACCGAAGCCTGTACGGAAGAGGAAATCCTTGAGCGACAGGAATGGCCCCTCCTTTCTCGCCGCAAGCATCTTTGCCGCTTTCTCCTCACCCATCTCCCTGACGTACCTGAAACCTATCCGGATGGCCTTCCCTTCCACGGTACACCTGTACATACTGCTGTTCACATCAACGGGCAGGATCTCTACACCGTGGCGCCGTGCATCACCGGCGATCACCTCGGGAATGTAGAAACCCATGGGCTGGTTGTTGAGAAGGGCACAGTAAAACTCGGCAGGGTAGTATCTCTTGAGGTATGCCGACCGGTAGCAAAGAATGGCAAAGCTCGCCGCGTGGCTCTTGCAGAAACCAAACTCTGCGAATCCGCTGATATGGTCGAATATGCGCTGCGCTATGGCCTCGTCGATCTTTTGCGCCCGGGCACCGGCAATAAACCGGTCGTGCCATTTTGCCAGTTCCGCCTTCGCATGCTTCCGCCCCATGGCCTTCCTCAGCTTGTTCCCTTCCCCTGCCGTGAAACCGGCAATCTCGCAGGCCACCTGGAGTATCTGCTCCTGAAAAAGGATGACCCCAAGGGTCTCATCAAGGATCGGTGCAAGTCTCGGATGGAGATGGCTCACGGGCTCGATGCCCTGCCTTCTCCTGATGTAGGGATGGACCATGTTTCCCTGGAGGGGGCCGGGGCGGATGATGGCAACCTCCACGGTCAAATCCTCGATGGAGTGCGGCCGCATCTTGGGCAGGGTCTGCATCTGTGCGCGGCTCTCCACCTGAAAGACACCAACTGTGTCGGCATCACCGATGAGCTTAAAGACCTCGGGATCATCGACGGGAATCGTGTCGAAATCGATGGCCAGACCTTTATGTTCCAGGATGAGCTCCACCGCTTCGTCGATGAGGGAGAGCATTCTCAGGCCCAGGAGGTCCACCTTCACGAGGCCCGCATCGTCAACACCGTCTTTATCCCACTGGCAGACCAGGCGCCCCTCCGCCCGGGCGTGTTCCAGGGGCACCATCTCCGATACGGGTTTGGAGGTAACGATCATGCCTCCTACATGGATGGAGAGATGCCTTGGGAAGTCGGCTATCTTCGTGCATATTGCACAAAAATGGTGCCACGCCCGGGAGTCGAGATAGCTCCGGAACTCGGGAATCTCCATCAGATTCTGGATGGCATGACTGCTGCCATAGTGGGAGAGGGTCTTGGCCATCCTGTCGAGGACCGGCGGGGGGAGGCCAAGGACCTTTCCCACCTCCCGGACGGCATTTCTCCCCTGAAAGGTGATATAGGTGCAGACCATGGCCGCATAACCGCGGCCGTACTTCCCGTAGACGTACTGGATCACCTCTTCCCTGCGGTGCGTGGCAATATCGATGTCGATGTCGGGGATGCCGAATTCGTTTAAGAACCTCCCCACAAAGAGGTTATGGTGGAGCGGGTCCACGGGAGTGATGCCGAGGGCGTAGGCAACGAGAGAGCTTGCTGCAGAGCCCCTGCCCTGGGCTGAGATGCCGCTTCTACGGGCAAATTCCACGATATCCCAGACAACGAGAAAATAGCCTGCCAGCCCCTTCAGGTCGATAAGTTCCAGTTCGTGGTTGAGGCGACCCATGACCGGAGGGGGAAGCCCCCCATAACGCCTGCGTACCTTCTCCAGGGAGAGGAGACGAAGGTAGCTTGATGCGGTCTCACCGGGGGGCAGAGGGTAATAATCGGGAAAGGAGTATGAGGAGAAATCGAGGTTGAACCTGCAGCGGTCGGCGATCTCAAGGGTGCCGGCAAGGGCGCCCGGTGAAAGGGCCTGCAGGAGCTGCATCTCACCATATCCCTTGAGAAAGAATTCCGAGTTGGGTCTCCTGAAAGGGGCTGAATTGTCGAGCGTCACCCTGTTCCTGATGCAGACGAGAACATCATGGAGCATGAAGTCCCCCCGCGTCGCATAGTGGACGTTGTTTGTCGCCACGGTCCGAAGCCCCGCGGCATTGGCGAGGGCTGTCAGGTCCCGGCAGATCCTTGTATCGTCGCGGCAGAGGTGGTGCTGAAGCTCGATGCAGAAGTTGTCGCTGCCGAAGAGTCCTGCATATTTTTTGGCTGCTGCCAGGGCTTCCGCTTTTTTCCCTTGCAGGAGGAGCGACGGGACCTCTCCTTTGCCGCAGCCCGAGAGGCAGATAAGGCCCTCTGTGTTGCCGGCGATGCAGGCAAATGGAAGGGACGGGCTCCCCTTGGACCCCGAAAGCTGCCCCTCGGTGATGAGCCGGCAGAGGTTTACATACCCCTTTTCGTTCTCCACGAGGAGCGTCAGGTGGAACCCTTCTTTCAGGGTGATCTCCGCTCCTGCTATGGGCTTGATGCCCGCTTCCCCGGCTGCTTTGTAGAAGCGGCAGATGCCGTAGAGCGCATCATGGTCGGTGATGGCGAGGGCAGGCATGCCGACGGCAACGGCTGCTGCAACAAGCTCCTCAGGGTGCGACGCACCGTCGAGGAGGGAAAAATTGGAGTGTCCATGGAGTTCGATGTACATGGTGCAAAAACCATTTTGCAAAAATCTTTTCATAACCCTGAAGAAATTGGCAATCGGCCGGCCGCTATTTTGCTCCCTGCTTCACTCCGCCCCACTGGCCCTGCATCGATTTGCCTCCGTTCACTTCCCGGAACTCGCTCTGAGCTTCGGACATCGGGTGCGGTTTAATTGCGACGGAAGTATCTAGCAACATTGGCCTGAACGCGGCCTGGCCGCAGGCACACTCCGGCTTCATCGTGAAGGGCACCCCAGTGGCGCTACGAGGCGCGAATCGCAAAAAGCTTCCCCAGCCTCTGTACAACACCAGTTATTTTTGCAGCCAACCCCTTAAGGCGAATCGACGAAGGCAGATACACTCTTATATCCAGTTCTGCCTGTACCAGCGGCTCTGGACGAGGTCGCGGAAGAGGGTGAGCCTGGCTCCGTTTTCAAGCTCCACCAAAAAATAGAGACGCGATATGGGCAGCCTCCACCAATCCTCGTCGATCCGCCACATGTTGAGCAGTTCCCGCACCTTTATGCGCCGCTGTTTGAAGAGAACGACCACGGGCCGGCCGGCCTCGGCCCGCACATCTATCGGTTCCGGTTCATAGGGGGATGGTTTCATCACACCTCCACAAATACGAACCTTCTCTCCGGCAACCTCGCATCCTTATCGCACTCCTCCACCCGCACCACCGGCATCCGGCCATACTTGGTCTTCAGATACCCCTTGATGTTGTTCAATCCCTGTACGGAGCGGGCCTGGCGAGCCCTGAAGAGCGTTTCCTGTACGCCCTCCCGGGGACAGAGTGCAAGGGTATGAACGACAAATCCTGCGACGGGGCTTTCAAGGGTGAGGAGCTGCAGCCCCCTCCAGATCCGCCTCATAAAGTCTTCCGCGCAGGCAGTGGGCGCGTGAAGAACGAAATATTTCTCCAGGGAAGTACCGTCACTGAGGCAAAGTACGAGTCTTATTTTGCGGCAGAGCTTGCCCATGCCGTCGAGTTCCGTGGTGAGCCCCTTTATCGTCTCCTCCAGGAGCGGCCTCAGATGCTCCATCACTTCTAGAGGGACATCGCACAGCACTTCCCGTTCAAGGTGCCTGACGATATATTTCGGAGAAATCCTACCCTCTTCTTCGGCCCCGTTCACCGTCTCCCAGAGGGTCCTGCCGGCGCTGCCGAACTGGGCCGTGAGCGCATTGAAGGACAGGGCTGCCACCTTTTTCGCCGTATGGAGCCCCAGGAGCCGCAGCCGCTCTTTCACGCTCCCTTCCACGGGCAGATCCTCCACAGGCAGGGTTGAGAGAAACTTTTTCTCTTCGCCGGGAGGGACAACGCAGGGGCTGCGGTCCGCAGAGGTCGCGGCCATCCTGGCCACAAACCGTGAATTCCCCACCCCTGCCCTTGCTTTCAGCAGAAAACGGGCTGCAACCTCATGGAGAATCCCCGATGCGAGCAGCGCCTCGCTGGCATAGATCTTCGGTACCCGCGTGATGTCGAGGTATGCAGTACCGGGCTTCTCCGATTCGATCCGGAGGGTAAAAGAGGCAAGCATTGAAACCATCTCCTCCCAGAGGGCGCGGTATTCGTCCTCTTCAAAGGGGAGAAAAACAGCTTCCGGGCAGAGGTGGTGAGCCTCTTTTACGGTCATGGACAGGCCGACCCCCCGCTTCGCCGCCTCTTCCGAGAAATCGACGACCCTTGTTCTTTCCTCGGCCATGCCGCCGATGATAAGAGGGGAGCGGCTCAACTCGGGAGAGAGCAGCCTTTTTATCTGAACGTAGAAATGGGGGATTAAAAGACAGACCGTTCTCATACATGGAAGTATAGAACATATGTTCTACTTTGACAAGAAGTTTTTAAAAAGGGAATGTCGGAACCTGTGAAGAAATTTCCCCCTTCCGGGGACATTGGAAGAACGAACGCTGTAGCCGCCTCCGCCCTTTACGTCGCTCTCTAAGCTCCACGCCTCACCCGGAACATGATGCTCCCTTCTCTGGCCTGCGGAACTCGCGCCGCCCTCTCGACGTCGGGCTTTCCGCTCAAACAGTCCTCGCCCTGCGCAAGACGCGCACCGCTCTTTCCGCATCAGCCGGGTCCCGAGGCGTTCCCGCAATGTTCGCTCCCGTAAAGGCCTTCGGCGTCTGCCGTGGCTAGTGGAGACTGGATAGAATTTGCTCAAAGGGGCGTAAAGAGGCCGGGGGAGCTTTTTGTGAGCAGCGCCTTGTAGCACCACTGGGGGGCCGACCCGCCTGTGGACGGCGGGTACCCCGGTTTGGGCACGACGAAGGCTGAGCGGTCCTGCGGCCAGGCCGCGGGTAGGACAGTTCCCGCTGTCTGAGGCCAGGCCGAGTTCGGGAACTGAGCGCAGACAAGTCGATGAATGGGCCAGTGGGGCGGAACGAAGCTACGAGCAAAACAGCGGTCCGGCCGATGGCCGATTTTTTCACGGCCTCTCGACGGTGGGTACCCCGGGTTGGGTTGGTTCGATCGTCCTGGCCAGAGGGCGAGCGGTGAGGTTCGGACGATCAGAGTCATTTCGGGATGGCGGCCAGGTTCGTAGGGGCTGTTGGCTGTAGAATCTTGACATATGAAGAGAGTATTAGTACATTTATTCTAATACTAGGGGCTCACGCCTGCCCTTCAAGCGTTGCGCGGCCGGCTCCTAACGGCATATGCCCCGGTGAACCCCGGGAAGATTTCAGCAAGGAGGTTTTCGATGACTAAACGGGCAGAAACAAGGGAAAAAATCCTTGAATTTATCGGGAGCTTCCGGGAAAGTCACGGTTATGCCCCCACCGTGCGGGAGATCGCCGCAGCCTGCGGCGTTGCCAGCACATCAGTCGTCCAGTACCACCTGGTGAACCTCGAAAAGGCCGGGCTCATTGCAAAGGAAAAGGACCGGTTCCGGAGTATCCGTCTCACCGGGGAAACAAGGGAGCAGGCTGCCGTCCCGCTCCTCGGCACCATCGCCGCAGGTCATCCGATCTGGGTACCTTCTGTTGACCGTTGGAGCGTCGAGGCGGAGCGGACCGTGGACGTCCCGCCGGCAATGATACAGGGGAGAAGGGATGTCTATGCCTTAGAGGTACGGGGCAACTCCATGGTGGATGCCATGATCGCCGACGGCGACATTGTGGTCATGGAACAGCCCCGGGAAATCAGAAACGGCGATGTCGCAGCCTGCTGGCTCAAGGCGGAACAGGAAGTGACCCTCAAGAAGGTTTACTACGAAGACGGCCGCGTCAGGCTCCAGCCCTGCAACCCTTACATGATGCCCTTCTACCATGACGCGGGAAACGTGGTAATACAGGGACGGTTCATCGGGGTCATACGCCTCTTGCGCTGACCGGTTCGGGAAATTCGGGGGATATACGGGAGTCGGGTGCTCAACCCCCTACTTCGGTTCTATGGGGTACCCCAACTGGACCCACTCGTTCCATCCGCCTTTCATGGCACTGACCTTCGGGAAATTGAGTTCCATCATCTTTCGCGCCGTACCGGCGCTTGTGGCTTCATTCGGTCAGGCGCAGTAGAGGATGATCTTTTTGTCTTTGGGATATTTTGTTGACCATTTATCCACAAGGGCAGGCTCCTCGCGGATTGCGCCCCTGATCTTCGTCGTGCTCTTTAGCCAATCCCACTCCGATCGAACGTCAATAATGATCACGTCCGGGTTGCCAAGCATGGCACGTACTTCCTTTGTGCTCGCTTTCGAGACGTCACTCTTCCCGGATCCGTCCGCCCACAGGTGAGAAGCTGCCAGGAGAATCGCCACAGATACCACCAGGGCTGTACATATTCGACTCGCCTTCATCTTCACCTCATTTCCCTTCAGGGAAGCTTTTTCCATCCTACACCTGCCAGTCTTCCCGGATCTTCTGGACATCGGCCTGGCTGATCTCTCTGAAACGGACGGGTACCCTGGACTTGAGAAGATAGTCGCAGATGATCTTGTAGCTTTCATAGTCGAAAGAGTAGTCGCCCTGAAAAATGCGCGACCTCCCCGATTGGTCATACCTGAAAGAGTCAACGAGGCACCAGTTGTCGACGATAAATATCTCACCTTTCTTCCCGTTCCTGGCTTTCTCCTCTATCAACACGGGGCCTGAAAACGGCCATGACCTGATCTTCCGCCCGAGAAAGGCTTTTTCAAACCTCAGATTGTATGGTATGGGCGCCTCTTTCCCCGTGCACGCGCCGTTGCATATCCTGAGCTGCGTGTAGGAGCAGGGACCTTCGCCATTTCTTTCGAGGCCCGTAATTTTCGGACAGAGACCGAACTCTTTCGTCGTCTCCCAGACAAACCGCCTTGCCGCCTTGAGGGAAGGGAAGAGGGCGACGATTTCCGGCAGGTCGGCCAGGGTCACTTTCCCGAGCTGGGTGATCTGGATCGTTCCATATGCTCCATTGTTCCGGATCTTCCGTACGGCAAAAAGGCGCTTCCTGTACCTTGAGCGGCTATTGTAAAAAGGATGGAGTTTTTTTATCAGGTAGGATTCCACGAGCAAGGCTCCCAGTTCCCCTGAGGTATTCACCACCTCCACATCGCAAACCTCCTGGGCAAGGGCATTATCCTTTGCGGAAGGGGGGGTACCGGAAAAATGGGAGAGCACCCGGCTCCTTACATTGACGCTCTTCCCCACATAGATGGGCTTCTTTTCCCGGTCGTAGAAGATATATGCACCAGGCGATTCGGGAAGGGCGGCAAGGATGGATTCATCCAGGTTGGGCGGCAGGGTGGGGGTCTTCAGTATGGTGCCTACTGCGCCGTGAACCTGTTCCCTGCCGAACCGCTCCTTGACGATATTGAGGAAATCCCAGACAGCCCGTACATCACCCATGGCCCGGTGGCGGTCTTCGCAAATGATGCCGTGGCGTTCGATGATGCTGTCAAGGCTGTGGCGCCGGTGCTCAGGGAAAAGCAGCCGGGAGAGCCGGACCGTACAGAGGCAGTGAGCCGAAAACTCCACGTCCTCACGTTGGAACTCTTCTTTCAGGAAATTATAGTCAAAGCGTGCGTTGTGGGCCACAAAGACGGCGCCGTTTACCAGCTCAAAAAGGCGGTCCTTTATCTGTGAAAAGGTCGGTGCACCGCGGAGGGATTCACTGGTAATGCCCGTGAGGCGTTCCACAAAGGGCGGCACCGCCCGCTCCGGGTCCACAAGGGTGGAAAAACTGTCCACCACGGTTCCTGCTTTTATCTTCAGGACCGCCACCTCTATGATCCGGTGGTACATGGCATTCCCGCCGGTTGTTTCGAGGTCGACTATTGCAAGATCGAGATTGTCCATTCTATTCACGCCAAAACATCATATTAAAGCAAAATTGGCGGGCTAAGTAAAGCGCGCCGCCCTCGCCTCCGGACACCTTTGATGCTCAAACCAAAGAGGCCCGCAGGAAAGACAAGGGTCCCTTAGGCCTTCGGCCGGAGCGGTTCCTGATCAGGCGGGGAACCTTCGTGAGGCCATTCTTTGCGGGAAGGTTCCCCCTTTCCGAGAGGCGTGCCTACATAGACGGAGTGGGATCTACAAGGCCAACCTCGCCTTCAGGGCAATCAGCGTCCCCCCCAGGGGATCACATCATAACCGCCGGCAAAGCTGAAGTGAAGGATTATGAGCCAGTTCCACACCATATTGAAGGCAGGAAAAGGTAGAGAAGGTGCGGCGGAAGAAAATAGGTCCCCAGATCTCTCCTCGCGAATACCCGGTCCGAAAGTAGCATCGGGAAAAAGTAGGCCAGTCCTATGATGACAAAGAAGAAGAGATACATTCTAAATCCCAAATCCCAATTTCCAAATCCTAAATGTGATGCCCGCTCCTTGCCCGTTTAGGATTTAGAAATTAGATATTAGAGCTTTCCTCTCTGTGTGACCTGACGGCGCGTTCCAGGTATTCCCTTACCCTGCGGGCCCCCTTCCAGGCGCCCATGTGTCCGTCGCAGAGCACGTCGGCTTCCAGGGCAAGGAGTTTCTCCACCGACCTCTCCCAAGCAGCGGGGTCACAATCGAACTCTTTGAGGAGCGGGGCCTGGATGTCCTGGGCAAAGAGGATTCGCTTCCCATCCATGTCCAGATAGAGCGAGATGGAGCCTGGTGTATGGCCCGGCGTGTGAATCCAGGAGACCTCCTGTTCATTCAGAAGAAGAGTTCCTTCCTCGCCCTTCAGTTTCACATCGATAGGCAGAGGCCGGAATTCGATATTGAAACAGAAGGCTGCGGTGAGCAGGTTGTCCCCCCGTTCCACGATCTGTGCGTCCAGTTCGTGCATGATGAGGCTTAACCCCGCCCCTTTCCAGAGCGAGGCAGCGCCGATGTGATCCACATGACAGTGGGTAAGAATCGCCTGCCCCAGGGTTCTCAGGTCAACGCCGGTCTTTCCGATATTTTCGACTATATTCCTGACCCCCGCTCCCAAACCGCAATCTATAAGGGTCGGTCTCCCGAAATCGAGGAGGTAGACTGCCGCGTCATAGGGATGGCTCAGGGCCGAGCCGCCCACCTGGTACACGTTTTCCGCTATCTTCTTTGGTGCCATGCCGCATTCCTTATACCTTCCCGGTCATGACCGGAGTGCATTTCGGTCGGTCACATAACTTTCCCGGGTCCTTAATGATCCGGTTCAGCCGTCGCCGGCGCTTGCCTTTGCCGGCGGCACCGGTGTTCCGCAAAACTTGCAGGGCACTGTCTCACGCTTCTTTGCGAAGGGGACGATCTGTTCTCTCTTGCATTTGGGGCATATCCTCTTCAGCCGCAAAATACTGCCCACAACGGTCACAATAAAAGGGTTCATGTCCGGATCCTGTACGCATAGTATAAGCATAATCCCCGTCTTTATCCAGGAAACAGGGCCAGCAAGTCAGGGGCCTCGCCTATACGCTACGGGCTGTCCGCTATACGCTATACGCTATCCGCTATCCGCTAGAAATGGTTGTGGCTGTGATGGTCGTGCATCTCTTCCTCGTCTACGCTCAGGACGCTGCCCCAGGCGCTCGTCTGCCAGTTGTCGGGATGGGACTCGTCCGAAACAAAGCGTGGTATGGCGATGCAGAGATGCTCCGCAAGGGCATAGACATAGGGCTCATACATATGACGGAGCCTCTTCAGCTTCTCCTCGATGGGTGTCCCTTCCTTGAGGACGATCCCTGCCTCGGCAAGGTCCTCCCTGAGGCACGAGAGGTCCGCCTCGGTGAGACGCTCCTGCTTAGGCTCACGGGGGGTGGCATTGAAAGTGAATGCCAGGTCAACCACCGCATGGCGGGCCATGGCAAAGGTCAGCTCGGCCTGCTGCCGGCTGGGCCCTTCGAGGGTGGCGATAACCACGGCACAGGTATCAAGTATTGCCGACAGCGCGGAAAGCCAGGACTGGTTGTCATGGTGGGACCTGAAGTATGCGAGCACGGGGTAGGAGAGGTGGCTCTCCAATACCTCTGCGGACCATTTCTCCCACTCGAATAAAAGGTTGCAGAGGTCTTCCATCCCCGTGTCATGGGTATGGCGGCGGAGCATCTCCCCTGCCGTCGGCGGGGAACCTGCCCGGGCGTCAAGGAGGGAGATGGAGGCTTCCCTCCGGGAGAAAGACTGATTGAGGGCAGGCAGATAGCCGATGATGAGGGCAAGAAATCCGAAGCCAAGCCCTGCCTCCAGCACGGTGAGAAGCCTTCCCATAAAAGTGTGGGGCGTTACGTCCCCGATGCCGAGGGTAAAGAAATTGGTCCCGCTCAGATAAAGGCTGTTGCCGAAGCCCAGTTCTCGGTCAACGGTGCCCTGGGTGACGCCCCAGTAGATCATGCCGAATCCGAAGACCAGGCTCCCTGCCCAGATAATGAGGAGAAAAAGGAGTGAAAGGGGGCCGTAAAAGGCCAAGTACCGCTCCGTCCTTGATCCCGAGGACAGGGCATGGACCAGTCCGGACCAGACCGCCCAGGTGGAACTGTAGAAGAGGCGTGTGATACGCATCTTCCGCGTCACCCGGCGGGGGAAGATGATCGTCTCGAAGCCGTCCCAGAGAACGACGATAATGAGAAAAGCGCCTGCCATGCAGGCGATGGCTGCGGTAATGGCTGCCTCCTACTGCCTGAATTCGAACATGACCCGTTCGTAGGGCTCGAACATCATCTGATACAGGTCCATGGCATACCGGTCGGTCATACCCGAGATATAGTCGGCGATGATTCGTCTCCTCGGGGTCCCCTCCGGCGCGCTCCGGAAGCGATTCTGGAGGTGTCTTGGCAGCATCTCAGGATGCTTTTCCAGATGGCTGAAAAGACGGTTCAGGATCAGTCTCCCCTTTTCATTCATGATGCAGACCTGGGGGCTCCGGTAGACCTCATCGAAAAGAAACTGCTTCAGCTTCCTGAAATCCTCCCACTCTGGCGCAGGCGCACAGACCACGTCCACATCGAGTTTCCGTGCATCATCGACGGTTTCGATCCCGTACCTCTCCATGTTTTCCAAAGTCTCCCCGATGACCATGATGTTCGTCTTTTCGATGAGGGCCCTTACGAAGAGGCGTGCCGTAATGACGCTGTCGCTGCCCCCAAATGCTGAATGGCGCCGTTTCAGCTCTTCCACTATTCCCCGGACGAGCTTGTTATCCAAGTTTTCAATATCCCTGTACTCGACGAAACCTGCATTCAGGGCGTCCTCGAGGTCGTGGGCGCAGTAGGCAAGAGGGTCTGCAATATTGACCACCTGTGTCTCCAGTGAAGGCTTCCTGTAGCGGGCGAACTCTACGGGAACCTTCGGGTTGTCGTAGGTGGTGGTATGCCGGGCGATGCCTTCTCTCGTCTCGAAGCAGAGGTTGAGGCCGTCATAGGCGTAATACCTCCGCTCCAGTTCATCCACTATCCTGAGACTCTGCAGGTTGTGCTCAAATCCGCCGTCGTCCTTCAAAATTCCGTCGAGAGTCTCTTCGCCCACATGACCGAAGGGCGCGTGCCCGAGATCATGGGCCAGCGATATGGCTTCACAGAGGTCCTCGTTCAGCCTCAGGGCTCTTGCAAGGGTCCGCGCATGCTGGGTGACCTCGAGGGTATGGGTCAGCCTTGTCCGGTAAAAATCGCCCTCGGTGATGCGAAAGACCTGGGTCTTGTACTGAAGGTCCTTAAAGTACCTGCTGTAAAGGACCCTGTCCCGGTCCCTCTGGAAGCAGGTCCGATAGTCGTCCTCTTCGGGCCCGTGGAGAGTCCTGCCGATAGATTGCCCGCTTTTCGCTGCATAGGAAGCGAGGTTTTCCTCTTCGAGCCTCTCCAGCCTCTCCCGCGGCTTCAGATCCATGGTCATATCGGTCCCATCCCGGCCCATTCCTCAGGTATTCTCTTTTTCGTTGATTCTTCCCGGAAAAGCCTTTCTGGTTTCTTCGGGCCACTGGGAGCAGTAAGCCGCTCGCCCCAGCATGACCATCCGCGTGCAGAGATCACATACCACCTCACAGGGGATAATGGGCTCGTCGATGAGGCCTTCGGCCTTCTTCGGCCAGCGGGGATCGGCAAAAAGGACCCTGGCCAGCCCGATCAAATCCGTCTTACCTTCCAGAAGGACGCTCTCGGAAAAAGCCGGCGTCTGGAGGCGGCCCGCCGCGATGACGGCCATCCCAGGGACAGCCTTCCTGACGGCAGCGGCAAAGGGAACCATATATCCTTCTTCTTTCTCCATCTCTTTATAGGGCGTCACCTTGAAGGACTCATGGACCCCGGCCATGACGGAAATATAGGCCACACCGGCTTTCTTGAGTTCACCGGCAAAGGGGAGCGACTCCTCCAATTTGAGCCCTCCCGGGTAGAGCTCATCGGCAAGGAATCTGTATCCCACGGGGTAGTCCGGTCCGACCCGGTCTTTTACCGCAGCCACAACTTCCAGGGGAAAACGCATTCTTCTTTCCGGGGAACCTCCATATCCGTCCACTCTCCTGTTGAGCCTGGGCGATAGGAACTGGGAGAGAAGATAGCCGGTCCCTCCGTGGAGCTCCACGCCGTCGAATCCGGCGGCTTTCGCCCGCGCCGCTCCTTCGGCAAAGGCAACCACGGTAGCTGCGATGTCCTTCTCCCTCATCTCCTGAGGCACTATCTTGCCCAGGGGCACTGCAGAGGGGGCTATTCTCGTGTCCATATAGGCATACCGGCCTGCGTGGTTGAGCTGCAAGAAGACAAAGGGGCCTCTCTGCTTGATCGTCCGGGCAAGGCTGGTGAGCCCCCGGAGATAGACGTCGTCATCGACCCTGAGCATAAGGGGGGAGCCGAGGCCGCGCTCATCTACGGCCGCGTTTTCGACTACAAGGAGTGATATTCCCGAGTCGGCCATGGCCTCATAATGGTCGAGGAGGAGGGGGCTCGCAGTGCCGTCCGGGTTTGCATACCCGAGGTAGAGGGGAGCCATGATGATCCGGTTCCTGAGCGTCAGGCTGCCAATGGTAAAGGGACTGAATAGGATCGATTCTTTTGCCATGATCCACCTCTCGGGGGGCTCAAGCCCTTAAAGAAAGATAGACCACTCCAGGGACAATGGCAACAAGATTAAAAAGGGCGGCAGCCCCCTCAATTCACACCCACAATCCATGGCGAAAAGTGTCATTCGAAATGGTTGACAACGAAGGCCATCTGCGCTAATCTATGACGTTTTTGAAAAATTTCAGATAAAACAAAAAGGGACAACGTGGCAAAGGGAACCGTAACAATTTCTCAGGAACGATGCAAAGGATGCACGCTCTGTATGGAGTTCTGCCCGAAGAAGGCCATCTTCCTCTCCGACAAGCTCAACATGAAGGGGTACTTCGTTGCAGCCTTCGACGAAAACAAGGGGTGCACGGGATGTGCCACCTGTGCGGTCATGTGCCCCGACGTCGCCATTGAGGTGTACACCCGATGAAGAGGCTGATGAGCGGCAATGCCGCATTGGGAGAAGCTGCAATACTTTCAGGGTGCAGGTGCTACTTCGGGTATCCCATCACCCCCCAGAACGAGCTGACGGAATACATGGCGAACAGAATTCCCCAGGTGGGAGGGGTCTTCATCCAGTCAGAAAGCGAGATCGCCGCAATAAACATGGTCCTTGGGGCCAGCGTTGCCGGAGCACGGGCCATGACCTCGTCGAGCAGCCCCGGCATCAGCCTGAAGCAGGAGGGCATCTCATACCTGGCGGCCGATGAGCTTCCCGCCGTGGTGGTGGATATGGTCCGGGGAGGACCTGGGATGGGAAACATCTCACCGGCACAGTCCGACTACCTTCAGGCTACCCGCGGCGGTGGCCACGGGGACTACAAAACCATCGTCCTCGCACCCTCTTCCGTCCAGGAACTGGTGGAGATCGTGCCTCTGGCCTTTGACCTCGCCGATGAGTACCGCAACCCTGTTATCATTCTGGGAGATGGAATGCTCGGGCAGATGATGGAGCCTGTGAGCTTCGACGACATCGCCGCCCCGAAGGAATACGCCAAGGACTACATCCTTACCGGCGCCAAAGACAGGCCGTCCAGGATGGTTCGCTCGCTCCTCTTCGATACCAAGGAAGAGGAAGAGCACAACTGGAAGCTTTTCAGAAAATATCAGCGCATGGAGCACAATGAAGTGCGCTATGAGACCTATCTCGTGGAAGACGCCGAAATGGTGGTCGTTGCCTACGGGATATCCGCACGCATCGCCAAGGGTGCCATAAAGAGACTGAGGCAGGAGAACCAGAAGGTAGGGCTCATCCGTCCTATCACGGTCTGGCCATTCCCCATGGACTTTATCAGGGAGACTGCCAAGCAGGTGAATGACTTTTTTGTCTTTGAACTGAGCACAGGCCAGATGATCGAAGACGTCCGCCTCGCGCTGCAGGGCGCAGGTCACATCCATTTCTACGGCCGGCCCGGTGGTGTGATCCCCACTCCCGTCGAGCTTTCCCGTATCATCTCCCGCCATTATCACCAGGCGCAGCGAGGGAGGGCGTGATGAAGACCGTTTACACAAGACCCACACCGATGAAAGAGGCTCATTTCCATTACTGCCCGGGCTGCGGCCACGGCATCATCAACAGGCTCCTCATGGAAGTCATCCAGGAGATGGGCCTGCGCGACAGTGCCATCTGTGTCGCACCGGCAGGGTGCGGAATGCTCGTTTACAACTACTTCGACATCGATACCCTCGAATCAGCCCACGGAAGGGGCGCTGCAGTGGCAACAGGGATCAAGCGGGTGCGTCCCCAGAATCTCGTCTTTTCATACCAGGGAGACGGCGACCTCGCGGCAATCGGCACCGCCGAAGGATTCCACGCGGCCAACAGGGGGGAACTGATCACCGTTATTTTCGTCAACAACGGGGTATACGGCATGACAGGCGGACAGATGGCGCCCACCACCCTGGTGGACCAGGTCACCACCACCACTCCCGCGGGAAGGAACACCGACCATGCGGGCCACCCGGTAAGAATCTGCGAGGTCTTTGCCCAGCTCGACGGCACATCCTACCTCGAGAGGGTTGCGGTGAATAAGCCTGCTGCAATCATCAAGGCCAAAAAAGCCATTGCCAAGGCCTTCCAGCACCAGCTCGCCGGCACCGGCTTTTCCCTTGTGGAGATCCTTTCGCCCTGCCCCACGAACTGGAAGATGGGCACGGTGCAGTCCTGCAAATGGATAGATGAAGTGATGAGCAAGAAGTTTCCATTGGGAGTGATAAAAGAGGTCAAATGCTTATAAAGACAATATTCTCTGGGTTCGGCGGACAGGGCGTTCTCTCGATGGGGTTCACCGTTGCCAACACTGCAATGCTCGAAGGCAAACATGTAACCTACCTGCCCTCCTACGGAGTCGAAGTGAGAGGCGGAACGGCAAACTGTACCGTGGTGGTATCCGACGAGGAGATTGCATCTCCCGTGGCATCGGACCCGGAGTTTGTGGTGGCCATGAACCAACCCTCCTTCGTGAGATTTCAAAGCGTCCTTCAATCAGGCGGCCTTATCTGCGTGAACACATCCATCGTGAATACCTCCTCTGCGCGGGGAGACATTGAGATCGTCTCCGTGCCCACGAGCGAGCTTGCCGAAAAGCTCGGTTCCGTGAAGGTGGCAAACATGATCATGCTCGGCGCCTTTGTGAAAGCAAGCAACATCATCTCTTTCGATTTCCTCATCGGGCACCTCACCGAGATACTTGGAGAGGGAAAAGCGAAGATGATGAAGATGAACCAGGAAGCCCTTGAGTTCGGGTACAACTACGTAAAGGAGTAAAAAGATGGTCATCAAACAGATATCGGTGAGTCTGGAAAATACACCCGGCGCCCTGTCGAATGTGAGCGAGCTACTTGGACGGGAAGGCGTGAACATAAGGGCCATCTCCGTAGCAGATACCTCGGACATAAGCACGGTCCGCTTTGTCGTCGACGACCCAGTGAAAGCAAAGAATATCCTCAAGGCCAACGGTTACAACCCCAAAGAGACGGACGTTCTGGCCGTGGAAACTCCCGACCACCCCGGCGGACTCACGGCGGTACTGAAACCGCTGAAGGCTGCGGGGATCAATGTCCACTACCTCTACCCGCACTTAGGACACGTCTCCAAAGAGGCCATCGTGATCCTCGGCGTGGACAAGACGGAAAAAGCCCAGAAAGTGCTCAAGGAAAACTGGGTCAAGACCCTGGGCAAAGAAGTCTATTCTATCTGACGCTTCCATTCCTTCTTCCGACTCTGGTCTAAACCGGTGCGAAGTAAGCAGCCTATCTGTTCCTGTGAGAATGATTGTCTCTGCGGCGGAGCGAAGTCCTGTTCGCGAACGGCCGTCTGCGATTTACCGTACAATGTGGCTCGCCGTGATCCTGTCTTCCGGTCAAGAGTCTCTTCCTACAATTCTCACCCGGCAAACTTCTCGAAATCATGGACGTTTCCAATTGAGGAAATTCTTCCTAACCTCACAAGGATATATGCGATAATAACGTGAATGGTCTCTCCGCGACCGCCTGTGTGGTCGGCGGAGATCGTTGCGTACGCCAGGAGACCTCCATATGATTGAATCATCGTTCCTCGGTCTGGTCCATAACGCTGCATTGCTGCTCGCGGTCGCGTTCATCTTTGACCTGGCAGCGAGCCGCTGGCGTGCAAAGCAAGCAATATCACAGCAGGTGCTCCTTGGTCTTGCTGTAGGCACCATCGGCGTCGTAGTCATGATAACCCCTTGGACGTTCACGCCGGGAATTGTATTCGATACCCGCTCCGTGTTGATCGGCATAACGGGACTCTTTTTCGGTCCCTTTTCCACGGTGATAGTGATGGCTATGACCGCAGCTTATCGTCACCATCTGGGAGGGGCAGGCGCCTGGACAGGTGTCGCCGTGATCCTCTCATCAGGGATAATCGGGATAGCCTGGCGCCACTTCCGTCGTCGGCCGCTATCGGAGACTTCCTGGCGGGAACTCTACGTTTTCGGTGTGGTGGTTCATCTGGCCATGCTGGCCCTGATACTCACGCTGCCTTGGGCGACAGCCATGCGGGTCCTTTCAAACATCGCCCTGCCAGTGATATTGATCTATCCCCTGGGTACCGCCTCACTGGGGATGCTGATGGTCAACAGGATGAGGCACGAGCGGGCGGTGGAGGAACTGCAGGTGAGCGAGGAAAGGTTCAGACAGCTCTCTGAAATGTTGCCAGAGGCGGTATTTGAAACCGACAAAGACCTTAACCTCACATACGCAAACACAAGGGCCTATGAGTTATTCGGCTTTACCGCGGAGGATTTGGCCAAAGGGCTAAACGGCGATGACATGCTTGCCCCTGAAGACAGAAAAGGAGCCAGGGACAACCTCATCAAACGGCTGAGGGGTGAACTTGAAGGTCCTGTTGAATATACCGCGCTAAGGAAGGACGGCTCTACCTTTCGGGCAATTTTTCATGCAAATGCTATCATGAAAGGCGGGTTATTTGCGGGCATGGAGGGTATCATCATCGACATCACCTCCCGCAAAAAATCGGAAGAAGCCCTCAAAACCAGCGAAAAGAGATACCGGGAACTCTTTGATAATGCCATCGAAGGAATCGCGGTGGCAAATCTTGAGACCGGAATTCTCACAGACTGCAACCGGTCCTTCCTCCACCTCACGGGGTATGACCGGTCGGAACTCATTGGACGGTCCCAAACCATGCTGCATCCTCCGGAGGAGGGTAATCCGCCCGTGTCCGGCACCTTCGCGCTCCATGCTTCCGAGAAGAAGGGTGCTGCACTTCCCGACCTCCTTCTCACGAAAGATGGAACGGTCAAGGATGTGGAAATCAAATCAGGTATACTCGATGTTGGTGGAGTCAAGGTGCGCGAGGGGTTCTTTCGGGATGTCACCGGCGAACGGCGCACCCAGAGGGAAAAGGAGACTACTCTCACCCTCTTGCGGCTCCTCAACGACCAAAACCAGACTCGCGAGCTGGTTCGTGCCATTACCGGGTATCTTCAGGAGTGGACGGGCTGTGAAGCGGTGGGCGTCCGCCTTAAGGAAGGCCAGGACTTCCCCTACTATGAAACCCGGGGGTTCCCCTCGGAATTTGTGGAGGCAGAGCGCTACCTCTGTGCGAAGAGCCTTGATGGCCAGTTGCTGAAAGACGCGACAGGTAATCCCGTACTGGAGTGTATGTGCGGCAACATTCTCTCCGGCAGGTTCGACCCTAAGTTCCCCTTCTTTACGGAAGGTGGCAGTTTCTGGAGCAACTGCACCACGGACCTCCTTGCAAGCACCTCGGAGGCGGACCGTCAGGCGAGGACCCGCAACCGATGCAACGGGGAAGGTTATGAGTCCGTGGCATTGATCCCTTTGAGATACAGCGGCACCGTACTGGGCTTACTGCAACTCAACAGTCGCCAAAAAGGACGGTTTACCCCTGAACTCATCTCCTTTCTGGAGAATGCCTGCGAACAGGTAGCCATCGCCCTCGCCCAGAGACAGGCTCAGGCCGCCCTCAGGGCATCCCTCCTGGAGAAAGAGGTCCTTCTCAAGGAAATCCACCACCGGGTGAAGAATAACCTCCAGATAATATCGAGCCTCCTGAACATTCAGTCGCACCATGTGAAAGACCCCCAGGCCCTCGAAGCGTTCAGAGAGAGTATGAACCGGGTGAAATCGATGGCCATACTCCACGAGAAGCTCTACCGCTCAGAGAACCTGGCCAGGATAGACTTCCTTGAGTATGTGAAGAGTCTTGTCGCAGGTCTCGCCCGAACGGTCCGGTTCAATACCAAGGTCGGGTTCGAGTATGCCATCGAGCCCATCAGCCTCTCAATCGACGTTGCCGTGCCTTGCGGACTCATTGTGAACGAACTCATTTCCAATTCCCTCAAACACGCTTTCCCAGGGGGCCGGACCGGCTGTATCCACATCGGCCTCCATAAGGAAAACGACAAATTCCTGCTTTCTCTATCTGACGATGGTGTCGGTTTCCCTAAACACCTCGATTTCATGCACACAGACACTATGGGCATCCGTCTGGTTGTGATGCTGGTAGAACAACTGCGGGGTACCATCGAACTCAGCCGGGACGGAGGCACGAGCTTCACGATAAGGTTCCAGGAGTGAGACCCGGCATAGCCGGCTACAGGGCTCTGCTGCACACCCCGGGAAGGAAAAGGGGACAGGCTACTTTTTTGCCGCATCTTCGTTGCCATGAGAGCAGTATCCTTGCTTTTCATGTGACCGCATACTATTATTTTGGACATCCTGCAAAGAAACCATGGACATTAAATACAAAGCCTCACTATTTGCAATCACATCCGCTTTTATCCTCGCCTTGAGCAAGTTTGCGGCAGGATGGGCCTCCGGGTCCCTGGCGGTCATATCCTCAAGCCTCGACAGTCTTCTGGATATCTTCATGTCCGGAATGAACTATTTCGCCATACGAAAAGCCGCCGAGCCCGCCGATTACGAGCATCAGTACGGTCACGGAAAGATGGAAAACCTGGCAGCCGTGGTCCAATCACTGGTTATCATCTTCACCGGCGGCACGATCCTCTATTCCGCAATCCATAAATTCCTCTACCACGGTGCCATCCTCTATTCCGGCTTTGACCTCGGGGCAATGATCCTCTCCCTTATTTTCAGTGCACTTATCTCCACGGTGCTTCGCAAGGTAGGCGAAAAAACGGGCTCAAGCGCCCTGAAAGCGGATGCCCTTCATTATACCAGCGACCTCTATTCCAATTCCGCGGCCATCGTGGCGATCATAATCACCTATTACACCGGCCGGACCTATTTCGATCTCCTCTTTTCCGTTGTAATAGCCTTCATCATAGTCTTCTCAGCCTTCAGAATCTTAAGGGACGGTGTCGGCGGCCTCATGGATGCCAGTATTCCCCGCAATGTGGAAAAACAATTACATGACATCATCGAGGCACTGCCCTACCCCTATGCCGGCTACCACAAGATGAGGACGCGCATCGCGGGAAGCAGGAAGTACACCGATTTTCATCTCCTTATCTGCAGGGAAGAGAACATAGATGACGCACACAAACTGGCAGACAAACTTGAGATAACTATGGCCAGGGAGGTCAAGAATCTCGATGTGGTCATCCATATCGAGCCCTGTCCTACTGAGTGTGATCTGACCGCAGAGACCTGTTCCGTGCGCCTCAAACCGGTTACAGACCCCCCCAATACCACCAATCCCTCCTGACGTTCAGGTACCGGCTGGGACAAACCCTTCATTTGACACCTAAGCCAAACCTCCGGGCCATTGCCGATGGCCTACGGCCTACTTCTTCTCCGGCATCTTGTATCCGAAAGGATGGCATTTGCCGCAACTGTCCTCGAAAGCTTTGTGGCTGTGGTGGCACGAGCTGCATTTCAGGTCCACATAATGGGACTCATGAGGATTATGCTTGAACTTCGTGTTGGCGGTCTTTTTGGCCATCTCCGCATAGTCGCCATGGCATCCCACACAGGCGGCCTGTGTGTCGTCAGCGGCATATTCATCGAGGTAGTCCGCATGGCAACCCGTGCAGTAGATCCCTTTCTGCCGGTGGCCCTGATCCAGAAATTTCGAATTCGTCCAGGATGAAAAGAAGGGCGGAACAGCGGCCATCCTTTCTTTGGATGCCTTCATCTGGGGGTATGAGGGGAAACTCACGTCGCCGTCCTTGTCAGTGAGGTGGCAGGAGAGACAATTATTCATGGTTGCTGCAGACTTATTGAGATGTGCCCTGTGGATCTTTTCGCCCAGGGGTTGAGCTTTGCCGCCCGGCTTGTGGCAGGCGAAGCAGGTCCCGGTCTTGTCCAGGGCGTAGTTCTTGTGGCTTTCCGGCATCACCTTCGCCCCTGCCTTATGGCAGGAAGCGCATTCCACGGGGTTGGCCTTCTGGGCATATGCGCCTCCCTGAAAAAAGAATGGAGCCAAGAGAAGGCAAAGTGTCAGCGCGATGTGATTCATAATAATCCTCCTGAAGATGTACCTCTTCATAATCTTATAATATCAGGCCGGGATTTCCGTCCATATGGCATGGTCGACAAGGCTGAAGTCCTGTAAGGCATCGACGATGCGCATGGCGAAGGGACTGCCGTATCCGTCCCTGCAGGGACAATCCCAGTCCAGATGGATGCTCAGATCGGTCTCTACAAAGGCGCGCTCGAAGACCCTGATTGACAGGAGTCCTTCCGGCCTTGCCTCTTTGGGCAGGCCTGCGGCAACCTCCCGGAGGAGCTGCTGATTGTTCCTTCCCGTGGCCCGTACATTTATTATTTCCATCCACCTCATCATGGCTCACTCCCGGCAAGACGCCGCTCCAAAACGGATTAAGAACCGCTCTCGGGCATGCTCAGGCGCTTTACGTAAAACCGGTTACCCTTCGCCGGCGCTGTCCTGTGGAGCGAAGGACGGTGAGACAAGGGTTTCGGGGAAAATGCATAGGAGGCGTAAAAGATGGTCCCGGCAACCCCCATGAGCCCGGCACTCAGGAAGAGCGCCTTCATCCCCAGGTGGCTGAATGCGAATCCCCCTGCCAAAGGTGCCAGGATCGCCCCGAGGCTCATGGCGCCGTTGAAGAGACCAACCGTAAGCCCCATCCCGTACCGTTTTCCCTCCTCCACGAGGAGCGCCGAACTGGCGGGAATGGACAGGACGTTGGCCATGCCTATGCCCGCGCTCATGAGGAGAAGGTCGGTGAAGGTGGAAGCCAGAGGGAGACTGCAGGTAAGCAGGGCAGCGGCAGATCCCCCGATAAAGACAAGGCGGCCTCTGTTCATCCTGTCCGAAAGACGTCCCATGGGCCTCAGCAAAAGGGCAGTCACAATCGTGGCAGCGGCGAGGATGATCCCCGTCTCAAGACCGGTCAACTTCAGTTCCTCATGGGCGAAAATAGGGAGAAATACCGCAAAGAGGACGATCCCGAAGGACCTGGAGAAAATGAAGCCGCAGAGCGCCGCGAGCATCCGGCTCCTCCTCAGAAGGGTAAAATCTATGCTCTGCGAGGCCGCTCCCGGGCATTTGCCGGCAGGGCAGCGCACAAAGGCGGCCGCAGTAAAGAGCGCTGCCAGGCAAAGGCAGAAGAGGCAGATAAAGAGGCCCGCAAAGCCGGCCCTGTCGTTGATGAAGCCACCCAGAACAGGACCCACCGCAAAAGCCCCATAGAAGGATATGTCGAAAGTTCCCATTACGGTCCCCTCCTGCTCATCCGGCGCCATATCGCCCACGAGGGCCAATGAGACAGGCCGCACGAGCGCGGCACAGACCCCCTGAAAGATCCTGAGCAGAACCAGCGAGCCTGGTCCCGGGGCAAGGAGGTAACAGAGAGAAACTGCCGAGTACATGCCGAGTCCGGCCAGGAGAAGGCTTCTCCTTCCGTGCCGGTCAGACCACCAGCCTGTTATGGGACAGAAGAGCATCTTTGCCGCGGCATAGCCCGAGAACATGAGTGCCAGGTGAAAGCCCGTAGAACCTTTGGAAGCTGCATAGACGGAAAAGAAGGGGTCTGCGATTCCCACGCCCAGACAGACGAGGAAATTGACCAGAAAGAGTGCCCTCAAGACCTGTTGATCCTGCTTTCCCTTGCTCATCTGCCCACCCTTGGTGCTACGGGATGAAGAAGAGGACGCGGTGCAAGAAGACTGCAGCGCGCCCTCAATTCATTATTTCTCAGCCGCTGCGTTTGCACCGGCGATTCTTCCGAAAACGATAATATCCGCAAGGGCGTTGCCGCCGACGCGGTTGGAGCCGTGGATGCCTCCGGTTACTTCACCTGCTGCATAGAGGGCAGGGATGATTTTGCCGTACCGGTCGATGACCTGTGCGTTCTTGTTTATCTCGAGACCGCCCATGGTGTGGTGGACCGACATGCCTGCATAACATGCCCAGAATGGCCCTTTGGCGATCTTCTTGGTGAGGTTGTGCGGCTTCTTGCCGAAATCGGCATCCTTCTTCGAATCCACGTAGGTGTTGTACTTGTTGATGGTGGCCACAAAGGTGTCCGCAGGAATGCCCATCTTCTTGGCCAGTTCCTCCAGGGTGTCAGCCTTCCAGGCATCGCCTGTATCGAGGGCCATTATTGCCGTATCCCGCTGCAGCTTGTCGTAGGTCTGGAAGACTGCGTCGTCCAGAACGGTGAAACCGTAGCGATCAGGCAGGTTGAGGACCGCCTCTCTGATCGTATCCCTTCTCTCGTCCTCAGCAACGAAGCGTTGGCCTTTCTTGTCTACCAGCACGAAGCCCGATACGTCGAGGTGGAGCACTACCCTGACCTTTCTTCCCGGGGGCGGGCCGGGGTTGCACTGGATGTAGTCCATACCTATGGGGTAGGCGCCCACATCCATTGCGTACAGGATCACTTCACCTGTTGCCCCTGGCTGGTTGGTGGTGGTGAGGTCTTTCATTCTCGGGTCATGAAGGGCACGGAGCTCCTTGTTGGCGCCGAAACCGCCTGCGGCAAGGACAACGGCCTTCTTGGCCTGGATATAGATGGTCTTGCCCACCTTGTCCGTAGCCCGGACTCCGAGTACACGCTGCGGTCCGTCTGCCTGTCTGACGATTTCTTCAACTTTGGTCTCCGTGTAGACCTTCACACCCTTCTTGTCGGCCGCAGCCTTCAAGGTCTTGATGTATCCCGTGCCTTTGGGGTCCACGGGCATGTGGGTCCTGGGATGGAGGGAACCGTATATCTGTATTATGTTGTCCTGAAACTTCATACCGTGGCTTTCGAGCCACTTCACCGCTTCCGGGGCATTCTCCGCAAGGATTTTCACCTTGTCCGGATCGGCGCGGTAATCACCTGCTGCGATGGTCTGCTTGAAGTGAAGGTCCGTTGAATCCTTGATGCCCTGTTTGTCCTGACGGGCCGGATCGGCTGCATTCAGGCCACCGCCCGAGATGATCGTATTGCCCCCTATGTTGGGCATCTTTTCGAGAACGATCACTGTAGCTCCCTTTTCCGCCGCCGTGACGGCTGCTGCAAGCCCGGCGCCTCCCGCTCCAACGACCACCACGTCTGCACTCCGGTCCCATTTTGCCGGCGCCGCACTAAAGGCCGGCAACGCCGTAGCAAGAACCATGACCAGAGCGAAGAGGGTGAGCATACCAAGATGTGTCTTAGATTTCATGACTTCTCCTCCCTTAAGATTAAACCCGGTACTATATCTGCCGAGCTCTCCCTTATCCTATCGCAAGAAGGATGCCGCGGAACATATGGCGTGATTACAGCGAGTTGGGAGGATGGAAGGAGTCATATTGCCGTATACGATAATTTTGATTGCCTAATACGGCAAAACAGAGTTACAATTGTCATATACGGCACATAGGAATAGATGCGCTTTGGCTCAGGTGTGAAGATTGAGTAGAGACAACCGCTTACAAAAAGAAACAGGAAAGGGAAAAGAACCAACAAAGACCGATGGCTCCGGGTCGCCCTACACAAACACGCTCATTCCGCTCCAGCGGCTCCATTCGCTCGCGTGCAGTTACCGGGGCTCACGTCGCCCCCTCCCTCAGCAAAAGCTGT
>CAYOYU010000015.1:0-10088 GCA_964408265.1 uncultured Syntrophorhabdaceae bacterium
CTTTTGCGAGTGTCGCAATGCCCGAAATGGAACGTTATGGGTATGACAAAAGGCTCTCGACGGGAGTCATCGCAACAGTGGGTACGCTCGGTTGTCTCATTCCTCCCAGCGTGGTCCTCATCCTTTACGGTGTTATTACCGAGCAGTCTATCGGACGACTTTTTCTTGCCGGCGTGATCCCTGCAACGCTCATTGCGCTGTGTTTCATGGCTATTATCTACGGGTGGGTGAAGATCAATCCGGCACTGGCTCCCGTATCGGAACGAACGGGATGGAAGGAGAGGATCCGAAGCCTCCCCGAGGTCATCTGGGTCCTGATTATCTTTCTCCTCATGATCGGCGGCATAATGGAAGGCTTCTTTACCCCGTCGGAGGCAGGAGCCGTGGGGGCTTTTGCCATATTGCTCCTGTCACTGGCGAAGCGTGACCTGACGTTGAAGAAATATCTGACCTCCCTCAGTGAAGCAATCCGCACTGCCGGTATGTTTCTCATGCTCCTTGCAGGCTCGGCAGTACTGGGCCATTTCATCGCCGTCACCAACATCCCTCAGAAAACAGCGGAATGGTTGGTTTCACTCCCTGTCAACCGGTATGTAATCCTGATCGGCATTTGTATCATTTTTGAAGTGGGAGGGTCTTTCATTGAAGATCTTGCATTCATGATCCTCGCGCTGCCCATTTTCTATCCGACAATCGTCAAGCTCGGTTTCGACCCCATCTGGTTCGCGGTGATCATTTGCGTGATCATCATGGTGGGGATGATCATCCCGCCGGTTGCCATCTGCGTCTTTGTCGTAAAGAATATCACCAAGGTGCCGATGGTCCAGATATATAAAGGCTGCGCGCCGTTCCTGATCGCTCTCGTAATCTGCTGGGGCATTCTCCTATTCATCCCTCAGCTTTCGCTGTGGCTTCCGTCGCTGTTCTTCAAAGGAGCGTGAAGGGGGATCCGGTCGTGAGTTCTTGGAAGAGGAACAAAACACAACATAAAGGAGGTAGGGCAATGATAAGAAAGGTTCTGGCAGGGGTATGTATCTTTTCCGCTCTTTCGCTCTTCTGCGCGTCAACAGGCGGAGCGGAAGTGATCAAGCTCAAGTTCGCGAATTACATGCCTATCGCGCATATCAACACGATAGTCATGGGAAAGTTCGTTGAAGATGTGAACAAGAAGCTCGCCGGTAAAGTGGAGATTACCCAGTACCCGGCCGGCACCCTTCTCACAGCGCCGAAGATTGCGGCGGGGGTAGCCTCCGGTATTGCGGATATCGGCCTCGCGCACTGCTCCTATTCGCGTGGGCGCTTTCCGGTAATGGAACTCACCGAATTACCTCTCGGGGCTTCAAGCAGCTATATACTCACTCACGTGATCAACAACTTTTATGATAAATTCAAACCAAAGGAATGGGATGCGTTCCACCCTCTGATATTCAGCGCAAGCCCGCCCTCTACGATACAGACGATAAAGAAGCCGGTGAAGTCGCTCGAAGAGCTCAAGGGGCTCAAGATCCGAGGCACCGGCAGGAGCGGGGACATCGTGAAGGCACTTGGCGCTACGACGGTGCCCGTTGAGATGGTGGATATGTATGAAGCGCTCAGAAGGGGCGTCATCGACGGCAACATGGGTCCCTACGAGCAGACGAAGAGCTTCAGGACCGGCGAGGTGTTGAGGTACCACAGCGTCGCATGGCAGGCCGGCAGCGGTTACACTTTCTACGTGATCTTTAACAAGGCAAAATGGGACAGCCTCCCGGCTGACTGCAAAAAAGTCATTGATGAAACGGCACAGTCCTATATCGAGCCCTGGGCAGTCGAATGGAACAAGACCGACCTGGATGGTTTGAAATTCTTCAAGGATCAAGGCGGGCAGGTTATATCTATCCCGGACAGCGAGATTCAAAGATGGGTGAAGGCAGTGGAGCCGGTAATCAACAAATACAAACAGGACATGATCGGCAAGGGCTTCAAAGCCGCGGAGGTCGACAGCTGGATCAGTTACATAAAGGAGCGGATCGCCTACTGGAAAGAGCAGGAGAAAGCAAAGAACATACCCACCGCTTATCATTGAGTGGCGAGTTTCCCGAAGAGAGGTGTACTAATGTCGAAGATAAAAATGTGGAAACCCGACGTAGAGACGTTGCCGAGGGAAGAGCTGGAGAAATTGCAGTTGAAGCATTTCAGGAAACAGATGAAGTATGTGATGGAAAAGAGCCCCTTTTACAAGAGAAAATTCTCCGCGGCCGGGGTGACGCCGGAGGACATCAAGACCATGGACGATGTGAAGCGGGTGCCTTTTACGACGAAACAGGAATTGTTGAAGTCTCAGGAAGAGCATCCGATTTTTGGTGATTTTCCCTGCATCAAACCGGAACAGGCCACGAGGGTCTTTCAGACCTCAGGGACGACCGGGAAGCCTTTGAAGATCCCATTGAGCAAAAAGGACTGGTTCAGGACGTATTACGAGCAGTTCAGCTATTTTCTTTGCGGCTACGGCCTGAAAAGCAGGGATGTCGCATTCTTTCCGTTTACCTACGGGACCTTCATAGCCTGGTGGGGCGTCCAGGCAGCGATGGAGCAGCACGGGATCACTATAGTCCCTGGCGGGGGCCAGACCTCAGACGCACGCGTGAAAAGTATTGTGGACTGGGGGGCCACAGTTGTATGCGGGACGCCGACCTACATCATTTATCTCGGGGAATTGGCGAAGAAGCTTGGGATAGACCTTCCCAATTCAAAGGTAAGGGCTGTTATTACGGCCGGTGAGCCGGGTGCACAGGTTGCCGCAACGAAACATCTCGTAGAAAGCCTGTACGGAGCCAAGAACTATGACGATATAGGGAGCACGGAGATATCGAACTTCGGATTCGAATGCGTGGTGCAAAAGGGCACGCACATGATTGAAAGCATGTTCCTGCCGGAATCTCTCGACACGGAGACTCTGAAGCCAGTAGCCGAAGGCGAAGTCGGTGAGCTTGTGCTCTCAAACCTTTTCTGCGAAAGCGCGCCCCTCTTGCGCTATATGACAAAGGACCTCGTGCGGTTCACGTATCAGGAATGCGATTGTGGGAGAACCTTCCTGCGAATGGACGGCGGCGTATTGGGACGGGCAGATGATATGTTTACATTTGGCGGGGTCAATATCTTCCCCTCTGCCATCGAGAATTTCATAAGGGGGATACCGTCATTTTCCAACGAGTATCAGCTCGTGATCCCCAAACAGGGCTCCGGGAAGAGAATGATCATACGGGTCGAGCCGGCAAATGGTGATATGTCCGATCAGAAGATGAGAAATGCCGTAAAAGAGCTGTC
The DNA here is from genome assembly GCA_964408265.1 of uncultured Syntrophorhabdaceae bacterium. Lineage (GTDB taxonomy): Bacteria > Desulfobacterota > Syntrophorhabdia > Syntrophorhabdales > Syntrophorhabdaceae > CAYOYU01. The sequence goes on from CAYOYU010000015.1 coordinate 3,307, forward strand.
GGATAGCATTGCCTACAACATAAAGATTACGACGGACGTCGAATTGGTGGCTCCTGGGACCTTACCGCGGTTCGAAGGAAAGGCAAAAAGAGTTATCAGGGCAACTTGACCACCTGATCGAACAGATGCGGAGGGAAGCTGCCTGAAGGGCCATCCGCCTGCAAATGAGCCTGGAAGAATATTTAGGAGGTTCGCTAATTATGGCAAGACTTGCACTTGTGACAGGGGCTACAATGGCCCACGGCATCGGAAGGGCAGCGGCGCTGGCCATTGCCCGTGACGGCGCGGATGTCGTGGTGACGGGGTTCAACAACATGGACGGCGCCAGGGCGGTATCGGAGGAAATCATCGCCATGGGGCGGAGATCAATGGCGCTCAAGATGAACGGGAGAGACTACGAAAGCGTGAGGGAATGCTTTGCGACCATAAAGGAGAAGATGGGTCACGTCGAGATCCTGGTGAACAACGCGGCGCAGATGCGCCGTATGGTTACCATAGCGAAGACGAAGGTAGAAGATTGGGACAACGAAGTGAAACTGTGCCTCAACTCGGCCTTCTATTGCATCAAGGAGGCATGGCCTGACATGACGGCTAACAAGTATGGCCGGATCGTCAACATGACATCTGTTGCGGGTGTCATGGGGGGCTCCGGACAGACGAGCTACGGTGCAGCCAAGGCAGGCCTGATCGGCCTTGCGAAATCGACTGCCCTTGAGGGCGCGCGGTTCAATATCACGGCTAATTGCATCCTCGTCGGGACCGCCAACACAGAAGCGTACTATGAGCCTATTCCGGAGGATATCCGGAAGCGTTTTGAGCAGAGGATCGCCCTGAAAAGACCGGCAGAGCCGGAGGAGATCGGAGAAGCAATAGCCTTCGCTGTATCCGACAGGGCATCATATATGACCGGCGCGGTGCTGAATATGATGGGCGGGCTTGATCTGTTCGTATTTTAGCCGTCCCATGACGTTTGAATCCAGCTTGAGGAGGAAGTGATGAAGAAGTATACCAAAGCCTACATACCCTTTGAGGGCTACTACTCAACGCCGTTCTCCCGCTGGCAGGGGAACATGCAGAACGACAACGCCATAGAACTCGGCGCGAATACGGCGAGAAGGTGGCTTCTGGAGAGGAAAATCGATCCGACGGTGATCGATTACTTGTATTTTGGCTCCACCGTTGCACAGAACCACTGGTTCTGTGGCCACAACTGGGCGTCCGCACTAATCACCGATGATCAGAGATTTGTGCCCGGCCTCTTTGTGAACCAGGCGTGCTCCACCTCTACAACCGTGTTGAACCTTCTGGCAAAAGACATCGAGTTCGGGGCGTATGACATCGGTTTCGGACTCATGGCCGACCGGTGTTCCAACGGACCCCATACGACGTGGGCCGACCCGCTGGGGCCTGGTGCGCAGCCTGAGAGGGAAGACTGGAATATGGACAACTTCGGCGGCAATCCGAAGCACCGGAGTCCTATGGTGCAAACTGCGGAGAATGTGGCGAAGGAATTGGGGATCACCAAAGAGGAATGCGACACGGTAGTCCTGAGGCGCTTCGAGCAGTACCAGGAAGCCCGTGCAAATGACAGAGCATTTCAGAAGAGGTACATGTTCGCGCCGGAGGTGACGGTTTCGAAGAAGAAAAAGACCTTCGTAGAAGAAGACGAGGGATGGACCCACACAACGGCAGAAGGACTGGCAAGGCTCAAACCCGTTGTGCCCGGAGGATGCCTCAGCTTCGGTGCCCAGACATTTCCTGCGGACGGGAACTGCGGAATCATCGTGACCACGAGGGACAGGGCAAAAGAATTGAGCGCGGACCCGAAGATCGAGATTCAGATAATCTCATACGGCTTTGCCCGGGTGAAGCCGATGTTCATGCCTGCCGCTCCGGTGCCTGCCTCTCAGATGGCTCTCGCCAACGCGGACTTGAAGGTAAGCGACATGAAGGCGATAAAGACCCATAACCCCTTTGCGGTGAACGATATAGCCTTTGCGAAAAGAACAGGTTTTGACGTGATGAAGATGAACAACAACGGCAGCTCGCTCATCTACGGCCATCCCCAGGGACCAACCATAGGGAGGGCCGTATGTGAACTGATCGAAGAGCTGGTGCTCCTGGGCGGGGGCTATGGTCTTGTGACAGGCTGCGCTGCGGGAGATACCGCAGCCTCTCTCGTCTTCAGGGTAGCGTAGGGAGATTGTAAAGATCTGCACCGTAGTAAGGAGGGGACCGGATGAAAAGTCTAGGGACAGGAAAGATGGGATTTCTATTCGTAATTTTGACCTTGGCGTCGGCAATCCTGCTCGGATCTACATTTGCCTACTCAATGTCAGAAAAACAGCAGCACCACAAAGGGCCGGACACGATCCTGTACAACGGCAAGATCATCACCGCAGACAAGCGCTTCCACGTTCACGAAGCAGTGGCCATTCGGCATGGGAAGTTTGTGGCCGTCGGAAAAGACCGGGATATCAGGAAAATGGCAGGCCCGGTCACAGAGATGATCGACCTGCAGGGCAAAACCGTCCTGCCCGGGCTGATAGACAGCCACTGCCATTTTGAGGCAATAGGGGAGTCGCCGTACGTCATAAATTTCGGCGGAGTTGCGTCAGCCGAAGAGGCCCTCAACCGTATCAGGGCATGGGCAGAGAGGACGGAACCGGGCCAATGGATCGTCGGAGGGGGCTGGCACCCGCTGGTCATGATCGGGAGATACCTGACCAGGTGGGAGATCGACAGCGTAGCCCCCAACAACCCGGTCTACCTTCCCACGGTCGGCCATGCCTCCATGACGAACAGCCTGGGTTTGCAGGCAGCGGGGATCACCAAAGATACACCCGATCCGCCAAGCGGGATAATCTATAGAGACAGTACCGGCGAACCAACCGGCGTATTGGAGGAGACGGCACAGAATCTGGTGAGTTCGGTGGTACCGCCCTACACCCTTGATCAGAGGGCGGCGATACGCAAGACGTCAATGGCTGAGTACAACAAGTGGGGTTTTACAAGCGTCATCCTCGGCCTCGGAAATCGCGACTCCCTTGATGGCTATTTGCCCCTGTGGTCGGCAAAAGAGATGACGCTCCGAGTGAGTATGATGTATACGCCTGCCGATTACGCTCTGGCCGACTATGACGCCTACGAAGCTGCCATCAGGGAGTCCATCCCATTGCAGAGATTCGGGGATGAATGGCTGAAGGTCACAGGGATAAAAATGATCATGGACGGAGGCATGACGCTGAAAACCGCCTATGTGAGAGATCCCTATCCGGGAGACCCTCCGGGCTACTACGGCTTCCGCATCCTCACCCCCGAACGGCTGAATCGGCTGGTGTCCATCGCCAACAAATACGGTTGGAGGGTGGGTATTCATGCGGTGGGGGATGCGGCGATAGATAAGGTGCTCGATGCCTACGAGAATGCCAATGGGGAGCGTTCGATCCTTCACCGGCGCTTCGTCATAATCCACGGCAGCCTCATGCAGCGTGACCAGATGGTGAGGGCTCGACACCTGGGTGTCAGGACTGATATCCAGAATGTCTTCATGTGGGACAAAGCCGCAGCGGTAAAGAGGTTCCTTGGTGAGGACAGGGCCAACCGGGCATGTCCGCAGCGCTGGCTGATCGATATCATGGGTCTGGAGAGCGGAGGAGCCGGCTCGGACTTCTTCGTTAATACGTACAATCCTTTCATCAACATGTACGTAATGATTACCAGGAAGGACCCAAATGGCACTGTCTTCGGGTATGATCAGGCCGTAACCAGGGAGGAGGCGATCCGTCTCTATACCAACGGCTCTGCTCACTACACCTTTGACGAACATAAGAAAGGATCGATCGAACCGGGAAAACTGGCCGATCTGGCGGTGATTTCGGAAGACATCCTCACATGTCCCGATGAAACGATAAAATCGATAAAGGCGCTCATGACCATAGTGGGCGGAAAAATTGTCTATAGGGACCCGGCATTCTGAGTCACCGGAAACAAAGGCAGGGCCGGACATGGCCCTGCCTTCTCTAACCCGGAAAGTTCTCGGACCATTTTGTATACATTGCTCTAACAATTAGAGCAAAATGGGCAATCCTTCGCGAAGTCAATAAAGGCAATGATTTACAGCTACTGGAGTTCCTGACGCGAGCTTTTGAAAAAGTGGCGAAGATGGGGCAAAAGTGGGGGATAGCCGCCCCTTCTGGCTGGTCTTTGTGAACTTCATGGTGAAGGATGCAGAGAGGTGCGCACACTGTCGGAAAAAGTAGCCTGTCCCTTTTTCTGCTCCACCGGGATAGCGCAAAGCAAGAAGGAGAAGTTGCCTCAAAATAAAAGTGCTTACAATTACGATAGGTTACCCGGCAACTTCGCCGCGGCGAAGTTTTCAGGCTTCCTCATGGCACCCGGACGAGGCGGGCTGTTCCGTCCCCCGGGGGGAGATGAACCATGGCGGCCATGGCGGGTGGGTTCTCATGCGGACGGCGGCTTCGTCTGAATCAGGGATAATGTCCCCTAAGGGTCGACAGCAACGCTGATGGAGCCGCATCCGGTCCGGAAGAGGATTCGTGATTCGATAGCGTGACAAGCCGTATCCTATCTATCTACAAAGGGCCGTAGGGATAGTTCTCACCATCTTCCCTGACCTCTTCTAAGGCAATATGGCTTCCGGTAAGAAGGGACTGGAAGAACATTTTGACTTTTGAGGAGGTCCCGGTGAAGTCCATGCATTTGATCACCCGGTCGAGCGGTAACTCCTTATTCTCCCGAAAGACGGCATCGACCATGGCGCAGATGTCGCCCGAGGCGTCTTTGATATAAGCCATGACGTATATATCTTTCCCATCAATATGGATGCAGTGGCCTGAAGCCGTAATCAGTTCATCGTACGCCACGGGCTTGATAAAATAGGTGTTAGCTTTGCGGGCAGCGCATACTTTCCCTGTGGTTACCAGGATTGCGCACCACATCATTACATCCATTATTCCGAAAAGGATATCGTCTAAACTGCCGGCTGTCTCGCCGTTGAATCGTTCGCCCAACCTCAAATCGGAGTATACTCTATCCTTGTCCCACACTATCTTCAGCGCTAATCCATCAGGCCTGTCCTGGCGTATGAAGAAGGAATCTTTCTGCATCGGCAATAGCTCCATTTGTGCTTCTCCTTTTCGAGATAATCTTATCCCTGCGCCGATGTAGCCCTGACCATCTCGATGTTCTGCGGTCCGCTTTCATCAACAATTTTTCCCGTGCCCTTCATGAAAAGCAGGCTGACAACACCAACAACACAGGCGATAATGAGAAACCAGAATGCACTCTCATATGCATAGTGCCCATCCAGTCTCCTTGTCCTATCGAGAATGAATCCGAGCGCAGGTTGGAAAACCATGGCCCCGAAAAAAGGGAACAGATTCATCATGCCCTGACCCGTGCCTGCTATCTCCGCAGGGAAGAGTTCTCTGGTGGCGGTGAGAAGCACCACCGGGATGGCGCATGATGTGATACCCATCATAAAGAAAAGGATATAGAGGAATGGTTGGGACATGACCTTGTGACAGACCAGTAGTATCGTCCAGCAAAGCAGGTGAGTCAGGGAGGAGCAAAGCAGAATAGCCTTCCTGCTCTTCACGACCTTATCGGTAAGGTGACCGATAAAGGGGCTCCCGAATATCATAGCGAGCGCGACCATGGACAGGATATTGCCCGCGGCCGTCTTGGATAAGCCGTGAGCTTCCATGAGGTAAGGTCCTGCCCAAAGCCCGAAGAACCCGAATAGAATGCCACCGTTGGTAAAGCTCCAAATGGCCAGGGGCCAGAAGTATCTTTCACTCAGCACCCCCCGGATGTTTTTGCCGATCCCTTGCTTTTTGTTCTGAGGCGCGGGTCCCGAGTTTAATAAGTCGCTGTTATCCCCCCGGGGCCTGTCCCGGACGATGCACCACGCAACTGCAGCGAGGAGCACGGTCATGGAGCCGATCGTCGTGAACACCGTACGCCATCCGAACCACTTGGACAAGACCGCCAGGGGACTGGCCGCCATTAGCCAACCGGCCCCTCCTACCGCGAGGAAGAGACCCGATACTCGGGCATATTCCCTGCCGTGAAACCAATATGTGAATATCTTCATGGAAGAAACAAATACGGTTGAAAGACCGAAACCGACCAGAATGCGTGCAAGTAGCGCCATCCCAAGACCGGTTGAAACGCCGAACAGCAATGCGCCCAGGCCTGCCACCAGAGTGAATAGAGTGACTGATTTCCTCGGGCCCCACGAATCAACGAGGACCCCGGCCGGCATCTGCATACAGGCATACGTGTAAAAGTAACCTGCTGCGAGAACACCGAGAGCCGTGCCTGAGACATGAAAGGTCTTCACCAGCTCGGGGGCAACCACGGCGAAAGAGACTCTATGAAAATAGACGAAGATGAACTGCAGGGCGAGGACAGAGAAAATGAGCCAGCGGTATTGGAGCCGAGATTCAACCTCCTTGGCAGCCTCTTGTTTCATCGATGGCCTCTTCAAATGCGCCAGCCAACCCCAATTCTATCGTAAAGAGTCTTCCTGCTTATACCAAGTAAGCGTGCTGCCTCGCTCTTGTTTCCTTTGGTAAACGTGAGGACCCTGCTGATATGATCCCTTTCCAGTTCTGCCAAAGGGATGACTTTCCCGGCATCTCTCGCTGCCGCAAAGGTTTGCGTAGAACCCCCCTTACGGATGTCGGCAGGCAAATTGTCGATGGATATTTCAGTCTTTCCTCCGGAGAGCAACAGCAACCGTTGGATTACATTGG
>CAYOYU010000015.1:10098-14048 GCA_964408265.1 uncultured Syntrophorhabdaceae bacterium
TGTCGTACGTTGCCCGGCCAATGGTAATCCACCAACAGGTCAAGGGCCCGGGGAGGTATCTTTCTTGCCTTGCCGCCGGAAAACCTGGCGAGGAAGTGATCAATGAGAAGGGGGATATCCTCTTTTCTTTCCCGCAGCGGAGGAAGATGGATCATGAATGTGCTGAGCCTGTAGAAGAGATCTGCCCGGAAGACCTTTCCCCTCACCAATTGTTCCAAATCCCTGTTCGTAGCGGACACAAGACGGACGTTAACCCTTCTCTCACTCGTATCGCCCAGCTTACGAAAGGTTCCTGTCTCTATTACCCTTAGGAGTTTGGCCTGTATGGCAAGGTCCATGTCTCCAACTTCGTCGGCAAAAAATGTCCCCCTGTGGGCGGTGTCAAGAAGACCTGCCTTGTCGGACTCAGCACCTGTGAAGGCGCCCTTTCTGTACCCAAAAAGTTCGCTCTCCAGGATATTCTCGGGAAGGGAGCTTGCGTTAACGGTGACAAAGGCGCCCGATGAGCGGTTGCTTGCCCTGTGTATGGCCCGGGCCACCACCTCTTTTCCTGTGCCTGTCTCTCCCAGGATCAGCACCGGCGCGATAGAGGGCCCAACCATGGAGATCATCTTTTTGACCTCCCGGACCTGCTCCGACTTTCCCACAAGTCCAGAAACTGCCGCTTCCGGTTCACTATCCTCCGGTATCTTCTTTTCGAGATGCTTGCAGTGAAAAGCGCGCCTCACAGACAGGGAGAGTTCCGACATGTTGACCGGTTTTGCGATGCAGTCATAGGCACCCAGTCTCATAGACCTCACCGCGGCATCGATAGACCCCTGTCCTGCGAGCATGATCACCACTACAGAGGGATATGCCGCCTTCAGCTTGCGAAGCAGGGTCATCCCTTCGTTGCCGGGTAGTTCCGTATCGATTACGGCTATGTCGAACCTTTCTTTCTTGAGGAGCATGAGCGCCTCAGACCGGGTCTCGACCGCCACTGCCCGGCATCCATCCTTGCGGAGGTCACCTTCCAGTTCCCGCACGGGAAGTCCGGCGTCGACAACGAGAATGCGAATCATCTTTCAAACCCAAGCCGGCATCGTACCTCAAGCTGACAGCAGAACATCCCTACCCCCATAGACCTCACTTCATGAGATAGCTCGGAAGGAAGAGTGATATTTGTGGAAATATAAACAGGAGTATTGCGGCCACAACGAGGCCCACAAGAAAAGGATAGACCCCGCTGTAGATTACTCCCAAAGGTATCTTTGTAATATTCCTGACGATAAAGACCAGCGTAGCCACGGGTGGGATCACCGCCCCGATCATCACCGTGATACATCTCATCACGCCTGCCCACACAGGATCGTAGTCGAGCTTGAGTATGGCAGGGTAGAAGATTGGAGTAGCGAGGATCATAAAGGCAAGATCATCGATGAAAGATCCCCCGATGAGGTATATAGCAATAATCATAGCCATAATGATGTGGCGACTGAATGGAAGGCTGACGACCCATTCCGCGGTAATGGCCGGAATATTGGTAACCGCGATGCAATGCCCAAGGACGGTAGAGCCTGCAATAAGCATGATGACCATGCAGGAGGTCCGCAAGGATTCGCCTATTGCCTTCTTGAACTTCTTCAGATTCAGGTCACTCTGTATGAGGGTAAGTATGAGGACGGCGAGAGCGCCAACGCTGCCCGCCTCGGTGGGTGTAAAAACCCCGGACATGAGCCCCACGACCATCACCACAAAGATCAATGCAGGCCACATGATCTGCGGGACCGATTGAACCTTTTCCTTCATGGTATGCTTCTCCCCAGTCGGCCCGAGGGAAGGGTTGGCTTTGCACCAGACCACTATGGTGCCGATATAGAGGGCCGCGATCATCATGCTCGGTATAAAGGCTGCCATAAAGAGCTTTCCTATGGATATCTGTGTGACAATGCCGAATATGATGAGGATCACGCTGGGAGGGATCAGCACGCCCAGGGTACCCACTATAGCGACGACCCCCCCTGACAGCTTCTTGCTGTACCCGAATCTGTCCATTTCGGGCACGGCGACACTGGAAAAAGTGGCGGCCGTGGCAGCGGAGGACCCGCAGATTGCCTTGAAAAACGTGCCCCCCACCACCGTAGCGATGGCCAGTCCGCCCGGGATATGGCCTATGAACTTATTGGCAGTATCGTACAGCCGTCCCGCTATCCCCGCGTTGAATGTTATCTGGCCCATGAGGACAAAGAGGGGGATGACGGTAAGCCCGTAGGATGAAAAGCAGTCGAAGAAATCCTTTGCCAGGAGGTTCATGCCGCCGCTGAAAGATACGAGCATTGCGTACCCAAAGAAACCCATAATGGCCATGCCGTAGGCCAGCTCGATCCCGGTCAGGAATAGACCCAGCATAAATAACAGGACAACAATGCCTATAGCGATCTCATTCATCAGCGGCCTCCTCGAATGCGAGTCGAAAAATTTGCGACAAGAGCACCAGACACTCTGCCAAGCAGCAGACACCCAGGAGATAAGCAAAAGGGTAGAGCGGGAGAACGAGGGTGAGCGTGCTCTCGCGGGTCTGGGTAAGGGTTGTTCCCATATCCATCAGGTTAATCCCCACAACCATGAACAGTAGAAACCCCATAATCCGGGTGGTGACCTGAAGAACATTCTTTCTTGTTCTCTCAATATTATCCAGGAGTACGTCAACGGTCACATGGGTCTTCTGCCATGAGGTGTGAGGCATGGCGCATCCCACAACAATGGCTCCGCCCAACGATATGAGCTCATAGGTGCCCAGAACGGGTCTTCCGAGGTATCTCATTATGACATCTGCAACGGTAAGGAGCATCATAGAGACCAAAATCACACCCCCAACCCAGTCCATGATCTGACAAATCTTTTCGGTAAATCGGAAAAATCTCTTCATTGGACTCCCCTTTTTGTGCGAAAGGAGCACCTGCAAGTACTCCTTTCGCGGTGTGCGTCAAGGCGGTCTTGTCATCTTAATCGGCTTATTTGCTCATGTAATCGAATTTGTCATTCTTCTTCAGGTAATCCTGACAGAATTTAAGGGCCTCTCCTCCCGGGAGTTTCCTATCCTGGGTCATCTTGACGTAGTCGGCAAGTATTGGTTTCATGAGAGAAGCCCAGCGGGCATCCTCCTCCTTCGTCAAGTCCACAAACTTGTTGCCCTTGCTTCGCAAGTTCTGTCTGGCCTTTTCCTCGTACTTCTCCCACATGATTGCCGTCTTTTCTATCCATTCCTCGTCCAGCTTATCGAAAATCTGCTGGATGTCCTTTGGCAGCGACTCCCACTTCTGCTTGTTCATTACAGTGTAAAACGCTGAGGTATAGCTGGAACCCCAGTGTCTGATGTGATACTTGACAACATCCCCGAGGCCCCAGATCATGATGCCGTCATCGGGCAGGGTAATTCCTTCGGCGACTCCTTTTGCAAGAGCATCGTAGGCCTCAGTGACAGGAAGGCTGACCGGCGAAGCCCCAAGGGCCGAGACTATTTTTGCGCTTAAGCCGCTCGACCTGACCTTCATCCCCTTAAGGTCTTCCAACTTCGCCACAGGCTTTCTCGTATGGATAAAGCCAGGTCCATGGCATTCAAGGAAGAGTACCTTCACGTCCTCGAGTTCTTTTGGTTTGAATTTCTTATAGTATTCGTTCACCATCTTTGTGGCGAAATAGCCGGTCTTGTAACCAAGGGGAAGATCAATGACCTCGGTTAAGGGGAACCTCCCTCTGTGGTACGTGAAAATACCATACCCGATGTCCACGATGCCCTTGGTTACCCCATCATAGGTCTGGGCCACCGGCATAAGGGTGCTTCCCGGATATACGGTAATCTTGACCCTGCCGCCCGTTCTTTTCTCCACCTCCTTGGCCCATTCCTGGGAAAGGAGTACCTGGTCGCAGGTGCTGGGCATGAAATGGGCGAGCCTCAGGGTGATCACTTT
>CAYOYU010000015.1:14068-43238 GCA_964408265.1 uncultured Syntrophorhabdaceae bacterium
AAGGAGTGCCAACAAGATCAAACTGCAAAGAAAGATCGTACGGTGTAAAGCCTTCATCATAGTACCCCCTTTGTTTTGATAGTGGAAAGGCAGATCGAATCAGTACGCCCTTCCGAACTCCTCTTCGAGAGTCTTCCTTAAGGTCACTTTCTCAAGCTTACCCGTCACGGTCTTGGGCAGGCTGTCGAAGAAACGTACAAACTTTGGTGCTTTGTATGCGGCGAGGTTGTCTCTACAGTATTGAATGACCTCCTCTTCCGTCAGTTTCTGACCGGGCTTGAGGGCTACACAGGCGACCACCTCCTCGCCCTTGATAAGCTCCTTGATGCCCACGACCTGAGTCTCGGCAACGGCGGGGTGAGTATAGAGGAGATCCTCAATCTCTTTGGGGTAGATATTGAAGGCGCCTCTCACGATCATGTCCTTCATCCTGTCTTTTATGAAACAGTAGCCGTCCTCATCGAAATAGGCGAGGTCCCCTGAATGGTACCAGCCATTTCTCAAGGCTGCCTTGGTTGCTTCTTCGTTTCTCCAATACCCTTTCATGATATTGGGGCCCCTGATTACCAGTTCCCCGATTTCCCCGGTCTTGACCGGGTTATCATTTTCGTCAACGGCAGCGAGCTCGATTTCGGGCACGATTGGTATGCCGCATGAATTGGCTTTCTGAACACCTCTGCCTGGAAGCGGGTTCATGTGGGTTACCGGTGCTGCCTCTGTGGTGCCGTACCCTTCGCTCAAAGGTGTGAATTTCTTATTCCATGTCCTCAGGATGGGCTCCGGTGTCACTGCAGCTCCTGTTACGCAGTAGCGGAGCTTGATCTTCGATGCGTACTCATCAACCTTCGGATGGCTTACCAAGGCATGATACATTGTCGCGACCCCGTGGAAGCATGTAGCCTTATACTTGGCCAGGGCTTCGAAGGTAAGAGTGGGATCAAACCGTTTCTGCCACACAAGCGTGCCTGCCGACATCCAGAGCTCACCGATTACGTGGGAGAGGGCATATGAATGAAAGAGAGGAAGAGAAGCAACACCCGTGTCCTTATAGGTTGTCTCTGCATAATCGGCGCAATGCCTTGCGTTTATCCAGAGGTTCTTGTGTGTGAGCATCACCCCTTTTGGGTGACCGGTCGTGCCTGAGGTATAGAGGATGGCCGCGAGGTCATCGCTGTCAACAGGTATGGCATCGAAGGCGTTGGGATATCTTCTTACCCAGTTTTCATAATTGATAATGTTCTTTCCTTCATCCCCGTTGACGACGATCATCGCCTTTATCTTGCTGTCCGGTTTGCTGAAGACTTTGAGAGGCGCGTCGAGTACTTCCTTGGCCGTTACAATGATTGTCGGCTCACAGTCGCCTACTATGTAATCGAGTTCTCTCTCCTTGAGCATCATGTTCAGCGGGTTAACTATCCCCCCCATTTTCATAATCCCGAAATAGAAGAAAATGGCTTCGGCGCAATTTGGCAGAAAAAGGGTTACCCGATCGCCCTTCTTGACCCCGAAATCAATGAGCCCCTTCGCGATCTGGTTGACCACCCCATCAAGCTCTTTGAACGTCCATTGTCCCTGCTCCTCAAATATCAGGGCCAACTTGTCCGGATGAGCGATTGCTGAGTTTTCCAAGTAGTTTGAAACGTTTGGTGATCTCATACATTGCCCCCTTTTTGTAAGATTATAGGTAGTTCTTTTGATTACACTCTTTCCACCGCTACGGCGAAACCGTGTCCACCGCCTGCGCAGAGAGACGCCACTCCATTCCGGAGATTCCTCTTTGCAAGCTCGTGGACAAGCGTGACAACCAAACGGCAGCCTGTTGCCCCAACGGGATGGCCAAGCGCTATGCCACCCCCGTTAACATTCACAATATCTCTATTAAGGCCCAGTTCCTTCTCGCATGCAAGATATTGTGCCGCAAAAGCCTCGTTGATCTCAAAAAGATCAATATCATCTACGGTAAGACCTGCTTTCTTTACCGTATTCCTGATTGCGGGCACCGGGCCGATGCCCATGTAGGACGGATCTACGCCAGCCACAGCGCAACTCAGGATTCTTGCCATTGGTTTGACTCCGAGCTCTTTGGCCTTCTTTGCCGTCATAAGCACTATCGCGGCCGAGGCGTCGTTGAGCCCGCAGGCGTTCCCGGCTGTTACGGTTCCGTTCGTTTTGAGTACGGCCGGAAGCTCCGCAAGCTTCTCCAGCGTCACATCGGGCCGCGGATGCTCGTCCGTATCAATGATCTTAAATTCATCTTTCTTTTTAGGGATTCTGACGGGTGTAATTTCTTCCTTAAATTTTCCTTCTTTAATTGCTTTACAGGCCTTTTGATGGCTCAAGACTGCAAATCTATCCTGCTCTTCTCTTGAGATATCATATTTCTCTGCAAGGTTTTCAGCCGTGAGGCCCATTCCGACCCCTATAGGATATTCCTGCATTGCCTTCCAGACCAGGTCGAAGGTCTGACCATGGCGGAGTCGCTGCCCCCAACGGGCTGAAGGCAGTATGTAAGGGGCTGTACTCATGCTTTCAACTCCGCATGCCATCGCTACTTCGGCATCGCCGTTGTTTATTGCGTGAACACAGCTTATAATCGCCTGCTGGCCCGAACCACAGGTGCAGGTCACCGTTATTGACGGTGTTTCAATGGGAAAGCCTGCGAGAACCGATGCGATGCGAGAGACGTTATTGTCCATCGGCTCGAAGCAGTTCCCCGTATATATGAAATCCACATCCTTCTTTTCAATGCCTGCCCGCTCGACTACAGCGCTCATGATCTGCATGGCGAGTTCCCTCGCAGATACCCCCACCAGGGATCCGCCATAGCCGCCTACCGGTGTTCGTGCTGCGCCTACAATGACTATTTCCTCCATGCTTCCCCCTTTATCTTCCTTTGAAGATCGGTTTTCGTTTTTCAGTGAAGGCCCGTATGCCTTCTTTTCCATCTTCCGTAATGCACAATAATCCGGCGAGGTTCGATTCCAGCGCCAGTCCTTCCGGAAGGGGCAGATCTGCGCCGCTATTGATTGCCTCCATGGCGAGCTTAATCGCTACAGGCGCGTTCCTGATGATTCTCTTTAGAAACCCCTCCGATTCGGCCATCAGATCCTTCCCGGGAACTACCCTGTTTACCAATCCTATTTTCAGCGCCTCTTCAGCGCTTATGATTTCTCCCGTGAGCACAAGCTCCATGGCCTTGGGTTTACCCACAATTTGTATGATTCGTTGAGTGCCGCCCCAGCCCGGCATTATGCCCACCGATATCTCAGGCAGACCGAATTTTGCATTCTCCGATGCAACCCTGAACGTGCAGGCAAGTGCCAACTCGAACCCGCCGCCCATAGCCATCCCGTTTATTGCTGCAACAGACGGTTTTCCCAGATTCTCAAGGTATTGCAGTGCAATTTGACCGAATCGGGACCATTCCCTGCCTCCGATGGCCCTTTGGCTTTCTTCGACAAAGACGTTGATGTCCGCTCCGGGGCTGAAGGACTTTTCTCCCGCTCCGGTAATGATGACCGCACGGCAGTCGGGGTCTTCCTTCCATAATGACAGGATGCCGACAAGCTCCGTGAGGCATTCCTTGTTGAGTGCGTTAAGGAATTTTGGCCGGTTGATTGTCACGTAGCCTATGTTGTTCCTCAATTCGTGCAGTATGTTTGCCTCTACCATTTCCCTGCTCCTTATGCGGCTGCCCCCTATGCCCCGAGATTGATGGCCCTTGGATCCTTCGGGTCAGACCAGTCATAGAATCCTTTTCCGGATTTGTTCCCCAGATAGCCCATGGTAACCAGCTTTGTAAGCACCGGCGGCGGAGCATACCGCTTCTCTTTGTATTCATCGAAAAGGATATTTGCGGCGTTGCAAAGCACGTCAAGACCGATAAAGTCTGCCAGCATGAGGGGGCCCATGGGATGGTTGCAGCCAAGCTTCATCCCTGCATCGATGTCTTCCGTGGATGCCACTCCTTCCCCTACGGCCCGGATCGCATCGAGCAGATAAGGGGTTAAGAGGAGATTCACGATGAAGCCCGCATTGTCTCTTGCAAGAATAGGGTGCTTCTTTAATGACGCGACGAAACCCATCGCGGCCTTCACCACGTCGTTGTCAGTGACGATTGTCCTGATTACCTCCACAAGAGGCATTACCGAGACGGGATTGAAGAAATGGAGGCCGATGAACTTATCCTTCCTGGACGTACGTGCCGCCATCTGGGTGATGGGCAGCGAAGATGTATTGCTCGCAAAGATTGTCTCCTTATTGCATAGGGGGTCTAACGAGGTGAAGACCTCGGTCTTCACCTTGATATCCTCGAAAACCGCCTCAATGACCATGTCACAGTCTCTCAAGTCATCGAGGGAGGTGGTTCCTTTAAGCCTGGAGAGATGATTCTCTTTTTCTTCGTTCTTGAGCGTCCCCTTTTCGCAAAGCTTTTCCAGTCCCTTGGTGATCCTGCCCATGCCTTTTTCTAGAAAGTCCTGACTGATTTCTCTGACGATGACATCGTATCCGCTCTGCAGGGACAATTGTGCAATGCCGGCACCCATTATCCCGCAGCCGATGATGCCCACCCTTTTAATCTTCATGTCATCTCCTCCGTTGCTTCTCACGAAGTTCTGCCCAACAGCTCTTTCGCAATCGTTATCTTCTCTATCTCTCTGGCCCCTTCGTAGATTTCCACTATCTTTGCGTCGCGGAAGAACTTCTCTACCCCATACTCCGCGAGATACCCGTATCCGCCGTGAAGCTGCAAGGCATCGTTTGTAACACTCACCGCAACCTGGCCGGCGAAAAGTTTCGCCATGCTTATGAGCTTCGGATCGAATCTTCCCTGATCGATGAGCCAGCAGGCCTTGTAGACCATGTTTCTGGCGACCTCTATCTTCGTGGCCATATCGGCAATCATGAATTGGATTCCCTGAAAGGTGGCGAGATTCTTCCCGAACTGTTTTCTTTGCTGGATATGACGTATGGCTTTGTCAAAGGCCCCCTGGGCGGCCCCAATCCCCTGTGTACCTGCTATGAGCCGGTTTATGTTGAAAAGATGCATAACCTGCTCGAAGCCTTCGTTCGGTACTCCACCCACCAGGTTCTCCTCCGGAACCTGTACGTCACTGAAACTCAACTCAGCTGTATCTGAAGCCCTGATGCCCATTTTACCCTTCATCTTGGAGGCTTCAAATCCCGGTCTATCGGTTTCAACAATAATGAAGCTGTGTCTCTTGTACCGGTTTGACGGGTTTGGATCGGTAACACAGAAGACCACGAGGAAATCAGCTACCGTACCGTTCGTAATGAAGATCTTGTTGCCGTTTATCTTATAGCCGTTGCCGTTTTTCGTCGCAGTGGTGCCGGCTAAGAGTATATCGCTCCCAGCGTCCGGCTCAGTAATTGCCGAACCCATGATTGCCTGGCCCGACGGAATAAGGGGCAAATACTTCTTCTTCTGGTCTTCCGTACCGAATTTCTGGAGTATTTCCGCGCCGAAAGCGGCAAGGAGAACGTTTCCACATCCAGGATCAACTCTCCAGAATTCTTCCATGATCATGGCTGCCTCCGTGAACCCAAGGCCCGCGCCCCCATACTGCTCCTCAATAAAGGTTCCTACGAATCCGAGACCGCACGCCTTCTCCTACAGATATCTCGGAAATTCCTCCCTTTCGTCGTATTCTCTTGCCACGTCTGCGAACTCCTTTTCCGCGAATTCACGAGCGGCATTCCGTATGTCCCGCTGCGTCTCTGTCAACTCAAAATCCATGCGATACCTCCCCTGTCTCGTTGATGTCGATGTATCACCAATGCTCCTCATTCCCAGCACTTCTCGCGCGATGAAGTGGTATTGCTGCTCAGTAGCTGGTTAGTTACAATGGCCTGCAAGCATCAGCGGCGCCGCCGACCGCAGGCCAATATCATAACTGACCGGTTAGTTAAGTAATAGACTTAAGAAAAAACCCCCCACAAGTGCCTCGCAACAGTCATTAACTGACCGGTTAGTTAATTGATGAACCTAAAATGAAGCTCACAATAAGGACCTCGCTGATGCCAGGTGTCACAGTAGCGTTACGTCTCTTTCTTTTTCAGTTCTATTCCGTCCAATGTGATCTCGCGGTAGGCAATGGCAAATTTGCGGGCTTCCATCCCCGCATGATAAAGATACCACTCCAACAGCGAACCATTATGGATCGCATTGATGACATGCGCAATAGCATCGGTATCGATGTCATTGCGGATAAGGCCCTGGGCCTTTCCCTCGTCTATGAGGACTTCGTGGAACTTCTGGTACTTGTCGTAGGTGTTTTTGATCTTTGTTTCCGCCTCGGTCCCGCTTCCCGCCATCTCCGCTGCCATGGTCATGAACCCGATGCAGAGGTCTCTGTTGGAGGCGGCGAAATCGGTTGCATACTTATGGGCATATCTTAACTTGCGCAGGGAGTTGCCCTCGGACTCCAGCACCGTCCTGATGAGCTCGTCTATAAAGGTACGTTCGAAATCTTCGATGATGGTGTTAAGGAGTTCGTCCTTGCTTTTGAAGTGCCAATAGAAGGCCCCTTTGCTGACGCCGACGGAGTCGGTGATCTCCTGAATGGTTGTGGCATTGAACCCATTGCGGACAAAGAGCCGGATGCTGTTCTTCTTTATTTCATTCCGGATATTGATCGATTTGTCTCTCAATGATCACCCTGCTGAGAAAGCTTACAAACTAACCGGTTATTTAATAAAGAGATATAGGAACCCGGTTTTTTTGTCAAGAAAAAAATACGGGCTCACAGTTTTTCTGCTGATTCACTCGATTCCCGGCAAAATAGCTGAGTGCGTGGCATAATGTCTTTCGCGTTTCCTCCGGCAGAATCACACTATCTATCCAACATTCACTTGCCGAATCCCATATGGAGGCACTCCTGGTGAATTCCTGTGTGGTCTGTCTGATGGCGTCCAGCCTCTCTGCTTCGGCCACATGTTTGTTGACCACTGCGGCACCTATATCGGGCGCCATAAAGCTGATTTCGGCGTTCGGCCATGCCGCTACGAAGCGGGCACCGGTTGCCCCCATTCCGAGAAAGTAGTAAGCCGCACCGTAAGCTTTGCGAAGAATGATGGTGATCATGGGGACGGTGACCGCATCGAGTGCACCAGAATGTTGCGCTATGGCTTCTATCATGGCGTCCTTTTCCACTGCCGAGCCTATCAGGAAGCCGGGTA
The DNA here is from genome assembly GCA_964408265.1 of uncultured Syntrophorhabdaceae bacterium. Taxonomy (GTDB): domain Bacteria; phylum Desulfobacterota; class Syntrophorhabdia; order Syntrophorhabdales; family Syntrophorhabdaceae; genus CAYOYU01. The sequence goes on from CAYOYU010000015.1 coordinate 21,269, forward strand.
TGTCCTGAAGGACAACGAGGGGAATCTGCAATCTCTCGATGAAATTCAAAAATGCGGCTGATTTTCGAAGGCCCTTGGCGTCAACTGACCCGCCTGCGACGAGCGGCTGACTGGCCATAATTCCAACTGCCCGTCCGCCTATCCGGCCCAGGCCGACCAGCAACCCCTTTCCAAATCTCCTCTTCAGTTCTGTCCATTCCCCGTGATCGCATATCCTGTCAACGACTTTTCGCATATCGTACACGAGCCTGTTATTGTCGGGAATGATCTTTTCCAGGTCGTCCACAAGCCTGTCCATGGGATCGGTGCTTGCCTCGGGTGGTCTGAGAAGAGTAAGGACGCCCCTGATCGTCTCGAAACACTCCTCCTCGGATGGTACGACGATGTCTACCGTGCCTGTTATCGTTTCATGTATCTCACAACCGCCGAGGGCCCTATCGGAGATCTTCTCGGAAATGGCAGTTTCAAGAACCATGGGGGCAGAAACGGCAATAGCCGAATCCGGGACCATGACGGTAATATCGGCCATTCCTGCCCGGAAAGCCGGATCACCATAACAGTAGCCGAGAGCGGCACATATAAACAACGGCCTTCGCGCGCGATTAGCGAGCCAGCTCAGCGATTTGACCGGACTAAGTCCGCACAGCCTCGTGAATCCTACCCCTATTCCGTCGGGCATGCGTACGCCGCCGCCGTCAGAGAGCGAGATGATGGGAAATCCGTTAGACACCGCAAGCTCGATCATACGATCCACTTTCCTGACGCTTACGAAGGACTGGGTGGCGCCAAGAATGGTAGCATCGTCAGCGATCACGACGACGGATCTTCCTGCTATGCGCCCCAAACCGGTCATCACTCCATCCCGTTGTGAGCGGTTCTGAAAGCCGGGCTGTGCTGACCGACCGAATTCGCCGTATTCCAGCCAGCTTCCCTCATCCACCAGGGCAGCTATACGCTCGCTGACGTGCCTCTTCCCGCGGTCACGTTGCCGCTGAAGTCCCTTAGCATTGCCTTTCCTCACCCATTCCCGTTCTTCATGAAATTTTCGCCGCGCCTCCTGATAGTCCATCTCTTCCTCCTTTGTTATTCGGCTTCATGCCACCTGCACACCCTGCCCACGGACACTCCGTCGACCTCTGTTCTCGCAAAAAGAGATTGTTTGACCAACAGCCGAAGTCTCAACTAACCGGTCATTTAGTACTAATTATAGGAGATCATCTTCTTTGTCAACCCTATCTTCGGAGCACTCCCGGCAATAAGTATTTGCATAATCATCGTTTCTTTGTATAGTTTTAGTAATGAGAGTCGATTTCTACGGCATAACCGATATCGGTCTCAAGCGGCCGAATAACGAGGATACGCTGATGATGGATCCGTCTCTCGGCTATTGGGCTGTGGCCGATGGCATGGGCGGGGCAGCCGCGGGAGAGGTGGCAAGCCGCATCTTCATCGAGACCGCCCTGGATGTCTTTTCGACAAAGGCCTCGGGAGTAAAATCGGCCGAGCTGGTCCAGGAGGTATTCCGCGCGGCGAACGCACGGATTGCGGCTGAGACCGAAAGAAACCCGGAATACGAAGGGATGGGATGCACGGCGGAACTGATTACCTTCGAGGACGGGGAGTACGTGCTCGGCCATGTAGGGGACAGCCGCACCTACGTATGCAGGAACGGAAACCTCAGGCAGATTACCCGGGACCATTCATTCATCCAGGATCAGTTGGACAGGGGGCTCATAAGCAGGGACGAAGCAAGAACCCACTCTTTCAAGAACGTTATACTCAGGGCCGTGGGTGTGGCTGGAAGTCTGCCCGTTGACCTTGTAAGAGGGAAAGTGCTGGAGGGCGACATCTTCCTGCTCTGCTCAGATGGGCTCACGGATATGGTAGATGATGAAACCATACGTAGCGCCTGCACGCTTCCCGGTGATTTGCAGCAAAAGGCTGAACGGCTGATTGAACTGGCCAAATCGGCCGGAGGAAGAGACAATATAACGGTGGTTTTGTGCCGGACACTCTTTTCCTGACCATCGAGCATCCAGTATTTGGTCTGGTTGGTATGAGGAGAGGTGATTCGGGGTTGGTTATCCTGATTCTGAGGGATGTGTGGATAAGGGCTAAGATGCTTGCCGGTATAGATAGGTCCCATCGGGTATAGGGGATGATGGAAAAGCTGGACCAATACGTTTTACTCAAGAAAGTAGGCACCGGTGGAATGGCCTGGGTCTACAAGGCGAAAAAGGTCGGCATAGAGGGCTTTGAGCGCGTGCTTGCCATCAAGCGGATTTTGCCCCACCTGTCTTCAGATGAAGAATTCATAGACATGTTCGTGGCTGAGGCAAAACTCGCGGCCCGTCTGACCCACAAAAACATCGTACAGATATATGATTTCGTCAAATCCGGTGAAGATTACCTCATATTGATGGAGTACGTCCCCGGTAAGGACCTGAGGACTATCCTCAGGAGGTGTCATGCCAAGAACATCAACATCCCTCCGTCTCTTGCCCTTTACATAGGCAAAGAAGTCGCCAGTGCCTTGAGCAGCGCCCACACCCAGAGAGATCACACGGGAAAGAGCCTTAATATCATACACCGGGACATCAGCCCCCAGAACATCCTTGTATCCTACGGCGGCGAGGTGAAGGTCGTTGACTTCGGCATTGCCAAAGCAGAGACCCATGCAAAGACTTCCACCGGGGTACTCAAGGGGAAGATCTCGTATATGTCACCTGAGCAGGCATGGGGCAAACCGATAGATCTGCGATCAGATATCTTTTCACTGGGCCTCGTGCTGTACGAAATGTTTACCGGGGATAAGCTTTTCAAGGGTGATACGGAGTTGAATACCCTCGAAAGGGTCAGAGAGGCTGCGGTCCAGCCGCTTCCTTCGGCGGTAAACGGGGCAATCTCGCCGGCCATTGAAGCTAAGGTACTGAAAGCCCTCTCCCGGGATCCGGCCAGCCGCTATCAGAGTGCTGCAGAAATGGAGCTCGATCTGGGCAGAGCCCTGTCCGAGATTCCGCATCCCGACCCTTCCATCCATCTCAGGGAGTTCATGCATGAGTTGTTTCAGGCAGAGGTGGCGGAAGAAGACCTGACCGATGAGGATGACCGCAGGAGCGTCTATGTGGCCGATTTGAAACAGGCTGCCCCGCAGGCCAAGAGCGAAGTGAGCAGGCAGCCGGCAAGGACAGAGGATAGTCCGGACCCTGAGCCTCCTCCGGCTGCACCGCCGCAGCAGAAGAGCAACACCTTTACCATAGCCATACTTGCGGGCATCGTTGTACTGCTCGGCATTGCCGGTTACTTTGCCTACAACGCCATGTTCCACAGGGCTCAGCCCGCGGTCGCATCAAAGGAGGCACTCCCCGGCCAGGCGGCTACTTTGCCGACTGGCGGCAGCGGACCCGCGGAGCCTGTCAAGGCTGTGCCGGAACCATCAAAATCTCCAGACCAGGTTGCGAAGGCATCCACGGGCGTAACCCCCGTGCCGGCGCAGCCGCCTAAGCCTTCGGCGGCCCCACCGGCGCCGCCGCCCAAGCCGGTGGAGGCACCCAGGCCACCGGTTCCAGCGCCGCCGCCCAAACAGATAGAGACCGTCAAAGGGGCCCTGGCGGTGACCGCCAAACCGTGGGCCACCGTTCACGTCGACGGGAAGGATTACGGCAAGACACCGCAGACAATAAAGGACCTTGAATTGGGTACCTATACGGTGAGACTTGAAAATCCTGACTTCACCGCGTGGGAGACGAAAGTAAACATTTCAAAGAAAGGAACGGTCAAGATAAGCCACTCCTTCGGCGGCTTCGGCAAGCTCGTGATGAACTCCAAGCCATGGGCGAACGTGTTCCTGAACGGGGTCCACAAAGGCCAGACACCATTGACTCTGGATAAGGTGCCTTCCGGTGAGCATCAGGTGAAGTTTGTCAGGGACGGGTATGCAGAGACCGTGCGGACCGTTACCATCAAACCTTCAGGGCAGACCACCCTCAGCATTCCCCTGGAAAGGAAGGATAACTGATGGGTATGCACCCGGGGCGCGAGCGGAGAACAGGGTAACGGCGGGTATCCCTAATGAGAAGAGATGTGCCTAAAGGACTGATTCGATTCACACTCCTTGCAGTTCTGTTTCTTATCCTTGGTCCCACTGCGGGATTCGCCGGTGAATGTACTGACGGACGCGTGGAGCTCGGGGCAAGGCTCTATGACGAGGGCAAATTTGAAAAGGCGGTCCAGGACCTAAAGAATTATACCAAGAAGTCGCAGGCCGGCCCAAAGGCTCAGGCAAGGGAGGAATGCCTTTTCGAGGCCAACCTTTACATAGGCATGGCTTACCTCGGCATGGGCAGGGAGAAGGAGGCCAAGGAATACATCAGGAATGCCGTAAAGGTGGCAGGATGTAAGCCCCTCAACCTCGACGTCCCGCCGAAAGTCACATCGCTTTACGATGAAGCCTGTGCGCTGATTCCGGTCGCGAAGTCGAAGATCTCCGTCACGTCGAATGTGACTGGTGCGGAAGTATACGTGGACGATGTAGGAGTGGGCAGGCCACCCTTGGAGATCCCTGATTTTGCACCGGGGTCCCGTCTGGTAAAGGTTCTCTACGGGAACCAGAAAAGAGAAGAAACCTTCCTCGTAGAGCCAGGGAAGGCCTACGAATTCAGGGCAGATTTTCAGACATCAGGCAATATTTCCGTGACCTCCGAACCCGATGGCGCGGAGATCTATCTTGACGGCACACTCCTCGGCACAAGAACTCCCAGCATCCTTAAGGACTGCAGCGCAGGCGAACACACCCTGCGGGTTGTGAAAGGAGGATTTCTGGAGGAGACACGGACGGTTACGATAAAGGCCAACGACGTGGTCAACGTAGCGGTGAGCCTCAAGAAAATAGTCTATTCCGTGAAGGTAGATTCAGAGCCGAGGGGCGCCGAGGTATTCTGGGATGGGGAGAAAAAAGGTGCCACCCCGCTCGTGATCGAAGGTGTAACGCCGGGGACGCACAAGATCGCGGTGGCAAAAGAGGATTATGAATCACAGGGTGAAACCATCAATGTGGAGAACGTTCTTACCGAAAGAACCTATCGTCTCGGCGAGTACATGGGTACGGTGGAAGTTACCACAGACCCTCCCGGCGCAGAGGTCTTCATCAATGACAAATACGTGGGCGTCACCCCCTTCCAGGGGAAATACCCCCCCAAGACGTACTCGCTGGGTCTCAACAAGACAGGGTTCAAAGAAAAGAAACTGTCCTTCACCATTACCCGCGACAAGTCGCCGCAGTTGCACGAGAAACTCATGATAATCGACACTCAGCCGCCTGAGATCGTCATCGAACCGATAGAACGAACGATCAAAGAAAACCAGTATCATATAAGGGCGGTTGCAACAGACAATCAGGGGATGGGGAATGTGTCTCTCCTGTTCCGTGAAGAAGGGGAGAGAAATTTTCAGAAGCTCCGGATGGCAGGAGTCGGCAAGGATATGTTTGCCGTCGCCATCCCGGACCTCTATTTGAAAAAGGACAAGATCATCGAATATTACGTTGTTGCCTGTGATGCACAAAACAACTGTGCCGAATCGGGACACAAAGATACCCCCTACAAAGTCAGGGTAATAAGCCGTGAACCGTACACGGAAGGATACATACTCGATATTGACAAAGAGAAGAGAGTGGTGACTATATCGCTCGGCTCTCTGGATTCCATCGCAAAAGAGGACCGTATGTACGTCTTCAGGCTGGGCCAGCGGTACACTGACCCCAAGACCGGTGACGTGCTTACCATCGCGGAGGAACTGGCGGGTGTCATAAAAGTCACGGACCTCATGCCAAGTACAGCCTTTGCAGTGATAACAGATGAATTTTCCGGTGTTCCTCCAATAGCGAAAAATGATCGTATCCGAAAAAGGGCGGGACCACCGACAGGGGTAGGAACTGAAGGCAACTATGCCAACAAGATCCTTATCCGGTGGGTACCCAACAAGGAACCTGAAGTGAAGGGGTACGTCATATACAGGAGCCTTTCTCCCACGGGAGAGCCGGAAAAGCTCGACGAAGTCAGCGGGAGAGACAACACCGGCTACGAAGACACGAAGGGCATGAGAGAGGGGCTGACCTATCACTATAGGGTGGCTGCCCTCAACAAACTGGGCACACTGGGTGTATTATCAAAGTCCTTCGAAGGAAAGACGAAAAAAGGTGTCCGGCCGCCAGAGAGACTGAAAGCGGAACATGGTACGTTTCGTGAAATGCTTCTTACCTGGGATGTTTCGGGCAGGGACCCCGATATTGACAGCTATTTCATCTACAGGTCCACTTCCGAGGACGGGGAATTCACTCAGATAAACCAGGTAGGCAGGGATACCAACAGCTATGCGGATAAGAGCTATCTTCTGGATGGAAAGACTTACTATTACAAGGTTGCAGGGAAGAGCATCTACGGATCCACAGGAGACTTCTCTGTCGTGGCCTCCGGCAAGACGAGGGGTGGCCCGCTCCCGGCGCAGAAGATCAGGGTCCAGAACAACATGGTGAAGACCGTCAAGCTCGAATGGGAGTCTTTGGGCAGCGAAGATGATGGACTGGGATATATCATATGGAGAAAAGAGAACGAAGATGGCGAACTCTCCGTACTGACAAAGACGAAAGAGCCAGTTTACTACGACGAGATGCTCAAGGACGGGATGAAGTACTACTACTGCATCCAGGGCTATTATCGTTACAAGGGAATTGATATCAAAGGAGAGTGTTCGCGTACCGTCACAGGGGAGACGAAAGCCAAACCCAAAATCCCTTCCGGGTTTTCCGCGCAAGGCGGGTTGGCAAAGCGGATAAGGATACAATGGGAAAAGACTACGGACAAGAACGTCAGGGAGTACTGGATCCACAGAAAGAAAGGACCCAAATCAACAAGTGCTCTCGGTTCGTTCTTCGAGGAAGTGATGAAGAATATAAACCTTAACAGGATACGGGTGAACGCCGATGCAAACGAATATGTCGATACAGGGCTCGACACGGACGCGATCTACACCTATGTGATAAAAGCCGTGGATAATGATAAGCTGGAAAGTGAATTCAGCAGCGAAGTGTCGGCGCGAACAAAGGCGGCGCCGGCTGCTCCTTCAGGGGTCAAAATCAGCACGGTCGGCAATCAAACCGTCCTGTCCTGGGAACCGAACAAGGAACCTGACGTAGTCGCCTATAAGGTGTACCGGAAGGCCATGTTTCCTTCGCATGAGTTTGTTGCTACCACAAGCACCACTTCCTACGAGGTGGCCCTGCGGGAAGGGTCTAAAATGGAGCTTCTGGTGACAGCCGTGGATAAGGACGAATTGGAAAGCGAATTTTCTTCCCCGGTAGGGGTGGAAACGAAGAACTGACAGGGATCTTATCGGGCCATGGCACCCTCGTCACAGGGGTTTGCTTTCTCAAGGGGGCGGATGCTCAACCGCCTTATCCAAAAGGCCGATTTTCCGCATGCAATTCCCCGAAATATCTGGTATAAGAAGGAGTTCAAAGAGGCAACTATATTCTATCCAGGGGGCCGAACTTGAGACGATACATTCTTCTTTCAGCAGCGATAGTCCTATTCTTCCTGGTCCTGCCGGCAGCAGCGCAGGAAGGACCGTGGCGGGTATTCTATACCAATTCATCAGGCGACCAGTTCTACTACGACGCGGACAATCTGACCTTCCGTGATACCGACTCCATCGCTCGGGCCACCGTCAAAGCATCCACCGCGAAGGAAGGGGCGGGCCCCAGAGAACTGACGATGACTGTTGAAATCAATTGCGCGAAGGAGCTCTATCGCAAGGTGGAATGGCAGGCGCCAGGCCCGGAGGCTTCGGTGCGTACCGTGAAGAACCCTACCGAGTGGAACTACATCCCTCAGCGATCTCATATCGAAATCCTCAAGGACATTGCCTGTAAGAATTACAGGGGCCGCCACAGGGCCAGGTAGGGTCTCCGGCAGGGCGAAGGCGGTTTCCGACACAGTGTCGAAATTTTTCTCCTCGTCGTAAACCAATTACTGACGGCCATCCGCACACCATCGACTTCAAAACTTGAAGATTCGGTTAGTGAGCGCTCGTGATACCCTTTTCCCGGCTGATGATCAAGGCCCGTGGATTCTTCCGCCCTGGCCCCGGGCAGACACGAAGAGGCAATAGCACAAGAGAGGCCGGGAGAGCCGGTTTTGACCTCCGGGGTTGTTATTCTCTACCCCTTCCTTTATAATACAGAGGTTAGCAGGGGCCTCTTCTCGCGCGGCAGGCCCCTGATCATTCACGAAAACCAGCGGGGCATAGCAGGCATGAAGACGGTTTTTCTCATACAGGGATTCAAAGTTGCGGCGAGCAGGTACCGCGTCCTCCAGTACATTCCCTTTGTGAGGGAGGCCGGGATAGAGACGGAGATCTTCGAGTTTCCCGAGGACCGGAAAGGCTGGGCTTCACTCCGCCCCATCCTGCTGGAATCGGACTGCGTCTTCGTGCAGCGCAAGCGGCTGCCCCTCGCTGGCTCAGGAAGCATAAGAAACGGATAATCTACGACTTCGACGATGCCGTGATGTTCAAGAATTCTCTCGCCAAGAAACCCTATTCGCTGCGGAGGAAGATGAGCTTCAAACGGATGCTCCGGTTCGCGGACCTCGTCATAGCAGGCAACGGATTCCTGAAAGGCGAGGCGGAGAAGTACCACGGCAACGTGGTTGTGCTGCCCACGCCGGTAGATGCCAGGAGGTATACCGCAAAGAACTATCTTGAGCGGGAGACGGTCAATATCGGATGGATCGGCGACCACGGCAGCATCCACTACATGGAGAGCTATAAGGATGTCTGGGAGGCCATCGGCCGGAAGTACCCACAGGCCATGTTGACCGTAATATGCGACACCTTCATCGATAGCGACGTGATCCCCGTCCAGAAGGTCCCATGGAACTACGAAGAAGAGATCGACGACCTCAAGTCCCTGGACATCGGCGTCATGCCCCTCTTCAACGATCTCTGGTCCCATGGGAAATGCGGTTTCAAGATCATACAGTACCTGGGCGTCGGCGTCCCTGCAGTCTGCACTCCTGTAGGCATAAACAGGGACGTGGTGACCGACGGTGTCAGCGGATTCTGGGCCGAATCAAAGGCAGACTGGTTCGAGAAACTCTCCCGCCTCATCGAGGACGCCGATCTCCGGAAGCGGATGGGTCTTGAGGGAAGGAAGAAGATCATGGACGAGTACACGGTGCAGGCCTGCGCCCCCAAATTTGTGGAATGGGTAAAAGGCGCCCGGGGGTGAAACGGGTTCTTTTCTTCACCCACAGAAATCCGCAAGGCTACCGGATTCAGCAGTATTTTCCCTATCTTCAGCAAAAAGGTTTCGAAGTCGAGCTGTGCACCACGGAAATGGGGTTCTTTGCCCTTCTGGACCGTATTCGGCGAAGTGACGTCACTTATGTCCAACGGATACTCCTGGGGCCCTTGAAACTTTCCCTTCTTAGGCGGGCAGCGAAAAGGCTCATCTACGACTTCGACGATGCCGTCATGCACGGAGCAAAAGGGGAGAGCGGCAGCAGGCAGCGGAAGTTCAGGAACATGGTAATCAACGCGGATGCTGTTTTCGGGGGGAGCCGGCTTCTCTGCGCAGAAGCGGAAGTCTACCGGAGAGACAACATCCACTTCGTCCCCACGGTTGTGGACCCCGGGGAGTATCCCGTGAAAGACTGGGCGAATAATGACACCCCCTTCACGGTGGGTTGGATAGGGAGCAGCTCCACCCTCAAGTATCTTGGCCATATCGAGGATGTTCTTCTCTGGGTTGCCGACTCCCCCAATTCACGGGTGAAGGTGATCGCCGACAAGCCCCCGCAGATAAAGGCGGAGGGGGTGATATTCGAAAGGTGGAGGAAGGAGCACGAGAAGACTGCGCTCCTAAGTTTCGATATGGGTGTTATGCCTCTTGTCGACGATATCTGGTCGAGAGGCAAGTGCGGTCTCAAGCTCATCCAGTATATGGCTTCAGGCTTGCCCGCCCTGTCACATCCCGTGGGGGCCGCCAACGAGATCGTCACCGACGGGGAGGACGGTTTCTTAAGGGCCCATGAGGGAGAATGGAAAGAAGTGATAGAACTGCTTTCAAAAGACCGGGTCCTGCGGAAGAACGTGGGTGCCCGGGCCCGCCGGACCATGGAGGAACGGTATTCCCTGAGAGTGTGGGGACCGAGGGTGGCAGCGATAATGGATGCACTATGAAGGAGATAAACTGCGAAGGCGTGGACTGGCATATCGCTGACGATGTCCTTGCGCCACTCCTCCCCGAAATACCCCGCGGGAAGCACGAAAGAAGGGCCTATGGTGTCTATACCACGACCCAGGGCAAGAAGGTTTTCGCCAAGTCTTTCTCGGAAAAAGGTGTGGGTGGTTTCTTACGCAACCGGTTTGTTCCGAGAGGCAAGCGGGAGTACGATCTGGGGCTCAAACTCCTGGACCTCGGGGTTGTGACCCCTCGGCCTCTAGGTTATGGCATTGCCAGGGATGCCTCCTTCGTGATTCAGGAATACGTGGAAGGCCGCAGCCTCCTGGAGATCACGAAGCAGGAAGGCTTGAGCGACAGCATGATCGAACCCCTAGCTTGTCTGCTTCGGGACCTGAGACAGTACCATATACGCCACAATGACCTTCATCTCGACAATATCCTTCTTTCAGGGAATGGGCTCTATCTTATCGACCTCCACAAGATGAAGATCAAATCAGCCTTTTCCGAGGCAGACGAAGTCTCCAACCTTTCCCACGTCCTTGTAGCAGTTTATGATGACATGGATGAGGAGCGAAGGGACCTCTTCTTCAGTCAATACGGGAATCCCGGGTTGCGGCCCCAGGTGGAGGCGGAATTCGGAAGGTTGCGGGAGCGGTGGTTCGAGAGGAAGAAGAAAAGGGCATTCCAGGAGACCTCGAAGATCAGCAGTCGCGGGGAGACGGCCTCCATTGAAGGATCCGGCGCGATGCCCCAGGGCACGTTGGTGGAGGTGGTGAAAGAGGATAAGAAGGTAAAGGTGGAGCGGTACACAGACCATGTGAGAAAGATCTACCGGAGCAGGCGACGGCTGGAAAGGGCCTGGAAGGCGAATGTGGTGCTCACCTATATGGACCAAAGAGTGACGCCGGAAGTCTTCTATGTGAAGAAGACGGGTTTTCTATCCGGCGGGTTTATTGCCATGGAGGATCTGTCGGGCAGAGGAGAAGAACTGGACCGGCATCTCGACAGGCGATACGACACTATGACCTTAAGGGAGCGCAGGGAATTCTTCCGGAATCTGGCGCACTTCTTTTCGGACCTCCTCAGGAAACGCATTCTCCATAAAGATTTGAAGGCCTGCAATATATTCGTTCTGGCAGACAACAGCTTCCGCCTCCTCGATGTGGAGGACATGCTTTTCCGGAATGTTACGCGCATGGATGCGAAGCGGCTTTTTCTTCAGCTCAACACCACCCTTCCCAAAAGGATCAGAATCTCCGAGAGGGTGAGATTCTTCAGGACCGTTACTGCTGCCCTGAAGATTGAAAGGGCCGGGAGAAGAACCCTTCTGCGGGAGATAGCCCGGGAATCGAGGATGAGCCCCATCGTCTATGAGGGTATTTCGGGACTGGTGAAAGATGCCTGGTAGGGGGCCGGACGGGTCGGTCGGAACAGGTGTCAGGGGCCGGTGAAGACCTGAAGGGCGTCAAAGACCGTCCCTTCCGTTCGCGCACAGCCTGAGCTGGCGGAAAAAGATCCCACGGCCAGATCACCCGTCTCCCAGGCTATGAGAATGCCCTCCTCCTTGAACCGGCGGATGTTGCTTTTGCCGTGCCCCACGAGATGGGGGATGTCCCGCTTGTCGAGAGTGACCCGCACCTCTCCTGTCATCCCGGCGCCAAGGAGCTTTCCCTTCAGGGCCAGATAGAAGGCTTCCGACTTCACCACATATCCAAATGAAGGGTGGTAGGGGCCGGCAAGGATCCTCTCCTTCAAGACCTCATTCTCCGAGAGCCCCATCCTCACCACCGGGATCTCCCGGCGCCTTGCCCGCAGATAAATGTAGAGGGTCCGCGCCACCGCCTCGTCAAGAGAAAGCGGCGTGAACCGGCCTTCCTCGTAAATCTTCTGGAGCGGGGTGTCACGGAGGACGAGGAGTGGATATATGCGCAGATAGGCAGGATTGAGCCGGCAGACCTCATCCGCCGTTTTCCTGATGTCATCCATTGTCTCTCCCGGAAGGCCTGTCATGATCTGCATTGCAACCTGGATCCCTTCTGCCCTCAATGCTTCGAAACACTGGAGAAACTCAGGCACGCTGTGTCTCCGGTTGAGGTCTGCGAGAATGGCTTCGTTAAAGGTGGGTATTCCCAGCTCCACCACGGTGACGCCCGATGCTTTGAGGGCAGCTGCGCCTTCCTTATCGATCTTTATGGGTTTCGTGGATATTCTGAAGTTGCTGATCTGCTCTCTGAAGTCCTGGAAGAGATGAAAGAGGCTTGCTCTTTCTTCGGGCGCCAGTCCCAGGATATTGCCGCCGAAAAGACCGACCTCGTATCATCCTGGGCGAGGCCGCACCCGCTCCACGAGCTTAGGGGTGTCACTGTCGTGGACGTTGGTGATCACTGCCTGGTTGCAGTAGATGCACCTGTCTGCACATCCGAGATGCGGGAGGAAGACGGGGATAATCACGTAACTGACGGGTCGCCGTCAGGGGCAACAGATTCCAGGAGCCGGTCCGCGGCAGCGAGCATATCCACCAGAGTCTTCGCTGCCTGTTGTTCGGCTTCCTTCTTGCTCTTGCCTGTCCCTTTGGCTTTCAATTCTCTGCCGATGTAGACGTAGACGGTGAATCCTTCTCTAACCTTTCTGGTGAATTTGTACTTGGGGAGGAGCCCCCATCTCTTCTGAGAGTACTCCTGGAGGAGGTTCTTCGGGTTCTTCTCGGTGAGCTTTTCCTCGTTGAAATAAGGCAGGAAGAGGCTCCTGATCACTCTCGTTACAGTCCTCATGCCCCCGTCGAGGTAGATGGCTCCGATCAGGGCTTCCACCATGTTGGAGAGTACCTTTGACTCCTCAGGAACCGAAGCCTCGCCGTTTCCGTAGGCCATATGCTGCCCCAGTTCTATCTGTTGTGCCACCTCGGTGAGGGTGTCTCTCTTGACCAGGCTCGACCGGGCGTTGGAAAGGAAGCCTTCGTCGCGGTCCTTATATTTCCGGTAGAGGATTATGCTGATTACCGTGTTGAGGATGGAATCTCCCAGGTACTCGAGCTTTTCATTCTTCGACTTCTTCGATTCCCGTTTTTCATTGAAGCAGGAGCTGTGAGTGATAGCTTCGTTCAAAAGCTCCCTGTTCTTGAATGTGTAGCCGATTATCTTTTCTATAGGAGTGGGAAACATTGGGGGCCAAGTTTGCAGAAATATAGGGTACAGGGAAGAGGGTCCAAAGTCAAGACCCTGCTGCCCCATACCCTTAATTGGCGTTTCTTACAGTTTGAAGGCTTCTTCCATACCGGAATACTGTTTTCTCAGTTTCGGTTTCTCGATTTTTCCGGTGGGGTTCCTTGGTACAGGACCGAAGAAGATCTTTCTCGGCCTCTTATACTTGGGCAGCCCCTCGCAGTGTTTCAAGACCTCCTCTTCCGTCAGCGTCATGCCGGGTGCGACTTCAACGATAACGGCCACGATCTCGCCCAGGCGGGCATCAGGCAGGCCGATTGCGGCGACGTCTTTTATGTTCGGGTTGGTGTGGAGGAAATCCTCGACTTCCACGGGGAAGACATTCTCGCCGCCGCTGATGATAACATCCTTCTTCCTGTCCACGAGCCAGATGAAACCGTCTTCATCCTGTTTGGCCATGTCGCCGGTGAAGAGCCAGCCGTCGATCAAGGCTTTTGCCGTTGCTTCATCGTTCCTGTAATATTCTCTCATGACGCCGTCGCCGCGGACGCAGAGTTCGCCAGGCTGTCCATGAGGAACCACCTTCCCCTGCTCATCGACGATCTTCGTTTCCCAGTTGAATCCCGGCTTCCCGATTGCGCCGATCTTGTGCTCGTTGCCGATGCCAAGATGAACGCAGCCCGGTCCCGCTGATTCGCTGAGGCCGTAGTTGGTGTCATAGCCCATGGTGGGGAAGTACTTCTTCCAGTGTTTGATAAGCGCCGGGGGTACAGGCTGGGCACCTATGTGCATGAGCCTCCACTTGTCGATCTTGTAGTTCTCCAGCTTGATCTGGCCGTTGTCCAGTTTAAGGAGAATGTCCTGGGCCCAGGGCACGAGGAGGAAGATCACGGTGCCGCCTTCTTCGCTCATGGCCTCCATGGTCCACTCGGGAGAAACGCCTTTCAGGAGTACGCCTTTGCCGCCGACGATGAAGCTGCCGAACCAGTGCATTTTTGCGCCCGTGTGGTAAAGGGGCGGGATGGCGATGAAGACATCGTCCTTTGTCTGGCCATGGTTGGCGTTTTCGGTGATGCAGGCGCTGATCATGCTCTTATGGGTGAGAAGGATCGGCTTCGGCTGTCCCGTGGTGCCTGAGGTGAAATAGAGTCCGCAGGGATCGGCAAAGGTGATGTCTACGTCGAGTGGCGTTGCGGGGGCCGCGTCCACGAGGGCCCTGAAGGAACCAGCGTAGGAGGGCATCTTGTTGCCGAGGCAGATATATTCTGTGACCGTCGGGAGCTGGGCCTTTATGGTGTCGATCCTGTCTGCAAATTCCTCGTCATAGACCACGGCTTTCGGCTCCGCAACGTCGCAGCAGTACTTTACGTCTTCAGCGGTGAAGCGGAAATTCAGGGGTACAACCCAGGCGCCCGTGCGGACGACGCCGAAGTAGGCGATGAGCCAGTCCGTGGAGTTCATCATGAAGTGAATGACCTTGTCGCCCTTTTTGATCCCCCTGGCGGCAAGGACGTTCGCAAACTGGTTGGCCTGGTCATCGAACTGTTTCCAGGTGAGTTCCGTCCGTTTCTTCTCGGCGGGCACCCTCTCCACAAGGGCCACGTCGTTTGGATACATTCTTGCGTTTCGGGCAAGGATTTCTCCAATGTGAATGTATACATCTTTCATAACTTTTCCCCTCCTCCAATGTTTAATAATTGTTTGATAACTTTAGTGTTGACAATTAACCATGGTCAATTTATCATGCTAAAAAATGTAAAGCAATACAAAAAAACCATCATACAAATTGAGGAGGGGGTTATGAATTTTGCATCATATTCAGGTCTTAATGCAAGCAAGTTTCCGAAGCGCGAGTTCATCATCGAGAGCTATCCGTCCAAAGGGGTACGGAGAAGCCTGACCTGGGAGCAGTTCGACGACCAGGCAAATAAAATCGCCAATTATCTGATCAAAGACTGTGGCGTCAAGAAGGGAGACATCGTCGTTCACCTTATGATGAACTGCATGGAATGGTACGCCAGTTACATCGCTGTTCTCAAGACAGGCGCAACCGTGACGCCCCTGAACTTCCGTTTTGCCAGCGCAGACATCAAGTATGCCGCTGACGTGACGAAGTGCAAGGCCTTCATATTCGGCGACCAGTTCAATGCCCGGATGGAGCCGATCATGAAGGAGATGGATTACTGCAAGAGCTTCATCTGCCTTGGCCAGACAATCCCCTCCGGAGTAAAGTCATATAATGAAATAGTGGAAAAAGGCGATGGTTCTCCTGCCTGTGTGGATACGGCATCCGACGATATGGCGGAACTCATGTTCACCTCGGGCACCACAGGCGCCCCGAAGCCCGTCTGCCATACCCATGAGACGCTCTTCTACATCGGCATCGGCAACGCCCTTACCTATAACGAGGGCTACAACAGCATCTACCTTTCACCGCATCCTTTCTACCACAGCGGTACCCTGTTCCTCTCCTTCCCCTGCTATATCGCGGCAGGCAAGGTGCTCATGCCCATGGAGACGCAGCCGGAGTTTTATCTGAGGACCATTGCCGACGAGAAATGTACGGGCGGCTGGAACACAGTTCCCACATGGTCGGATGTGCTGGCCGCCATAAAGGATGGCAAGGTCGACCTGTCCAAGTATGATTTCTCGGCCCTGAAACACATCGAGATAGGCGCACAGCCGGTGCCTTACGTCCTGCTCGAAGACTCGAAGAGGATCTTCCCCAACCTGCCCATCGCCAATATCTACGGCATCACCGAAGGCGGGGGCGGCGGCACCACGAACTGCTACGACGAGGACATCATGCGGAAGCCCGGTTCCATCGGCAAGGCAACGGTCTTCATGGAGACCAAGGTTGTGGACAGCGAAGGGAAGAAACTGCCTCCCGGCGCGGTGGGCGAGCTTCTCCTTAAGGGGCCCAGGCTCATGAAAGAGTATGCCTTCGCTCCTGAACTGACAGCGAAGACGATAAAGGACGGCTGGCTCTACACCGGCGACCTCGCCTATGAAGACGAAGAGGGGTACATCTTTTTCGCAGACAGGTCAAAGGACCTCATCATCAGGGGCGGCGAAAACATCTTCCCCGCCGAGATCGAAGCCGCATTAAGGAAACACCCGAAGGTCATGGATGTAGCAGTCCTCGGTTATCCTCATCCGAGACTCGTTGAAATCGTCATGGCCATCATTCAGCCCAAAGAAGGCCAGACGATAGTCGATGAGGAAATCATCGAATTCGTCAAGAAGGAAGGCCTTGCCAAGTACAAATGGCCCGAGAAGATGGTCTATACGACTATTCCCCGGAACCCTGCCGGCAAGATTGAGAAGCCGAAACTGAGAGACATGTATGTAAAGCCGGCGAAAGAGGCTATGGAGAAGGAATTCAAGAAACAGTAAGCATTCCGAATACATAGAAAAGACCCGCCGGTCCAACCGGCGGGTCTTTTTGTTCCATCTACCCCCTTTCCTTTACAGTGGCCCATGCTGCCATCTCCCTGTTGGTTCTGATGGCGAAGCATTGCCGGGAGATGGCGACGAGCCCGACGGGGACGGCTTCGGAAAAGAGGGCAATGCCCCGGGTGCAGGCTTCCTCAGGGGTAGCGCCTGCGGTCATGCTCTCATATACTCTCCGGCAGAGGAGCTTCCTGATGATCTCTTCCCCTGTGCCTGTGGCTGTTACGGCGCCTTCATTGCCGGCGTAGAGCCCGCATCCGGGCAGGGGGCTGTCCCCTACGCGGCCGAGAAGCATGGCGCTGGTTCCACCTGTGGAGGTGGCTGCGGCAAAGACTCCTTGCCTGTCGAGGGCAACGGCTCCAATGGTGTCGTGAAGGAGGAGGGCCGGGTCCGGCGGGTTCGGGAAATTCCACAGCGAGGCCAGGGAATTCTCTTTCCATGCCCCCGACTGGGAGGCGAGTTCCCGGGAGCTTATGATCTCTCTGAGGTATTTGTATCTCTCGAGAACATGCTCAGGTGGTTTGCCCAGAGGTTCGAAGCTCTTGATTGCGGCGAACCTGGTGGCCCCTTCCCCTGACAGGGCCACGTGCGGCGTATCGAGGAGGGCCCGGGCAAGGAGGATGGGGTTCTTCGTCTCCCGCACGCAAATGACCATGCCCACATGTTCTAAAGAATCCATGACCGCTGCATCCATCTCCCGGGTGACGCCATCAAGGCGCAGGATGGAGCCGGTCCCCGCATTGAACCTACCGTCATCCTCGAGGAATCTGAGGGCCTCCACGGTGGCGTCGATGGCGCTGCCCCCGGATTGGAGCAGCCGGAAGCCCTTTTCTGCGGCCTGCTTGCAGGCGCCGGAAAGGTTTTGAGAGGAACCCACTCCTCCGTGTACCAGAATACCGAAATCTATCATCGCCGACCCCCTTTACGGAACCTCTCGTACCTTAAAAGCTACTCAGTATTCGCCTTGGTTTCAAGCGGCAACCGGCAGGGCCTTAAAGGTTTAACGCCTGCCTGCCCCGGCCGGGCCGCCGCTATAAACCCGCCGGACGCCAGGCAAAACCGGCAGTATCCGCGTCAGTTGAGTGTGACAGCCCCTTCTGCAAGGCATTTCCTTTCACTGGCAGGTTTCAAAAGGTCAATAAACCTGCTATAATAGATGGATTTTGGAAGCCCGGCGAAGTGAAGCCGGAGATCGTGGAGATTCGGGAGTCTATGGAAAAATCAGCAGGCACCTCCTCTGAAAACAGCTATTCCCCCTGGTTTGTCCTGGTTGTTGCAGTCTTCGTTACCTGCCTTATCACGGCAAATATTGCGGCAGTGAAGCTCATAAGCATTTTCGGCGTTATACTCCCGGCAGGTATTATCATCTTCCCCTTGAGCTACGTCTTCGGTGACGTGCTGACAGAGGTGTACGGATACAAGAGGGCGAGAAAGGTGATCTGGCTCGGCTTTCTCTGCAATCTCATTGTTGTGGGGGGCATATGGCTTGCCCAGATAATGCCGCCTGCACCGTTCTGGGACGGGCAATCAGCCTATGAGAGGATCCTCGGCTACACTCCCAGACTCCTTGCGGCATCCTTTATGGCCTACCTCGTTGGCGAGTTTGCCAACTCATTTGTGCTGGCCCGCATGAAAGTATTCACCGGAGGACGCTGGCTGTGGACGAGGACCATCGGCTCCACCGTCGTTGGTGAGGGGCTCGATTCTGCCGTCTTTATGGTTATCGCTTTTGCCGGCGTAATTCCTGTCCACGGTCTCGGTGCGGCCATCGTGAGTCAGTGGGTGGTGAAGATCTGTTATGAGGCGGCGGTGACGCCCCTTACCTACAAGGTCGTCAATTTCCTGAAGAAACGGGAAGGCCTCGACGTCTACGACTATGAAACCCGTTTCAACCCGCTTTTCCTCACCGAATAGCATTACGTCATGGCTGACATCACAGAAATGAAAGAGAAGTGCCTCATCATTTTCAGCGGAGGCCAGGACTCCACGACCTGTCTCTACTGGGCCAGAGAGCGGTTTCGGGAGGTCTACGCCGTGACCTTCGACTATGGCCAGAGGCACCGGGTCGAGGTCGCCGCGGCCCGGGAGATAGGGCGCCTCGCGGGGGTTATAGAACAGGAGGTCATCGATCTGAGGGGGATGCTGGAGAGCGTGAGCCCGCTCACGGACCTTTCCCGGGATGTGGGTCAGTACGAGAGTGTCCGGGCCCTGCCTGGCGGCCTCGAACCCACCTTCATACCCGCCCGGAACATCCTCTTTCTCACCATAGCGGCCAACAGGGCTTATGCGAGGGGAATCCTGGATATGATCATCGGGGTTTCCGCTGTCGACTACGGCGGCTATCCCGACTGCAGGCCCCAATTCGTGAGCCTCATGGAGGAGACTCTCAACACCGGCATGGAGACTGATATGAAGATCCATACGCCCCTCATCGGCCTGACCAAGAAAGAGACGGTCCTCCTCGCCGCCGGCATGGCCGGTTGCCTGGAGGCACTGGCCCTGAGCCACACCTGCTACAACGGTGAGTTTCCCCCGTGCGGTCAGTGTCACGCTTGTCTTCTTCGGGAAAAGGGGTTCCGCGAAGCGGGCCTTGAAGACCCGCTCTTGATTCGGGCTAAGGGTATTACTCCTTCAGCCTGCGATAGATAGCCTCGGCAAGTTCCTCGCGCTCCTCGGCCAATGCTCCGGGCCCACTCAGCCTGTCTGCGGATTGGGGCGGGATTATGCCCCGCAGGTCCTCCCGGTCCGATGCCCATGCCAATAGTTTCGCCATATCCTCGCCGGTCGAGAAATCGTTGTTTGCAAGGATGAAGTTTCCGCATTTGGTGCAGAGATACCCGATGAGCGAGTAGGTCATAACCGGTTTGTCGGGGTCGTAGTCGTGCCAGCACTGTCCCATAGCCTCTGTAAGAAATCGGTCCCTTTCAGGGTTCATATAGTCTCCTCAAGAGTTCGCATATCTGCTCACTCAGATGTGTTTAAAGGCATTTCTGATAATCTCCTCTTTCACTGCCGGAGTCACAAGTGATACAGCGATAAAGGCCGCAAAGGACAGGGGAAGCGCGATGACCTGGGGGTCCATCATCTTCCAGGGAAGGTCCAGCAGGGAATCGCTGCCGAAGAGCAGGCGGCAGAGACCAATGGCCTTTGACTCATGTTCATGGAAAAAGAGCATCCATAGGAGTGAGGAGACAAAGCCGGTGATTATGCTCGCCTTTGCTCCCAGCGCTGTTCCGCCCTTCCAATAGAGGCCGAAAAGGTATGACGGGATGAAAGTAGCCCCGCAGAGGCCGAAGAAGAAGGCCGTCGCAACGGCAACCACGCCTTCCGGCATGAGAAGTCCTATGATGAGTGTGGCAAAGATGGAAAAGACGATGCCGATGCGCGTCACAATCGTTGTCTCTGCCACCGATTTGCCTTTGAGCAGGGCTTGTTCGAAGATGTCCCTGCTCAAGGAGGTCCCTAGTGCGTGGAACTGGCTGCTGTTGGCGCTCATGGCCGCGGCCATGAGGGTCACGAGAAAGAGTGCCGAGAGCCATCCCGGAAAGAAGCGCTCCAGATAGAGGGGCATAATCTTGTCTACGTTACCTTGGACTGCTGCAATAGCAAGCTCCGTGTAGCTCCGGTAGAAAAGTACGTTTGCCAGGGCTCCTACGGCGAAGGCAACACCGGTGGTGAGGAGTATGAAGACAGCGGTGAAGGGAATGGACCTGTTCAGTTCCCGGTCAGCCTTAAGGGTCATGAACCTTACGTTGAGCTGAGGCTGCCCGATGACTCCCACGCCGACCCCCATGATCATGGTGGTGATGGTATGCCACCAGAGCGGAGACCCAGTCTTGGGCATGGACGTAAAGCCCATGTGACCGGCATCCTTCAGGCTCCCCGGAATAAGCGGGGTAAGCTCCGCGAGCGCCCTGTGCCCCTCCACGATACCACCGCAGAGGGCGTACGTGGATATCCCGATGATGATCATCACTACGACCATGATGATACCCTGGAAGGCGGAGGTGTAGAGGACGCCCTTGAGACCGCCCCATATGACATAACAGGCTGTTATCAGAAGGAATCCGAGATAGGCCGTGGAAAAAGGGATGCTGGCGTAGACTTCGAGAAACCGCGAGATGCCTATGAGCACTGCGGCGGAATAGACAGGCATGAAGAGGAGTATGACAAGACCTGAAAAACCCTGGATAAACCTCGAGCCGTATCTCCTGCCGAGAAGTTCGGGGAAAGTGTGGGCATCGAGGGCTTTACCCATCTTCCTTGTTCTTTTACCGAAAATCACGAAGGCCACCCAGACGCCGATAGCGATGTTGAGAAAGGCGAGCCATGTCATACTGAAACCGTAAAGGGCGCTTATGCCGCCGAAACCGATGATGGCCGAGGTGCTTATATAGGTGGAACCGTAGCTTAAGGCCATGGTCACGGGGTGAACCTGCCTGCCGGCCAGCAGGTAGTCCGATACCGATGTGGTCCTCCTGTATCCGACGTAGCTGAGGTAGATTGTTATGACAAGGTAGAGGGTAGTAAAGACGACGAGATAAAACATGGGATTATGGGAGTTTCTCGATCAATTCGATCTCTTCCTTCTCCCACCGTATCTCCTCCCTGTAGTCCCCTTCCTTCTCCCCGATTCCTTTGTGCCAGTTAACAATGCCGTAAAGAAGGCAAAAAAGGACGCAGCAGATGGTGAGGGTATATCCGAGAAAAATCCAGATATCGGCGAATCCGAGCACGCCTATATTTGAGTACAAGTGGTCATCCTTGTCAAGGTAAAACAATGCCTTGCAAGTCTTTGTGGCGGATAGCCAAAAGGAGAGGCAGGCCCTTGTTCGGCCTTTTTTGTGTTGATTGTGCCTACCCGTAGTGGTAGAACATCTGTATACAAAGAAACGGGAGGTTGTGGGAAATGAGGAAATCTTTGGTAGTGATGGGGTGTATGCTCCTGTTCGTTTTTGCCATGGTGGCAGGGGCTTTTGCCGTTGAATTGACGGCCGATATGGTGCTGAAAGAGGGGAAGGTAACGAGAAACGGCAAGATCTACGTGAAGGGAAACAAGGTGCGTGTCGAAAAGGGGAGTACCCCCCTTTATACCATTGTCAGGGGTGACAAG
>CAYOYU010000016.1:0-239 GCA_964408265.1 uncultured Syntrophorhabdaceae bacterium
GAGTATCTGCTCAGCCAGGAGAGTGAAAAGTTACTCTGCAAACAGACCGGCCCATACAGTTGGACCGTTGACTTTGTTTTAGTCCTCTGGGTAAATCATGAGTAGAGCATCACGGGCTCACCAGGGACGTTGCGATAAAACTAAGGCGCTATCAGGCGGATTTCTCTTCGCGTTTGGCCAGGCTTGCTTTCAGTAACTCGCCGAAACTTCCCAGGGCTGCGGCTTTTTCTTCGCCCACT
>CAYOYU010000016.1:249-3748 GCA_964408265.1 uncultured Syntrophorhabdaceae bacterium
TTCATCTACGCCGAGTCTCGTCAGCGTCATGCGGCCTCGGACGGTATCCACCTCTTTTACAATGGCCTGCATTGCTATCCCGGCGGGAAACATCCTGTTGTGGTTAGTGCCGCGGGGAGTTCCCATCTCAGAGTTCGGTATGAACCCGACTGCCCCCGAGGTAATTTTCAGCAGTACCCCGGCGGGTAAGACCCTCTCCACATTTCCCTGAACGATCTGGCCCACTGCGGGTAGTTCGGGTGCTTCTCCTTTTGTCTCCTGTTCCATGGAAAGGGATATCTTTTTTGCCGCCGTGTCAACTTCCAGGATCCAGACTTCGACCCACTGTCCTGCTTCTATGACCTCTTTGGGGTGAGAAACCCTCCGCCCTGCTCCGAGCTTCGAAATATGAACGAGACCGTCAATGCCTGGCTCCAGGTTTACAAATGCACCAAAGGGTGCAAGTCTGACCACCATACCGTGAACTGACATACCTGCCTTGAGCCTGTCTCCCACGGAAAGCCACGGATCGGGAAGGGTAGCCTTGAGACTGAGGGTGAGCCTGTTTTTCGGCCAATCTATAGCAATAACTCTTACCGTGACCTCCTGGTCCACGGAGAGCATATCGGAGACTTTGTCGGTACGGCTCCATCCTATTTCGCTCGCCGGAATAAGTCCATCCACGCCGCCAAGGTCGACAAAGGCGCCGAAATTGTGGACCGCCCGCACTGTTGCCGTTACATCCATGCCCACAGTCAGGCTTGCCTTGAAGCGCTCCGCCTGTGCCTGCTTCTCCTCTTCAAGTAAAACCCTCCTGGAGAGAATGATATTTCTTCCATTTTCTTCGTACTCCAGAATCTTGAAGGGAAATGTCTGTCCAAGATATGCAGAGACCTCGCGGGAGCCTTTAATGTCGATCTGAGAAAATGGGCAGAAGCACCGGACCTTACCCACATATACCTCATATCCGCCCTTCAGTTCCGATGCCACTCTCCCGCTCACCGGCAGTCCCGCGTCGTAGGCATTGCGTATGCCTGCCAGGTCGACCGTAGAGAGTCCGTGTGACATGGTAGTGAGCTTCTTCATACCGTTCTGGACAGAAACAAAGAATGCTTCCACCTCGTCGCCCACCTGCAGCGAGTAGTTACCCTCATCATCGCGAAACTCGTTGAGATCGACGAAGCCTTCGCTCTTTCCTCCGAGGTCTATGAAGACCGTGTCCCCTGAAATACTCACTACCGTAGACTTCACTTTTTGACCGGGATCAAGCCTTCCTGCTGCACTGCTGCTCTGTTGAAAAAGATCTGCAAAGCTCTCGTCCTGACCCGACTCCTCGGGGGAGGCGACTCCATCAGATACGCTGTTGTCAACCAGTATTTCTTCCGACATGGTATGTACCCTCTTGATTGGTCCCGAATGGGAACCTTTATGTTAGGTAGAATATAAAATGCCCCATAATCTACTACATTATTGTATCTGATGTCCAGTCAACTCTTTTCGTTGGAGGCAGGTTTTTGCCTTAATTAGTTTCCGGGCCTCTCATCTCTGCAGAGAGCGTTTGACAATTCATGGGCTGGCTATATATATTGAAGGTCAGTTACATCAATCCCTTCCGAAGGAGTGCGAATGAAAACGACATTGGTATTGGCGGTCATCGGTATTCTCCTGTGGGCCCCGCTTCAGGCACAGGACAAACCAGTTTTGAAAGACCAGAAGGATAAACTGAGTTACAGCATCGGTACAGATATCGGCAAGAGCCTGAAAGGTCTTTCCGTCGATCTCAATCTTGAAGTCTTGACTCAGGGAATAAAGGATGTCATGGCCGGAGCAAAGACTAAGCTCAGCGAGGATGAAATCAGGCAGGAAATGACAGCATTTCAGAGCCAGCAGGTCGCCAAGCACAGAGAAAGGATGAAAACCCTCTCAGACAAGAACAAGAAGGATGAGGAAGCTTTTCTTGCAGAGAACAAGAAGAAACCTGGCGTTGTGACACTGGCCAGCGGCCTGCAATACAAAGTGGTCAAGGAAGGAACGGGCAAGGTACCCAAAGCCACAGACACCGTGGTGGTTCACTATCGGGGTAAACTCCTGGATGGGACCGAGTTTGACAGCTCTTACAAGCGGGGCGAACCAGCTACTTTTCCTGTGAACGGGGTCATACCAGGATGGACCGAGGCACTTCAACTGATGAAAACAGGATCGCAGTGGCAGCTTTTTGTTCCCAGCAAACTTGCCTACGGAGAAAATGGGGCCGGCAATATCATAGGACCCAATTCACTCCTTATCTTTGATGTTGAATTAGTCTCCATCAAGTAAATACTTACGGCCGGCGCTGACCGCGGCGCCGGCCTATTCATCCAGCTCCAGCCTGAGCGCCAGGAACCCAAGCATATCTTTCAGGGTAAGAATACCGACCAGACGGTCTCCTTCTGTTACGAGAAGGCGGCTGGTATTGGTCTTGTTCATGAGAGCCAGGGCCTTCGCCGCATCTGTGTCCGGTGAGACCGTATTATCCTGGGAACATACCTGCATCACCTCTTGTACAGTTCTGTAAGGCCATTGAGTTCGATCGACCTGCCTGATCTCATTGATGCCGATGCAGCCGATGAACCTTTTCCGGTCCTCAACGGGAAAAATGTCAAAACGGTATCGATACACATAGTCGTCTATGAACTCTTGGAGGGTAGCCGAGGCTGGCACGGTTACCGGATCCCGACTCATGAAGCGGCTCACGGGTTCCCCCTGAAGGGCTTTTCTGGCGATCAGATCCTGGTATGACGAAGCGGCGGCACGCTGAAGGAAAGTACCTATGACAAAATACCAGATCCCGGATATGAAATTTCCCAGGATGATACTGAAGAGTCCCCAGAGGATGAAGAATATGCCGAAGGCCGAACCGATATGCGAGGAGATCCGCGTTGCCCACTGAACATTATCCTTGATGATCCACAGTATTGATCGCAATATGCGTCCGCCGTCGAGGGGGAATGCAGGGAGAAGATTGAATGCTGCCAGAAGGCCGTTAATAAAGGCGAGATAACGGAGCACGCCATTCACGGGAACCGGCCAGGTCTGCTCCACGCCGATGATGTGAAAGACGTAGAAAATCAGGCCTATGGCGATACTTGCCGCAGGACCCACTGCTGCCATAAGGAGTTCTGCTTTTGGGCCCTTGGGCTCCTCCTCCATTTCGGCTACTCCGCCGAAGATGAAGAGCGTAATCCCTGTGATGGGTATGCCGAACCTCCGCGCCACGAGGGAATGGCACATTTCGTGTATCACGATGGACGCGAAAAGGCCTAAGGCGCCGACGATGCCCATTGACCAGTAAAGGTTCCGGGGCAAATCAGGGTAGAGGCGGGGAAAAAGTCCGCCGGCAAGGGACCAGACGACAAGGGTCAGGATAATTCCCCAGCTTACGTCTACTTTAACCTCGAAGCCGAAGAGCGAAAAAACTTTTAGTCTTCTTCCGAACATGTCAATTCTTCCCTTCTAAGACAATACAATTCGGTTCTACCGA
>CAYOYU010000016.1:3761-17434 GCA_964408265.1 uncultured Syntrophorhabdaceae bacterium
TGCTCATTCAGCCACTCCTCCCTTCACTTTCTCTGTTCTTGTGGCTTCTGACGGAAGAGGACAACTAACCGAGTTCCACGCAGCGATACCCCCCAGGACAACGCTGATCTCTTCGTACTCTGCATTCTTCAGGATGCTGGCTGCAACCATGGAGCGAAGGCCGCTTGCACAGAAGACAAAAACAGGGATGTTCCGGGGTACCTCACTCATCCGCCCGGGTAATTGGGTCACGTGAATGTGATGGGCGCCCGGTATCGCTTGGGTATTGACCTCCTCAATGCTGCGGACGTCGAGTATCCACGCCGGACTCCCGGTGTCCCTCAAACTACAGAACTGTTGCATCGTTATGGTCCTGATAATGTCACTTGTCTTGCCCGCAGTATGCCAGGAGTGCATTCCTCCCGAAAGGTAACCTGCAAACGCCCGGTAACCGAGCCGTACCAGGTAGCGGACAGCCTGGCCCGGGTCCTCACCTTCAGTGACGAGAAGGAGGGGTTTGTCATAGGGCAGAAACCAACCGGCAAACGCAGGGAGTCCCTCCAGCCATATGGAAAGCACGCCGGGGATATGGGCTGCGCCGAATTGCAGTTCGCCTCTCGTGTCAACGACAACAGCCTCGGCCATCCTTGACTGAAAATGGTTCGGTGAGAGAGGGGGCGGGTTGGGAACGGTGTGCAGTAAAGGATAGCCCTCAAGGTTGGCCTTTTCGGAAACAGAGAAATAGGGTGGGCGTTCGAGTTCCCTCGCGGCAGCAGATATGAATTTCTTCCGTTCCGCAAATTGGAGCAAGGGGTTGTACTTTCGTTCCATGCCGATGGTGGTCCATATTCTATCAGAGATTCCGGTGCCACAGACCGAGCCCGCACCGTGAGCAGGGCAGAGGAGCACCTCATCTCCCAGTGGGAGGATCTTTCGGAAGATGGTGTCATACAGCAAGCCTGCCATTTCCTCCATCCTCTCTTTTCCCAACAGATCGACCCGGCCCACGTCACCGGTAAAGAGCGTGTCTCCGCCGAAGAACATCCATGGTATACCCTCCGGGTCATGAAGCAGATAGGAGATACTTCCTTCAGTATGCCCCGGAGTGCTCACCGCAGTGAGCAGGAGTCCCCCTATATTCCATGTTTGTCCTTCAGTGACATCTTTGCCGTACACATAAGGCAACTGTCCGTCGGCGTGCCAGACCGATGCCCCTGTGCGTGACGAAAGCTCCACTGATCCGATGACGTAGTCTTCATTCCGGTGGGTTTCCAGAATATCGGTGATCCGCAGCCCATTCTGTGCAGCTTTGCGGATATAGACGTCGCAATCCAGTCTCGGGTCGATAATGACTGCTTTTCCATTGTTTCCGATGATGTAGGAATAATGAGCCAACCCTCTAGATTCTATCCGTTCGAAAAACATCCTGGTACCTCCTGATTGGCCATCTGTTTGTCTTGCGCTGATCCTTACAGCCGCTTCAGCGCGGCATTTACAAAGGCTGAGAGGTCGGCAGGGCTGCGGCTGGAGATCAGATTGCCATCCTCCACTACTTCCTGGTCTATATAATGTGCCCCAGCGTTCTTGATGTCCTGGATGATCGATTTCCATCCGGTTATGGTGCGCCCTTCGAGCACCTTCGCAGTAATGAGGAGCTGAGGACCATGACAAATCACGAAGACGGGTTTATTGCTCTTCACAAATTCTCCGGTGAATCGCACGGCATCTTCATCCACCCTGAGCTTGTCTGGCGAATACCCTCCCGGTATGAGGAGTGCGTCAAAATCGGCCACTTTAGCATCTCTTACTGACTTATCGATCTTTACCGTCAACCCCTCTTTCTTGCCTCGTACCAGCTTTCCCGGTTCCAATCCCACGTGTACCAGGACGTTACCTGCCTTACGGAACGCATTTGCCGGGACGGCATATTCAGCATCTTCAAACATCTCATCGATAATTACGGCTATCGTACTCACTTTCTCCCTCCTTCAAACCCTTTTCCGGTGACTTCCCGATCTGTAGCTCATACTAATGCTAAGGTCTCTCCTTGCGCGTGGAAAATCCGTAGTAAATATAAGCACAGCATTCTTACAAAATCAGGATGACAGTGAAAGATTCCAACGGCAGCGAGGGGAGGATTGGGGGTCCTCCGTTTACTTGTTTTCCCTCCTGCATTATATTTGGTCAGGCTATGCGGGCCGGAAGATTTGGGAAATAAATATACCATGGAGGGGGCATGAAAATACCGCTACAAATCACATTCCATGACGTGCCGCACTCGGATGCAGTTGAGGAGAAGATTCGTGAAGCTGCAACTGGACTGGAACAGTTCTATGACGAGATAATGAGTTGCCGGGTAGTTGTGGAAGCACCCCATCGTCGCCAGAGAAAAGGGAAGCTCTATCACCTCCGGATAGATGTGAGCGTTCCAGGGAATGAAATCGTGGTGAACAGAGAACCAGGGGACCGTAATGCCCACGAAGACATTTACGTCATGATTCGGGATGCCTTCGAAGCGACAGAGCGGCAATTGAAGGAATTTACAAGAAAGAAACAGGGTGAGGTCAAACGGGGTATCACGGCGCCCCATGCATTTGTAGACAAGCTTTTTTCAAAAGAGGGCTATGGGTTTATCCGGACCGTTGATGATCGCGAGGTCTATTTTCACAGGAACAGCGTACTCAACAATGCCTTTGACAAGTTGAACGCAGGCATGGAGGTACGCTTTACCGAAGAGGAAGGTGAAGAAGGGCCCCAGGCCAGCACGGTTGATATCGTGGGAAAAGAGGCAAAACACGGAGACCGGACCCATCCCGTAAAATAGAAGCGGGGAATTGACGATACGCTAAGGAGGATGCTATGAAGGTGAGAGTAGATGAGGACAGCTGTGTGGGGGACGGCAGCTGTGCTGAGGTCTGTCCCGAGGTTTTCGAGATGCAGGGTGATCTGGCGGTAGTGAAATGCGATCCGGTGCCGGAGGGCGTGGAAGACCTCTGCCGTGAAGCGGCCGACGGATGCCCGGTTGAGGCAATAATAATAGAGGAGTGACATGGCAGGCATGTTTAGATGAACCAGGAAAAACTGAAAGACGCCATAGAACTTGCAAAGAGCATGGGGTACGTATTGGTGGCAACGGCGAACACCAAGGGAATACCACATGTTGCTGTTGCGGGCATTGTGGGACAGGCTGACAAGGGTCATATCTCTGTGACGGACTGGTTTTGTGACGGCACCGTGACTAATTTAAGGGAAAACAAGCACGTCACCATCGTGGTCTGGGACAAAGACCGGGACAGGGGCTATCAACTCATGGGTATGGTGACGAGGCTGCACACGGTGGCCATGATGGATGGATTCCCGCCTGAGGCTGACAGCAGAAGACCACCACCCCAGGCGGAGCGGGAGATCATTGTCCGGATTGACAGAATAGTCGATTTCAAACATGCCCTCCATAGTGACGAAGAGTAGAAAGTCCTCACCTAAAGACAAGTAGGGTGGTTGACTGGTTTTGGAAACGGCCAGGCAGGCTTGTGGAATTGAGCCTGGCGCAAAGAAGAGAGGCTGTAACGGTATGAAGCGGGCTCGCGGTTGAGTTTACGGCCCCATAACAAACCGGATTGCAGTCCTCCAACACGGTATCGGGCCGTCAAGAGGTGGTTCCTGTAAGCTGCTCGTGAGAAAATTCTCTTGACAAAGAGACCCACGCTTATTAAGGTATCACTTACTTAATTTTCCCGTCGGAGTGATAGTTGATCAAATCTATTAAACTGAGATTCATCTTAATTGCCATCTTCCTGGTTGTAGCGGCGGTCTATTGTCTGCCCAATGTGATGGAGCCCCAGGGCGCCCTGAAGAAATATCTCCCCTCAGAAAAGATCCATCTTGGTCTCGATCTGAAGGGCGGGATGCACCTGCTCCTCGAACTTGATACTGCGAAGATGATGAAGAACCTTTCCGAGCGCAAATTCTCAGGGTTCAAGGATGCCATGATTCGGGACGGTGTGAGGTTCCTGGCCATTGACAGCACCGATACCACTCTGACTGTGACGATCAAAGCCGAACAGAAAGAAAAGCTCAATAACCTTGTTGGCCGCGAATTTCCAGATCTCAAGGCTGGCCCGACACGCGTGGAGGGTGAGAATCTCGTAGCCCAATTCCTCCTTCCCGAAAAAGAGATGAATGCCATCAAAGAGAATGGGGTCCATCAGGCCTTGGAGACGATCAGGAACAGGATAGATCAGTTCGGTGTGACTGAGCCGGTCATCGTACAACAGGGCGAGAACCAGATACTCGTGCAGCTTCCCGGCATCAAGGACCCGCAGCGGGCCCTGGAACTGATCGGGCGGACGGCCCAACTGGAGTTCAAGCTGGTTGATGAGGAGGGAAGCGCGAGAGCTGCGGCCGGCAGTGCCATTCCTGAAGGTGATGAGCAGCTTATGATGCGGGCTCGGAACCGGGAGACGGGCATCGTCACTACGACCCCCATAATACTGAAGAAACAGGGTCTCCTCACAGGAGAACTTCTTACGGACGCACGGGTGAGAATCGGTGGTGAATTTGGTAACGAGCCCTACGTAGCCCTCGAATTCAATAGCGAAGGGGCGCGGATTTTTGATCAGATAACGGGCGAAAACGTGGGAAAGAGGCTGGCTATAATCCTTGACAATACGGTCTATTCGGCACCGGCCATCAGGGAAAGAATATCAGGTGGCAAGGCGTCGATCACGGGCGGATTCTCTCTGGATGAGGCGAAAGACATGGCAATCATACTTCGTGCAGGTTCTTTACCGGCGCCGGTGAAAGTGATACAGAACATCACCATAGGCCCTACCCTGGGCCAGGATTCAATACGGAAAGGAGTCAGGGCAGCCCTTATTGGAGCTATCCTTGTTGTGGCGTTCATGATATTCTACTACCGCTACTGCGGTATTGTGGCAGACATAGCATTGTTCCTGAACCTTTTCTATCTCATCGGTGTTTTTACGGCCCTCAAAGCAACCATGACCCTCCCCGGCATCGCCGGAATCATCCTTACTATGGGAATGGGCGTTGACATGAACGTTCTTATATTTGAGCGGATTAGGGAGGAGCTGAGGCTGGGAAAGACGGTGCGGGCTGCAGTGGACGGTGGCTACGAAAAGGCATGGGTTACGATCTTTGATTCCCACATAACTACGCTCATTACAACCTTTGTGCTCTTTATGTTCGGAACTGGGCCTATCAAAGGTTTTGCAGTCACTCTCAGCATCGGTATCATTATCAATCTTTTTACGGCAGTTTTCGGATCCAAGGCGATTTTCGACTGGTATCTGATGAAGTATAAGCCGAGGAGACTCAGTATCTGATGAAATTTACAGAAATATGCAAGAACACAAACATCGACTTCATGGGGTGGAAGACTAGAGCCTTCATGCTGTCGCTCGTTCTGGTCATCCTCGGTTTGGTGGGGTTTACCATGATTGGGCTCGGAAAGGCCAATGAAAGCGTCGATTTCACCGGCGGCACACAGCTCCAGATCGAGTTCGTGGAAAATGTGAATATCGCAGACCTGAGGCGTGCGCTTACGGACGGGGGAGTCCACGATGTGCAGATTCAGGAGATAAGCGGTACCAGGGGTTTCCTCATTAAGACAAAGTTGTCCGACACAGATAAGGAAAGGATTCAGGATAAGATAGGCGGCATCATCGGGAAGGAACTGCAGGGCAAGACGTTCCACGTCCTGGGTGCAAACATGGTGGGTTCCACTGTAGGCAAGACGCTGAAAAAGAACGCCATCATCGCTGTTGTCATTTCGCTGTTTTGCATCATCATCTATATTGCCTGGAGATTCACTTTTGTCTTTGGCGTGGCAGCAACGATAGCCACCTTTCATGATGTGCTGGCGCTCTTGGGGGTATTCTGGATTCTCAACAGGGAATTGAATATCCTCTTCATCACCGCGCTTCTTACTGTGGCGGGCTATTCGCTCACGGACACCGTTGTGGTCTTTGACAGAATCCGCGAGAACATGGCCAAAATGAAATCCAAGGCTGATCTTGCCGGAGTTATCAACAAGAGTGTGAACGAAGTGCTGGGTAGAACGCTGATCACATCCTTGACGACAGTGCTCTCGATTACTGCACTCCTTGTTGCCGGAGGAGAAGTTATCTTTGACTTTGCCCTGGCTTTGTTCATTGGAGTCTTTGTGGGAACGTATTCATCAGTATTCGTAGCAAGCCCGCTAGTTTTTCTGTGGAGAAAGAAGGTCCGTTGAGCCTCTGACAGGCTCCGCGACCCGTCATAAAGTCCAATACAATTCGGAGCTTTGAACCAGGGAGGGCTCTACTATGCAGTCCAGACTGGAAGATGTGCTCAAGCAGAAAGAACGTGAACTGAAGCTCTATCAGAGGTTCGTTGACCTCAAGGACCTCTGTGAATCGCAGATATTTCCCCTTGTCGATCTGCCTCTCCGGGACCATGTGGAAGCGCTCAAATCGCTTGTAGAAAGGCTGATCCCGGATCCGAGGGACAGGACGGAGGAGATGTTTTCGGGAGAGATCTTTGCTCTTTTGGGAACCATCTACCTCCACGATATCGGCCTCGTGAGAAATTTCAGCGGTACGGCAAGCAGTGAAATCCTGGACAATCTCGATTCGGCGAACAAAAAGATGTTCATGAGTTATGGAATTGCCAAACGGTTGGCTATACCGGAGATGGCCATAGAAGTCATAAACTATCTCGGCTTTTCGAACATCATGAAGAAGATACCCATCGAATGGGAGATTACCGAAGACAGCAAGAGGGCAATCATCAGGAACACAAAGGTAATCGGCCACATCTTCAATTTTTCCCACCTCCTTCTCGATGTCTTCCTGTCTGATCTGAGATACCGAAGGCTCCGCCGGTCGCCACACCCGCACCTTATTCTCAGGCCAGACGATTCGGTCATAGAGATCAACAGCAGACAGGGTGTGATTTATATCCGCTACAAAGCAAGGTTCCCATACGAACTCCATGTGCTGGAGACGGCCAGACAGTATGTCGAAGATGCTTTCAGTCTGTTTAAGGCGAGCGTGAACGGCAGGCTGGGGTTCCAGTATAAGGATATCTTTTGGGACATTGCCTGTGATTTCAACTATGACAAGGATATATTCGAGGTTCCCAGGTTTTCTCCCTACAATGAGTTTCAGAGACCGCCCTTCAACCGCAAGGAAGAGGCATCTTCAATCCTGGACAAGCTCTTCTACAACCGTTACGTGGTGGTAATCGGCGATGCCGGTACAGGCAAGACAACGGTTTTGAGGTCCTTTATTATTCCCCAGATCCTTTCACTCACGCCTAACGTCTTCTACTGTGAACTCTGGGCAGACCCCGTGAATGAGGTAAGGGACGTAATTTGCAGGAGGCACAAGGATCTGGGTTATTCTGGGCTCGACATGTCGGCACTATGTGCCAGGCTCCTGCAGGAAGCCCCGTGCTTCTTTGTCATTGATTCCTGCGAGCGGCTGGCCAGGATGGAGAAAAAGGAGAGAGATCAGTTCGAAAGGTTCGTTAAGACATGTATGGAACAGGAGAACATATATCTTATAGTGTCCGGCGATAAAGAGAATTTCTTCGATTGGTATCTGCCCTTCAGCAGCATGAACATGAACGCTGTCTACGAGATCAAACCAATAGACAAAGCTCAGGCCGCTGACGTCTATAGCGAAGGCAGGCCCTTTCCTGAGAACATATCTCATTATAAGCCTATGGAGTTTGAACTTCTCCAGGCCAATCTGAATCTAGATAACGTTCTCATGGATTTGCTGAAGGAATCGAGAAATCACAGAGGCATAAGATCTGTGGTTTCGGCGCTGGTCGACAAGAACGAGCAGGACCTCCGAAGATATTCCATCGAGGATATCTATTACGAGACGGCCCTTCCTCGACCTCAAATCGTGAAACACCTTTCTTTTCTCAAGGAGAAAGATATCCTCAAAGAGACAGAGTTCCTCGGGACCACCTACTATTCCCTCTCCAATCGGTATCTGAAGGAGCCGCTCTTTCGGGTCCTGAGGCTTGAGGAGTTCGAGGAGCGAAGGAAGATAAGGAATTTTCTGCAGAACGCGATGGTCAATGAGGTCTTTCTGGACGGAAGAGTCCTTCCCCTCGTGGAAAAGTGGTTTAGGGACATGGTTTTCTCCAAAGAGGAGATAGGCCTTCTTCTCGGCAGCCTCATCATAGAGTCAAAGTCTTATGACGGATTTTACGAGAAGGCGGTGAGCGACGGAGACGGAATCGATATCCGTCCCATACTGAGATTGCTTTACACCGAGGATGTGGAGAAACGGAGACAAGCCATCCGCCTCCTTATCGACATCCAGGACAAGAATCTGGTAAACCCGCTGCTTTTGCACCTGAAGAGCGAAAATGTTCCTGAGATTCGTGAATTGCTCACAAAGAACGAAGGGCTTGCCGGGAAAAAGCGGGCCGTGAGCGCCATTATGAATACCTTGAGCGAAATCGGGGATCCTCAGCTTCGACTGAAGGCGGTGGAGTTCTTCTGCGCTCTTTTCGGCAGGAACGCGCGGCGACTTCTCGGAGACATCCGGGAAAGAGAAGACGATCCCATTATACTCAGGAATATAGATATCCTGGATTCTAAGCTGGGGGAAATTCAGTAATCCCGTTCATATACTGCCGCAGGATTTCAGGGACCGCAATGGAGCCGTCCTTCCTCTGATAGTTTTCCATAACCGCCATAACCGTTCGACCTATTGCCAGACCGGAACCATTCAGCGTGTGGACCAGATCAGTTTTCCCGCCCCCTCGTCTATACCTGATTTTGGCCCGACGCGCCTGGAAGCTTTCGAAGTTGCTGCAGGATGAAATCTCCCTGTAGATGTCCTGGCCCGGGAGCCAAACTTCTATGTCGTACGTCTTGGCCGAGGAGAACCCGAGGTCGCCGGTACAGAGCATGGAGACACGGTAGTGGATGTTGAGTCGTTTCAGGACATCCTCTGCATCGAGGAGGAGCCCTTCAAGTTCTTCGTAGGACTGTTCGGGATTGGTAAATTTAACGAGTTCCACCTTGTTGAACTGATGCTGCCTCGTGAGGCCTCTCGTATCCTTTCCATGGGCTCCCGCTTCTTTTCTGAAGCATGGTGTATAGGCCACGTATTTTACCGGGAGGTCTGATTCTTTAAGGATCTCGTCGCTGTGAATGTTGGTGACAGGCACTTCGGCGGTGGGGATGAGGAAGTAATCGATCCCTTCAAGTTTGAAGAGCTCCTCCTCGAACTTGGGGAGCTGACCGGTGCCGGTCATAGACTCTCTGTTCACCATGAATGGGGGCAAGACTTCAATGTAGCCGTGTTCTCTCGTATGGAGATCAAGCATATAATTGATCAAAGCTCTTTCGAGGAGCGCGCCGTAGGATTTATAGAGGGTGAAGCGTGACCCCGTTATTTTGGCAGCGCGCTTGAAATCCAGGATGTCCAGCTTTTCCCCGAGGTCCCAGTGAGCCAACGGCTGGAAATCGAAGATAGGCTTCTCGCCCCAGATTTTCACCACCTTGTTGTCTTCGTCCCCGGAACCTACAGGTACGCTGGCGTCGGGAATATTCGGAATGACAAGGACGAGGTCTTCCCATTCCTTCTCCACATTCCTCAACTGTTGTTCCAGGAGTTCGATACTTTTTCCGAGGCCCCTGAGGTGTTCGATCTTCTCCGCCGCTTCTCCGCCCTGCCGCTTGATCTTCGCTATTTCATTGGATAGCGCATTTTTTTCGTTCTTCAGGCCTTCTGATTCCTGGATCAACCCCCTTCGCTTTTCATCGATACTATGCAGCCTGTCAAGGTCAAAAGGGGCGCCTCTTTTCCGCATGCTATCCACGACTATTTCGGGTTTCTCTCTGATTATCTTCGGGTCGATCATTATCTATTCCTCCAGTAAGTCGTTCTTCAATTCAAGTGGCATCAAGATGTATGCGGCACCATTAAACGTATATGATGGCTGACCGTCCACAAGCAGTTGGACCCGCTTCATATCCTTGAAGCTCAGAAGAAAGGAGTTCGTTATGGCATAGGTCATACTTATCTCACGGATTGCTCTGAGGGTCCTGTCCTTGATTTCTCGCGAGAAATTTAGATAGATAACGCCCTCGCCATCGAAGGAAAAGTCAAGGAGGTTCGCCTCTTCAGGTACAGCCTTCTCCTTCTTCAATTCCCGTATAATTATATCAGCTTTTTGCCGCTCGGGCACCCCCATTTTTATCTCCAGCTTCTTCTGGATTAGCCGCAACCCGCCGGCAGGGGTACAGACGTATAGATTTTCGGTCTGGAAAGGCAGGACCCGCTTGACCTGTTCGGGCACTCTGAACTCTTTGTAAAGGGTAAATAACAGCGCAAGGAGGGAACAGGCGGCAAAGACGACGGCAAGTATTCTGTTGGAGAGAAAATGGGGACCCCGGGGCCTGCGTGCCATTATTTGCCTGCTCTTCCGCCAAAAGTCATGGCGAAACTCTCAGGAACGTGCTTCCTGTAAGAACTCATTCGATGTGGAGACCCGAAAGATCGGATAGATTGCGCTGTACCGGTAGGTCTCCATAAACGACTGGTGGATCTCTTTCTTGTAGGCTGCGCTCAGGTCTTCCAAAATAACAGTATTGAAGTCGTGACAGACAGCGTCAAAGGCTGTTGCAAGCACACAAAAATGCGTGTTCACACCGCCCACTGCCACGGTATCCACCTGAAGCGTCCGTAGCGTTTGATCCAGATCGGTCTTGAAGAAGGCACTGAACCTTCTTTTTTCGAGAATGATATCTTTCGCCTGGGGTTCGAGATCCGGGAGAGGACGCGTGCCTGTTGTTCCTCTGAGGGCGTGGGGTTTCATACGTCCTTTGAAAATGAAATCCTCGGGAAGAAAGCTGTCACAGGCAAAAATAACCGGTATGGAGAGGCTTCTGGCACTTCTGAGGAAATCACGGACGGGAAGGATTATCTTCTCCTCCTCTCGGTCAGTTCTCTCTTTGGGGTAGTTTCCTTCAAGCATATCGACAATGATTATTGCTGGTTTCATATCAAGTTACCTCTGGTTGTTGAGAAAGAGTCTTTCAAAATTTGTCCGCAGACTGGCACAGAGATCGCCTATATCGACCTTCTTAATCTCAGCTACTCGCTCTGTAGCCAGTTTTACTAAGTGAGGTTCGTTTCTTTTCCCTCTGTGCGGGTTTGGGGTAAGGAAGGGTGCATCGGTCTCGGTGAGAAGACGCTCCACCGGGAGGTACCTGACCACGTCTACCTGATCCCCGCTGTTCTTGTACGTTATGGTGCCCGGAATGGAGATGTGGAATCCCATATCCAGAAATCGACGGGCTGTGTCTACATCGTATGAGTAGCAATGGATGACCCCCCGCATGCTATCCTTTGCCATCTCCTGAAGGACCTCGAGGGTCTCGTCCTTTGCCTGCCGGGAATGGACGATGATGGGAAGATCGGCTTTTCGTGCCAACTCTATCTGCCTGCGGAAGGCTTCGACCTGTACGTTCCTGGGTGCATAATTTCTGAAAAAGTCGAGCCCTATCTCCCCGTACGCGACTATCTTCTCGTCAGCAAGGAAGGGCTCAATCTTCCTTATCATATCATCATCCAGCTCGGAACTATTGTGGGGGTGAATACCGAGTGCTCCGTAAATGGACGGGTTCTGAACCGTCAGATCCTTAACTTTCTGAAAATATCGTGCCTCGGTGCCCACCGTCAGGATATAGACAAGTCCTTGCTCAAGGCTCCGAGCTATAACCTCTGAACGGTCCTTATCAAATGTTTCCATCTCAAGATGGCAGTGGGAATCGACAAACATCGGTTTTATATAACATATTCGCAGGGGCTCTTCAACGGAGACGCCGTCAGGGAGAGTTCCGCGGAAGTTTCAGCGTGCTATGGCTCCGCTCTCCGGCCGGAACAGTCTACCCATGCTCAATCCGTCAGGCCTCAAGGAAGGGCAGGGGAGGCGGCAGCGTTTCTGGCGTATGTGCCAGACTATTCTGTCTCTGAAGACAGGTTGGTATGGGTCATGACGTATAACGTGTTGTAATGGTTGGTATTTGCATCCTGGCATGTCCATTGCAGTAATAACCTCGGAGCATACCATGTTGTTTGTTGAAGAAGGCGTGGTTATATTGAAACAGGGAGCGTTGGTTCTTCTTTGTTTCGCAGGTTTTGTATCAGTCATAATTTCGCCTTTGTATTGAGACCCACCAGGTAAGTGCTGGTGCTCATCAAGGATAGGAGGTTTGCCATGAAGAACAACGAACATTTTTCAACGGTAAGAGCTTTAGCAGTATTAATCGCTGTAGCGGGACTTCTGTTTCTTATTGCCTCTGCCGGGTTGGCTGAATCGGGAAAAGCCTATGTCTCTTCTCAGGATGGGACGAAAATGTTCGTGTTTGACCTGAATCAGAACAGCCTCGTCAAAACAATAGATATCTCAGCCGCTGTGCCGCAGGATAAACCCACTGTCCCCAACATAAATGACGTTGTGGCAATGGGGGACAAGGTTTTCGTGACGGTTCCGGGGGCTGGAAACGCGGGAATTAATGAGATCAAAGTGATTGACGTGAGGTCCGACGCTGTCGTGGGGAGCTTGCGGGTAGATGCGGCTCCTTCGGGCATGGTGAAGTACAAGGAGAGTATCTTTGTGGTGAATAAGAATGGAAACACGATTCAGGAGATCGACCCCGGGTCGGTAAAGATCATCAGGACCATACCTTTCACCAAACCTGAATCGGCAACCACGAACAGCGTTCTCTCCATGGAGATAGTGAACGACAAGATCTATTTGCCTTTCAGCTACGGTGCTTCCAAGGGAGGATCCATCCAGGTGATGGATCTGAAGACGGGCAAATTGATCAAATCTATCAAGCTTGACGGAACAGATAGCCGAGGACCTCTGGCCATAAAGAAGGTGGGAGAGGAGAAGATTTATCTTGGTGGTACCCAGAACATGGCCGTCCTCGACACCCGTTCGGACACTATAGTCAAAGTCCTGCCTTTCTCGGGAAAGGATTCCTGCGTGCAATCATTTACCCTCTGCGAAGGGAAGGTCTATGCTGCACGGGATACGAGCACCGTTTCCGTGATTGATGCCGGGCAGGATACCCTGATAAGTGAAGTGGATATCGGTTATCACTCTTACGCACACCATTTACGGGCAGGAATAGGCTCATCGGCGCACAGTGTGGTTGCTTCCGATGCGGGCAGAGGGCTCAAGATCATCGATGCAGCGACGAACAGGATCGTATCGACGGTCGGCACCGGTGCACCCCTTGGGCAGGTGGCGGTTGTTGCGAATCCGTTGGTGAAGTAAGGTAAAGAGAATTACAGTCTCATAGAATTTCGGTCAGTCCTTCGGTTGCCGGCGGATACGATGTTCATCGGCGGCTGAAGGACTTCGACTTTTACTGACAACCCTGGAGCAGACTGCTCCCTGGAAAGCGGATCCCGGACGATGCGTTGCAGACGAAGCCCAAGCCAACCCCCCTTTACTCTAAGCAAGGATCCGGATTCAATCCTCAATTCCCTAAACTCCGTAAAGAAGAAATGTGTTGAAATAATGGCGATCATCTGACAAAGATAATGGGGTTTCAAAGAATCCTAATTTTTGAAGGGCGTCAAATCCCGCGAGGCATCTTGCCGGGCACGAACGCCGGAAAGTGGAGCAGGAATGGGACTCATCAA
>CAYOYU010000016.1:17444-24461 GCA_964408265.1 uncultured Syntrophorhabdaceae bacterium
ATGTGAAACTGATCATGGTTGGTGGAAAAGGCGGTGTTGGCAAGACCACGTGCGCATCAGCCATTTCCCTCAAGCTCGCGATGGAGGGGAAGAAGGTCCTGGTAATATCAAGCGATCCCAGCCCTTCTCTATCGGACATATTTGAAGTAACCATCGGAGAAAAGGAATCCAGGATTACCGAGGGATATGATCTTTACGCGCTTGAGATCTCGACCGATGTGGTCCTGAAGAAATGGAAGGAACGTTTCGGCCCGGAAATTTATGAGGTCATCTCCTCTTTTGCCAACGTGGATTATGATTTTGTGGATTACATCGGTACTGCTCCGGGCATCGAAGAGGAGTTCATGCTCAACTTTATCATGGAGTTCGTGGAAGGGGGAACATATGATGTAGTCGTCTGGGATACGGCACCCGCGGGCCACACTCTCCGCCTTCTTAAGTTGCCTCAGCTCTTTCTGAAACATCTGGAAGCAGCGACGAAATTCTACATGAACCTATACAGTTATGTGGAGAAAGCGAAGGATGCGATTTCCATGAAAGGTTCCAAAAGGAGCCTTCTGGAAATCATAGGGGGCTGGGAGGCACTCTCGGAGAACATAGTCCGTTTTATCCGCGACAAGAATGTCACCAAGTACGTGATAGCAACTATACCTGAAGCGCTTGGCGTAAAACTGACAGCAAGAATCATGGAGGATTTTACACAGAACGGTCTTACCGTTGAGAACATAATTGTCAACCATGTGATCCGGGAGGAGGATTGTGAGTTTCACCGGCAACGGAAGAGAATGCAGCAGCACTATATCGATCAAATGAAGGGTACCTATGGCGCCCTGAATACCGTCATACTCTATCTGTCAGCCTACGAGGTAAAAGGCTTGCTTCGCATCGCGGATGTTGCCGGGGAGCTTTTCAGCCATCCTTCGAAAGAGGCTCAAAAGCTTGGATAGGCGACAGGGTAAAGGCGTGAGAGGTTTCCAAAAGGAACGTATCGCTCAGGATTGCGGCAAAGAGACGCCCGACGGAGCGGCAGGCTGACCGTGAGTAACTTTATCCGCATCACCGGGGGGCGCTTAAGGGGAAGACATATCGATCTCCCAAAGGGTAATAAGGCCCGATACACCTCTTCAATGGTGAGGGAGGCGATCTTTAACAGGCTTGGTGATATAGAAGAAGCGAAAGTGCTCGATTTGTATGCCGGTGCCGGGTCCTTTACCGTGGAGGCTCTGAGCCGGGGGGCATCCTCAGTAACGTGCGTTGAAATCGACAAGGGCATGGCAACCGTTCTGGAGGCAAATATCTCTCAGTTGGGCCTCAGCAGGGACTGCGAGATACTCAATTTGGACGTCCGATATGCCGTACCTTTTCTTTATAGGAAGAAGCGCACATATGATATAATCTTTTTGGATCCCCCATACGAAAAGGGCAAAATTTCGGAGACCATGTCGCTCTTGAGGAGTAATGCGCTCCATCACAGAGAGACCGTTTTCGTTCTGGAGCACACTAAAAAGGAGTTTCTCGGTGCCGATGAACTCACGGGCTGGGATGAGATAGGAAGCAGGAAGTACGGAAGCACAATCATCACGATTCTCAGTGCAGTTGAAGAAGAATCCAAAGGAGTTTCAAGATGAAACAGAAGATAGCGGTCTATCCCGGGTCATTCGACCCAATCACCAATGGACATATGGACATTCTCAACCGAGGACTCGAACTGTTTGATAAGGTAATTGTTGCCATAGCGAACAATATCGAGAAGAGGGCACTCTTTTCCGTGGAAGAGAGGGAGGAACTTATCAGGCGATCGGTGCACGGCGACGAGAATGTTCCCGTTGACAGTTTCGACGGTTTGTTGGTGGACTACGTAACGAAGGTGACGGCACGCTTCGTAATCAGAGGTTTGCGGGCCATGAGCGATTTTGAATATGAGTTCCAGATGGCGTCGATGAATAGAAACCTGAATAAGGGGATGGACACCCTTTTCATGATGACAAGCAAGGACTACTTCTTTATCAGTTCCAGGACCATAAAGGAGGTTGCCAGTTTCGGAGGCTCCGTCAGGGGACTTGTACCGGAAATTGTGGAACAGCGTCTGAAGGAGCGATTCTCTCAAGGCTAGGATGCTCGACCGCTGAAGTGAACCTTAATCAACCGGGTTATCTCTTCTTTACGATATGCGACTTTGTGGGTATACTTGTGGCAGGAAGAGGTATTGCGTGATAAAGGGGCTACTTGCAGCTGCTGTCCTGATTCTTTCAGTCTTGATGCTGGCACCGTGTGCCGCGTCAAAAGAGGTCTACAGTCTTACCATACAGGGCATCATAAACCCCCCGGTTGCCGGATTTATAGAGGAGTCCATCGCTACTGCCGAGAAGAAGGATGCAGAGGCCCTTCTTATTCTTCTGGATACGCCAGGAGGGCTTGACACCTCCATGAGGCAGATTGTCAAAGCTATTATGGAGGCCAAGGTACCAGTCATAGTATACGTCTATCCTCCGGGCGCCCGGGCAGCCTCTGCCGGCTGTATTATCCTTCTATCCTCTCACGTTGCGGCCATGGCTCCGGGGACAAATGTCGGCGCAGCCCATCCTGTGACCATGGGTAAGGAAAAACCTGACAAAGAGATGATGAATAAAGTTCTCAATGATGCCGTGGCTTATTCGCGGAGCCTTGCCATCAAGAGAGGACGAAACGTTGAGTGGGCCGCCAAAGCGGTAACGGAGAGTGCCTCCGTCACTGCCACGGACGCTCTTGCCACGAATGTGATTGACGTGATAGCCGATAGTCCCGAAGACCTTCTTCTCAAGATAAACGGCAGGGCGGTGGATACCAAGGCAGGTCGGAAGACGCTCGAGACGAAGGGCAAGAAACCTGTGCCTCTGGAAATGCCCTTCAAGTACAGATTGTTATCCTACATCAGCGATCCCAATGTTTCTTACATTCTCATGATGATAGGTATTTACGGTATCCTCTTTGAAATTTACAGCCCCGGGGCAATATTCCCGGGCGTTGCAGGGGGCATATCACTTATCCTTGCCCTTTACTCTTTCCAGACCCTCCCCATCAACTATGCGGGGGCCTTTCTTATTCTCCTTGGGATCATATTCTTTATTCTGGAGCTGAAGATCATAAGCCACGGCATCCTCGGGGTGGCGGGAATCATATCTGTCGTCATGGGGTCTATTATGCTCATAGACCTTCCCGGGAGCGGCCTCTCGATTTCGCTGAAAACCATTGTTGCCGTAGGGATCCTGACTGGTATATTTTTCTTCGGTGTGTTATCTTATGCCATAAAAGCCCAATTATCAAAGGTGAAGACAGGCAGTGAAGGAATCATCGGCGAGGCGGGTATTGCAAAGACCGACGTCTTCCAAAGCGGAAAGGTTTTTCTTCGCGGAGAACTCTGGAATGCGAGAAGTGAGGAGCCTGTGAAAGAGGGTGAGCATGTGGTTGTATGCGGGGTCAAAGGGCTCGTGCTCATTGTAAAAAGAAAGGGGGAGGATCGATGCTAGGGTTGCCGGTATATATGTTTGTCGTCATCGTTATAATATTTTTTCTTGCCAGCGCCATCAAGATTCTCAACGAATACGAAAGAGGCGTAATCTTCCGTCTGGGGCGTGTTCTGGGACCGCCCAAGGGGCCGGGCCTCATAATCCTTATTCCCGTTCTGGACCGGATGGTGAAGGTAAGCCTGAGGACCGTGGTTCTCGATGTTCCTCCCCAGGATGTCATCACAAGAGACAACGTGACTATCAAGGTGAATGCCGTGATCTATTTCCGTGTCATGGATGCTTTGAGAGCCGTTATCGATGTGGAGAACTTCCTTTACGCTACAAGTCAACTTGCTCAGACGACCCTGCGCAGCGTCCTCGGCCAGGCCGAATTGGATGATCTTCTCGCTCATAGGGAAAAGATCAATGAGAGACTGCAGGAGATACTGGATACCCACACAGAACCATGGGGAATAAAGATATCCAATGTGGAGGTGAAGAACGTGGACCTTCCGCAGGAGATGCAGAGAGCTATAGCGCGGCAGGCGGAGGCAGAAAGGGAGAGACGGGCAAAGATTATCGGTGCTGAAGGCGAATATCAGGCTTCCACGAAGCTCGCGGAGGCATCGGATATCCTCTCAAAGAACCCGATGGCACTGCAACTTCGCTATCTTCAGACATTAATCGAGATCTCCACCGAAAAGAACTCTACCATTATCTTCCCTTTGCCCATAGATCTCATAAAAGTCTTCACCGACAAGGTTAAATCATGAAAAAATGGATCGTTCTGGGACTCATAGTGCTCTTTTGGGCAGGCATGGCCGATGCCAGGCCAGCGAAGAAGGGCAGGGCCGCAAAAGCCCAGCAGCAGACGGTCCGGGAGAAGGAAGAACCATGCAAGGCCTTTGCCGTGGTCGAGGCGGCTACAGGGAAGGTCATTGAGGAGGAGAATATTCATGCCAGGCGGCCTCCAGCCAGTGTCACCAAGCTGATGGTGGCATACATTGTCGCTGATAAGGTTGAGAAGGGCCAGATAAAGCTCACTGACCAGATCGTCGCCACGAAGGAAGCTTCGAAAATAGGGGGTAGCCAGGTATATCTGAAAGAGGGGGAATCGTTCTCTCTGGAAGAGATGATGAAGGCCATGCTTGTCGCCTCGGCCAACGACGCCGCATACGCCATCGCCGAGCACGTAGCGGGGAGCAAAGAGGGTTTTATCCAGCTCATGAACGAGAAGGCGAAGGCTCTGAACATGGTGGACACGGAGTTCCATTCGGTTCATGGTCTTCCTCCCTCAAAAGGCGAGAGTCCGGACCTCACATCATGCGCCGATCTGGTTCTCCTGGCTCGGGAGCTGCTAAAATACCCCAAAATCCTTGAGTGGACCTCAATCAAGAGTGAGGGGTTCAGAGATGGAAAGTTTACCCTGATGAACCATAATAAACTGCTCATCAAGATGCCGGGAGTGGATGGGCTCAAGACAGGATACTACCGGGAGACCGGTTTTAACA
Organism: uncultured Syntrophorhabdaceae bacterium; assembly: GCA_964408265.1. Lineage (GTDB taxonomy): Bacteria > Desulfobacterota > Syntrophorhabdia > Syntrophorhabdales > Syntrophorhabdaceae > CAYOYU01. The sequence goes on from CAYOYU010000016.1 coordinate 22,441, forward strand.
TCGTGGTCACCGGGAAGAAGAATGAAGTAAGGTTCATTGTGGTGGTGATGGGTAGCCCCTCTGCCAAGGTTCGTGATGCCTTTGCTATGGAGAAGTTGAGAAAAGCCTACTCTCTGTATAAGGTGATCAGCGTGGTGAAGAAAGGGGAGATCGTCGAAAAGGACGTATTCCTTGATGACGGCAAATATAGAAAGATAAGGGGTGTCGCAAAAGCAGATTTTTCCTATCCTGTGCCTGTGGACAAGAAGGGCGTGGTCAAGAAGGAGATATCCCTGCCCGAAAGGCTGAAAGGAGAAGTGAAGGAAGGGCAGAAGCTTGGGGAACTGATTGTGAGGTACGAGAATGATGTTGTAGGGAAGGTGGATATCGTATCTCCCGTCTATGTGCCGCAGGCAAATCTTTTCACGAGGATCGTGAGAAAGTTCGGTATAAATATATAAGCGAGGTTATGCATTGGTAATGGAGACAGAATACACAAAGCTGCGGAACAAGGAGATCATCGTAGGGATTACCGGGGGCATAGCGGCCTACAAGACGGCAGAGCTTGTCAGGGAACTTACCAAGAGAGAAGCAAAAGTGCATGTGGTCATGACGAAGAATGCCATGGAGTTCGTAACCCCCCTTACCTTCCAGACTCTCTCCGGGAATCCTGTGATATACGAGATGTTCGAGCTGTTCTATGGCTCCAAGATAGGACACATCGCGTTGTCCGATATCGCCGACCAGATGGTCATAGTACCCGCGACAGCGAATATCATCGGGAAGATTGCCAATGGCATCGCCGATGATTTCCTTACCACCATGGTAATGGCCACCACGGTGCCCATCCTTTTTGTCCCCTCCATGAATACAAAGATGTGGGAAAGTCAGATGGTGCAGGATAATATCCGGAAGCTCATGACTGCGGGATTTGAATTCATGGAGCCGGGCAGTGGTGATCTTGCTTGTGGAACTTCCGGCAAGGGGAGGCTCCCGTCTATCGAAGAAATCGTGGAGAAGATGGAGGACATCTTTACTGAAAAGGATCTCGTCGGCGAGCGGATCATTGTTACTGCCGGACCGACGATGGAGTTCATCGATCCTGTCCGGTGCATTACGAATCGTTCCTCGGGGAAGATGGGCTATGCCGTTGCAAGGATAGCAAAGCGTCGGGGGGCCGACGTGGTGCTTGTCACCGGTAAGACCTATTTACCGCCTCCACGGATGGATATAGAGACTATCGAGGTGACCACGGCTGCCGAAATGCGGGATGCTGTTATGGCACACTTCGATTCCAGTACCGTGGTGATCAAGGCGGCCGCAGTCGCCGATTTCAGGTGTGCCAACGAGAATTGTCAGAAGATAAAAAAGAAAGGCAAGGGTGACACCATGCTCCTTGAGATGTCGAAGAATCCCGATATTCTCGCGGAGCTGGGCTGCAGGAAAGGTGACAAGATTCTTGTCGGATTCGCCGCAGAAACGGAGAGCATTACAGAACATGCTACGCAGAAACTGAAGAACAAGAACCTTGACCTCATAGTGGCCAATAACGTGGCAACCGAGGGTATCGGATTCGGAAGCGACAGAAACGAAGTAGTCATTATCGATACCTTGGGAGGCTTCAAGCAGGTTCCTCGAATGAGTAAGGAAGAGATAGCCAATATCATCCTTGATTCAGTGAAGAAGGTCATAAAGAAAAGAAAACCGAAAGAGGATTGGTGCTGACAGGGCGGGAAGCCGTCGTACTGACAGGCATGCACAAAATACGCAGAGGACACTGCATTTTAGGATTCCATGAAGCTGTTGAAGAACCTAACTTCCCCTATCTCACCTTGGAAGCGATCCCTGGGTATTAAACTATTCTTCATCCTTCCAATCTTTTTCATCCTTCTCTTTTCCAATGCACTTCATGCGCGGGAAGACAAGGTTGTCGAAGTCGTTGATACGGTCAGCAAAGCTATCGTAAACATCAAGACGGAGGAATGGTCGAAGGAGAGCGATGAGACGAAGAGACCCAGTTCGCTGAAGAAACTCTTTGTCGG
>CAYOYU010000016.1:24471-39556 GCA_964408265.1 uncultured Syntrophorhabdaceae bacterium
GAGGTTTTCGAGAACATAGGTTCCGGGGTGGTTCTTGACTCCAGGGGTATAGTGGTTACCAATGAACACCTGATTTCCAAGGCAACCACCATCAGGGTGAAGTTCATAAATGGAAAAGAATATGATGCCTCGGTTTTGGGGAGCGATCCTGAATTCGATATTGCCCTCCTGAAGATCGGAGGGAAGGTAGAATTTCCTTTCGTGAAAGTGAGTAAGAGGACCGGTGCCCGCGTCGGGGAGAAAGCCATCGTTATCGGGAATCCCTACGGGCTTTCCAGCTCCGTTACCATGGGAGTGGTGAGCGCCGTTGGCCGCAACCTCAGAATTGACAACAGGGTATACGTGAACCTCATCCAGACCGATGCCGCTATAAACCCTGGTAATAGCGGAGGAGCCCTGCTTGACGGCGAGGGCAACCTTTTGGGCATCGTCACGGCAATATACGGCGAAGGCAAGGGTATCGGTTTTGCCATCCCCATAGACGATGTGATGAGCATGCTCTCGGAGTTCCTTGAAAGCGGTGCACAGCGGCCCATACTCGGCGCTTTTATTGAGAAGCGGAAAAGCGAGAAAGGTTCGTACCTCCTTGTGAATGGTGTTATCCCGGGTAGTCCGGCCGAGCGACTGGGGATCAGAATTGGTGACAGAATTGTTGACCTGAACAAGAAGAAGATAAAGGAGGGAATGAAACTCCACAGTATTCTTCGAAGCGTGAGGGCAGGGAATCACGTGCAGTTCAGAATCATGCGGGGAGCAAAATCCTACTTTGTTGAAACCGGCGTAAAGGATCTCGAAGAGTACAGGCCGGATCCTCTCGACGAAAAGCTTTGCGGGTTCAGGTCGACGGACGTAAAGATGTACCAGAAACTCAAGTACAAGTTGAAAGATAAGGAAGGCGTGGTGGTGGTGAAGGTACTGGCAGGCGGAATTGCCGAGAAGAGCGGGCTCCGTACGGGAGACGTAATTATAAAGATCAATAACAGCCCGGTAACGAACAAGAAGGATTTTGAGACGGATATGGTAGAAGGGCTGAAAAGGAATTATATTCTATACCAGGTAAAGAGAAACGAAAATCTATTCTTCTTGCCGGTAAAACTTGACACTCTGCTTTAAGGGGGGACAGTAGGTATGGCGAATGACAATGATTCGAAGGCGGCCCATGGATCCGGTGCGGATGAGAGGAGTACAGGCGGCGAATCAAGAAGATTTAACTCCGGGACGGCCTCCGACGAGTTTCCCGGATTGCTCAATTTTTCCACCTTCATTATATCCCTCACCACGTCAACGCTGGTTAACCTCGGTGAGCTCGCAGATCCCGTGAGCAACACGAGGGCCGTGAACCAAGGCCTTGCCAAGCAGACAATAAACATCATCGAGATGCTCAGAGAGAAGACCAAAGGAAACTTAACGGGAGATGAAGAACGCTTGATCGACCATGTCCTCTATGATTTGAGGATGAAGTATGTCAGTGTGGTTACGAAAGATCACTAAGGTTTCTCCGCAGCCGGGCAGCGGGTGCCACGGGCCGGTTCGCCGGTGTACCGGAATCTGATCACAAAAGGTAAATACTTATTATTTCGGTTGCATTGACGATAATAAGCACATGGACCTCTTGACCGTTGTTCCGGATTGTTCTGAATATCTTGAGCCTTTTTCGGATATCCTTCTTTTTGCAAGAGGACACAAGACAACAGAAACCAGAAGCCAGCCGCTCGTCTGGTTCTCCAGCGAGGGCTATTCCGCCCACTTCTACGTCGTTACCGGCGACCGGAAGGATGCCGAGACACGGAAACTCTCGGGAGTCTCTCATGACTCCTCGCTGGTCTTCTTCAGTTTTGGAGATGCCCTGGCCGATTGCTTCAGACGACGGTACAAGATGATAGTGGAGGGGAAACTGGTCTGGGACGCTGCACTTTTGTGGCACGAATATGCCCTGTTGAATCTTGCCGCGAGAGGGACTTTCGACGACCAGGACGATGTAAGAAAGGCATGCAAGAGAATCCGCTCAGGCGTCGAACACGCATGCCGGAGATTCGGCGACATATACCACATGATGGGTCGCATGTCAGCATAAACCTGTCCCTCAGGCTTACTCCCGGAGAAATGAAAAGCATGTCCTGGTGAAAGATGTGTCGTTATAAAGGGGAAAATTGCGAGGTATTACCGAAAGACCCGTGAGAAAATAGTCTCAACGTGTCTGAAGTAGTGGTCGTTGGTCATAATTGTATCGATTTCTGCGCTATCCAGGTACCTGGCTATCTCCTGGTCCTTTCGTACCTCAAAGGGGAAATTGAGGCCCTTTTCATAGCACTCCATTGCCACCCGCTGGGTGAGTTTGTACGCCTCCTGCCGGGTCAGACCTTTCTTGATAAGGCCCAGCATGACTGCCTCGGAATGGTAAAGGCCCCGGGAAACATCCATATTCTGCTGCATCCTCTCGGGGTAGACAAGGAGGTTTTTGTACATGTTCTTCAGGCGTTCCAGCATATAATCAAGCAGTATGGTAGCATCCGGCCCGATGACCCTTTCCACTGAAGAATGGCTGATGTCTCGTTCGTGCCAGAGGGGAATATTCTCCAGAGCTGATACCGCATGGCCCCTGAGCAATCTCGCCAGACCGCAGAGATTTTCAGATGCGATGGGGTTTCTTTTGTGGGGCATTGCCGACGAGCCTGTCTGTCCCTTGGAGAAGAATTCTTCCGCCTCTCCTACCTCTGTTCGTTGGAGATGCCGTATCTCGAGGGACATCTTCTCCACCGATGAACCGATGATGGCCAGTGTGGTAACGAATTCGGCATGATAGTCCCGGGGTACTATCTGCGTTGATATGCGGTCGGGTTTGAGCCCGAGTCTTCGGCACACATACTCTTCCACAAAGGGTTCGGTATTGGCGAAGGTGCCGACGGCGCCGGATATCTTGCCGTGGCTCACACGCTCCCTTGCGGCTGACATTCTCTCCAGGTTCCTTCTCATCTCATCATAGAAGTGGGCCATCTTGAGCCCGAATGTGATCGGCTCGGCATGAATGCCGTGGGTCCTCCCGATCATGGGGACCAGTTTATAGGTATAGGCCTTTTCCTTCAGCACTTCCATGAGGCTTCTAATGTCTTCGAGAAGGATCTCGGAAGCTTCGCGGAGGAGACAGGCAAAGCAGGTGTCGAGGATGTCCGATGAGGTAACACCCATGTGGACATATTTCGACGAAGGGCCTATATATCCGGAAATATTCTCGATAAAGGCCACCACGTCATGCTTGGTCCTCTTTTCCGCCTCAAGGATTCCAGGGACGTCGAAGGCCGCCTTTTCCTTAATATTCTTCAGGTCTTCTTTGGGGATGAGGCCCAGCTCGCCATAGGCTTCGCAGATGAGCACCTCAATCTCCAGCCACTTCTGGAACCTCTTCTCATCCGTCCAGATTTCCGCCATTCTGGCTAAGGTGTACCGCTCAATCATGGAGTCTATATAACCCGAAGGAGCTCTTATTGTCAACAATCCTGACCTTCCTTTTTTCGTTGTAAAATTCTGGTTAAACTGATAATACTATTCGTTCCGTGGTCCATAACAAGATCCATATGATCCATCTGAAATCGGTTTTCCTCTTCCCGGCCATCCTCCTTCTTATCTCAACCTGCCTATCTGCATCGGACATGATTGTGGGCGGCCCTGTCAGCTATACAGTGGCGAAAGGAGATTCTCTCTCCGTTGTAGCGGCCAAGTCGGGCCGAGCCTGGCGGATCATTGCCGAGGAGAACAAGATCGAGGCGGACAGAATCCTGAGAGTGGGGGAGAAGATCAGCATCAACACGCGCAGGATAGTGCCAATGCAGGTGCAGGACGGGATTGTCATCAACGTACCCGAGAGAATGCTCTATTACTTCAAACAGGGGGATCTGGTCGCCTTCTTTCCTGTGGGGCTCGGAATGTCCCAGAAGACGAAGACAGAGAACTGGCAGACTCCGGTGGGCTCCTTTGTGGTGAAGGGCAAGGAGAAGAACCCCACCTGGCATGTCCCCAAATCTATTCAGAAAGAGATGGCCTCAAAAGGCAAACCCGTGGAACAGAGGGTCCCGCCGGGAGAAGATAATCCCCTCGGCCGATATGCAATCCACACATCCATCGAGGGCGTCCTGATCCACGAAACCATCTGGCCAACATCGATCCATCAGTTTACGAGTCATGGGTGTATACGGATGCTGCCGGAACATATGGAACAGTTCTACGCACAGATCAGCAAAGGAGTTACAGGCAAGATCATTTACGAGCCCGTCAAGGTGGCCATGACCTCCCAGGGGAGGGTGGCCATAGAGGTCCACCGGGACTTCTACAAGATCCTGCCTAAATCAATTTCCGAAAGGGCGGAGGAGTTGATCCGCAACCGCGGCCTCTCAGCAAAAGTGGATTGGCAGAAAGTGGAGAAGGCAGTGAACGGGAGAGCCGGAATCGTCGTCGATGTTTCGCCGTGACAGCAACGCCAGTGTTCTGCCAGCTGTCCGAATCAGGGGCCGCCAGACCGCTTACTGGCTGGCGCAGACCTGACCTTCCCCCTTCCAGTAGGGCGACATACCACGAAGCCTCTCGATGATTCCCGGCATCTTTTCGATGACCATATCAATCTCTTCTTCGGTGTTGTAGATACTCAGGCTGAAACGGACCGACCCGTGCGCCATCGTAAAGGGAACACCCATTGCACGGAGCACATGTGACGGCTGCAGGGACCCCGACGTGCAGGCAGAGCCTGAAGAGGCGCAAATGGCAAACTGGTCCATGAGAAGAAGAATGCCCTCGCCCTCCACGAACTCGAAGCTGATATTCGTCGTATTGGGCAGACGTGACTCGGTATCGCCGTTGACGCGGCTGTTGGGGATTTTGCTTAAGAGTTCCCGTTCCAGTTTGTCGCGGAGTGCCTTGACTTTACTGTTTTCCCTTTCCATGTTGAGGGCTGCAAGCTCGCAGGCCTTGCCCAGGCCGACGATGCTCGGCGTATTTTCTGTACCGCCTCTGCGCCCTTTTTCCTGGTGGCCTCCTATGAGAAAAGGCGAGTACTTCGTTCCCTTCCTCACGTAGAGGACTCCTATCCCCGGGGGTGCGGGCAACGTGTGGCCTGAGAGGGCGGGCATGGCGAGCCGGTTGTGCTTGATGTTTATGGGTATCTTCCCGACCGCCTGTACAGCATCGGTATGAAAGAGTATGCCCCGTTCAAAGGCAAGCCTTGCCGCTTCCTCGACGGGAAAGATTACGCCCGTTTCATTGTTGGCCCACATTATACTGACAACGGCTGTATCCGATCCGAGGCTCTTCTCGTACTGGTCCATGTCGAGGCGTCCAGCGCTGTCCACGGGCAGTTCAGTTATCCTGTAGCCTTTTGCCGAGAGGTGTTCACAGAGGACCTTGACTGCCGGATGTTCGACCCTGCTGGTAATGATATGGTTCTTGCCGGGGTTGACTGCCAGGGCAGACATGATGGCTGTGTTGTCACTCTCCGTACCGCAGCTGGTAAAGATGATTTCCTCAGGATCTGCCCCGATGAGGGCAGCGACCTGCTCGCGGGCACGGGCCAGACTCTTGGCCACCTGTCCACCGAAGGAATGCATGCTGGAAGGGTTGCCGTAGTAATCGTGAAAATAGGGTGTCATGACTTCCATTACTTCTGAGGCAACCTGGGTTGTTGCGTTATTGTCGAGATAGATGGTCTTCACTGGGTTACCTCCTCCACGACGAGCTCGGATGAGACAAGCTCGCGCAGTTTGGCTTCGACGAAGCCTTTCAGGGTGAGTTGTGACGCGTGACAGGTAGCGCAGGCGCCGCGAACGGCAACGAGCACCCTGTTGCCCACTACGTCGATGAGGTCGATGTCGCCCCCGTCATGCTTCAGCGAGGGTCTGATCTCCCGTTCAATGGTCTCTTCGATCATACGGATCTTCTTCAGGTTGGTAAGCCTCGGTTTTGCTGCAGGCGTCGGTTCGGCCTGCGTTCCGCTGTAAATCCTGTCGATGATCTCCTGTATCTTCTCCTTGCAGTTCCCGCATCCGCCACCGGCCTTTGTATAGTTGGTGACCTCCTCAATGGTGGTCAGGTGGTTTTCCCGAACGGCCCGCTCTATCTGCCTGTCGGTGATGCCGAAACATTCGCAGACAATCTGCTCTCCCGGTTCCTTCCCCGGTGCACCTGCGTAGCTCTGTATAGCCTGTTCCAGGGCCTGCTGTCCCAAAACGGAACAATGCATCTTCTCTTCGGGGAGGCCTCCCAGATAATTGGCTATGTCCTGGTTGGTGACCTTTGATGCTTCTTCGATAGTCATCCCTCTTATCATTTCCGTGAGGGCCGACGCGGAAGCGATGGCGCTGGCGCATCCGAAGGTCTTGAATTTTGCTTCCTTTATCTTCTTATTCTCATCAAGTTTGAAGGTGAGCTTCAGGGCATCACCGCAGGCGATAGAGCCCACTTCGGCAACTCCATCAGGATTCTCTATTTCTCCCACATTCTGGGGATTCAGAAAGTGCTCTTTGACCTTATCTGTGTATTCCCACATATCCTACTCCTTAGGTTTTTAGAAGAGTTTAATGCCCCTGAGAGCCTGAGTCAATGGACTGGCCGGTATGAACATGGTCAAAAGTATATCATACCCCTCAGGTACTTGCGAGGAAAAGAGGTTATTGATTGCCGCAGGATAAGGCGCTACGCCTGTGGAATGCCGTTTCCGCCGCAGTGATTCAGGCAGCTCTCCTGTGCGCTGTCCAGACCCGTAATGCTCGGTTTTTGACCGCAGAGTGGGCAGTCGGGGTTCTTGTCGACGGACAGAACCTTGTAGTATCCTTCCAGCGCATCATAGACAAAGAATTTTCCTATCATCGGTCTGCCTATGCCCAGGATCTGTTTTATTACCTCTGTGGCCTGCACGAGGCCAATCTGTCCCGGAACCATTCCCAGGACCCCTATTTCATTTCAGGAAGGGACAAGACTTCTGGGAGGCGGTTTTGGAAAGAGGCAGCGAAGGCACGGCCCCTGGACAGCGGGGTTAAAAAGACTCGCCTGGCCTTCAAAATGGACAGCACCACCGAAAGCATAAGGTTTCTTCAGAAAGAAGCAGGCATCGTTGAGAAGGAACTTGGTTTCCGCGTTGTCAACGGCATCGAGAACGATATCGAAATCTCCGATTATGTCCATGACGTTTTCCGCAGTGACCCGCGCCTGCAGCGGTATGACATTGATGTGCGGATTCAGGCGAAGTATTGCGTCTCGGGCAGACTCTGTCTTGAACCGGCCCACATCTTCGGTCCGGTGCATCACCTGACGGTTGAGGTTCGAAAGGTCAACCCTGTCGAAATCGACGATACCTATCGTCCCCACGCCTGCAGCGGCCAGGTAGAGGGCTGCGGGAGATGCGAGGCCTCCGGCCCCGGCAATGAGGACCCGTGCTTTGAGGAGCTTGGCTTGTCCCTTGTCTCCGACCTCCTTCAGGAGCATGGTCCTGCTGTATCGGTTGAGCTCCTCCCGCGTGAGACCATTCTCTTTTTCGATTTCATAGCCGGCATTCAGCCATGCGTGAAATCCCCCGGCAAGTGAGAGGGCCCTGGAATATCCGGCCTGCTCCAGTTTTTCAACTGCCGCAAGGGACCGGTTTCCGGAAGAACAGTAGACGATAACGGGCTTCTCCTTGTCCGGCACCAGCTCTTCTATGCGGGTCTCCAGAGAAGCTGCCGGGATAAAGATAGCCCCTTTTATGTAGCCCAGGCAGATCTCCGGATCAGACCTGATATCGATAAGTGCCACCCCTTCCTTGTCGGTGAGGAGCTGTCTGGTCTCTCCGGCAGATATTTCGTCGACCCCCTCCCTGGTCATTGACCCCGGTTTGGATTCTTCTCTATCCATGCTTTTCCTTCCTCATATTGATGTGTTGCATGCAACAAATACGAGGATAAGATATTTCCTTAAGAACAAATTGTCAAAACTAATCTTACCGCCCATGGTTTCTTTGCGCGACATTGGAGAGAAGAAAGATACCAACCCGGGCAAAGAGGTTCGGCCAGAACCGGACGTGCCTGCTGCCGTCAATGAAAAAGGAAGCTTCTACGGGTATGTCCGATTTCCTGCAGTATTCCTTGAAGTCGAGAATACTCAGAAAATGAAGGTTCGGCGTATTGTACCACTCGTAGGGCAGGGCGGGCGTGACGGGAGTCCTGCCCCCGAAGAATATCTGGCACCTTGAACTGATGTGGGCAAAATTGGGAATGCCCACGATTACCCTTGCGCCCACCCGCAGGGCTTCCTTGAGCACGGTTTCGGGTTGTCTTACCTGCTGAAAGCTTTGATTCAGAATAACGAAATCGAAGGACTTATCTCCGTAATCGGAGAGACCGGAATCGATGTCATCATGGAAGACACTGAGCCCCTTTCCGACGCAGGCGAAGACGGAGCGGTCGTCGAGCTCTATTCCTTGGGCCCGTACGTTCTTCTCCTGCACCAGGAGACGGAGAAGTTCGCCGTTGCCGCATCCGAGGTCGAGGACCGTTGCACCTTCGTGGATAATACCGGCTATTATCCGGTAATCGAGCGGCGCGGCCATAACTGATGACTCCGTGAGTGCCGAGGCTTCCAATGCATCCAGTTCCGCCAGATATGATGTGGTAATCATCTTCTCTTCAACCCCTTTCTATGTGTTGAGCCGCTGCCTTCCGGAGGAAGTGGGAAATCAGATAAGACTGCTCATCAAATTCCACGAGGAAGGCGTCATGGCCGTAGTTTGACTTGATCTCACAGTACGTTGCATCTATACCTGCCAGCTTGCATGCTTTTGCGATCTGCTGGGCCTGCGCGGGCGGATAGAGCCAGTCCGAGGAAAAGGCTATTACGAGAAAAGGGGCCCTGATGCCCTTTAACCTTTGGTAAAGCTGCGTGCCGTTGGAAAGGTTGAACCAGTCGATTGCCTTGGTAATATAGAGGTAGGAGTTGGGGTCGAACCTCTTGATGAAGTTGTCTCCCCTGTATTGAAGATAACCTTCCACCTCGAACTCGGGGCTGAATTTGAAGGGTTGTCGCTCATCCTTCACCCGCCTCGAGAACTTCTCGTTCATGGAGTCGTCACTCATGTAGGTTATGTGACCCACCATCCTTGCCACACTCAAGCCCTTGACGGGAAGGGGTCCCCCGTAGTAGTTTCCGTTCTGCCAGTTGGGGTCTGCCATTATGGCCTGCCTGCCTACCTCGTTGAAGGCTATCTGCTGCGGCGAATGTTCTGCCGTAGTGGCAATGAGTACGACCGAACCGACCCGCTCCGGATAGGAGACGACCCACTCCAGCGCCTGCATCCCTCCCATGGAGCCACCGGCGACGGACAACAGCCGTTTGATGCCAAGGTGGTCAAGAAGCCGGGCCTGGGCGTTCACCATATCCCCGATGGTGATCATAGGGAAATCGAGGCCATAGGGTCTGCCTGTACGGGGGTTCGTCGAAGAAGGTCCCGTGGAGCCTTTGCAGCCCCCCAGAACGTTGGAGCATACGACGAAGTACCTGTCCGTATCAAAGGCACGTCCGGGACCGACCATGCTGTCCCACCATCCGGGCGCACCGTCTTCTTCATGGAGGCCGGCGGCATGGGCATCTCCGGTGAGGGCGTGAAGGATAAGAATCGCATTGGATGCGGCCCCGTTCAATTTACCGTATGTCTCGTAGGCGATATTCACCTGATCGAGCGTCCCGCCGTTCTCAAGGACGAGCGGTTCCGGGAGCGTAAACGATTGGGTTTTCACGATGTCCTGATAGTTCTCTTCCATTTTCTGCCTCAAAAGGTCTTAAAGACCCCTGTTTTGCTGTTCTGCTACAAGGCTGTCTTCAACAGCGCCTGGTCTATGTCGGCTATTATGTCGCCAACGTCCTCGATCCCCACGGAGAGTCTGATGAAATCCTCGGTGACGCCCGTCTCTTCCTGCTCCTGCCTGGTCAGCTGCTGGTGGGTCGTGGAGGCCGGGTGGATGACGAGGGTCTTTGCATCCCCTATGTTGGCCAGGTGGGAGAGGAGCTTTACGGAGTTAATGAATTTCTTCCCGGCTTCCAGTCCACCCTTGATGCCGAAGCCGATGAGCGCCCCATATCCGGTCTTCAGGTATTTTGACGCTATCAGGTGCGTGGGGTGTTCGGAAAGGCCGGGGTAGTTGACCCAGCTCACGAGAGGGTGGTCTTTCAGAAACCCGGCAACGGCAAGGGCGTTCTCCGAATGTTTCCTCTGGCGAAGGCCCAGTGTCTCGGCTCCCTGGAGCAGAAGAAAGGAGTTGAAGGGGCTCAAGGCTGGACCGAGGTCTCTCAGGAGTTCCACCCGTACCTTGAGGATGAAGGCCACATTTCCCATCCCCGGGAAATTGCCGAAGGTCTCCCAGAACTTGAGTCCGTGGTAGCTCGGGGAGGGTTCGGTAAACTCGGGGAATTTCCCGTTGTCCCAGTTGAACTTTCCGGAATCGACGATGACTCCGCCCAGGGATGTGCCATGGCCTCCTATGAACTTCGTGGCAGAGAGGACCACGATATCCGTCCCGTAGTCGATGGGCCTCACAAGACCTGTGCCTACGGTGTTATCCACCACAAAGGGCACCCCCGCCTCGTGGGCGACCTTGGCAATAGCCTCGAAATCGGGCACGTCAAGTTTGGGATTGCCTATGGTCTCCGCAAAGACGGCCCGTGTCCGGTCATTTATAGCTTTCTTGAATTCTTCAGGTTTCGAGGAGTCAACGAACCTGACGGTTCTGCCAAGCTTGGGGAAGGTGTAATGGAAAAGCTGGTAGGTGCCGCCGTAAAGGTTGTTGGCTGCCACGATCTCGTCGCCCACCCGGGTGATGGCGAGAAGAGCCAGGGTCTCGGCTGCCTGACCCGATGCGACTGCGAGTGCCCCTGTTCCCCCTTCGATGGCTGCAAGGCGTTTTTCGAGGACATCCGTCGTGGGGTTCATGAGGCGGGTATAGATGTTGCCGAATTCCTTGAGGGCGAAAAGGTTTGCCGCATGTTCGGTGTTCTGGAAGACGTAGGATGTTGTCTGGTAGATGGGTACAGCCCGTGCCCCTGTGGCGGGGTCGGCCGTCTCCTGGCCTGCGTGTACTGCGATGGTGTCGAGTTTTGTTTCTGACATTGTTCTCTTCCTCCCTTTCAATAAAATTATAGACGCCGCCCTGGGTAAGGGCGCCATGGGGAGTTTAGAGAACCCTTTCCCGGGGTGACCTCAAATGTGATACATGAGTGCAGTTGCTTCGGATTTTTCTCTTTGACGCTCAACCACGATGGCAAGCGTAAGTTTTGAGAGAGTCTCTTCTATTGTACTTCCGAGCGTAGCCCAGATGTCCCGCGTGGCACAGACATCCGTTTTCGGGCAGATGCTCCTGTCGGATACGCAGTCCACCAGCCGGCATGGTCCTTCAAGAACCGAGAGGATATCGTTTACCGTGACTTCTTCGGGTCGCTTATTGAGAAGGTAACCGCCTTTTCTTCCTCTCACGGCATTTACGAGACCCGCCTTGTGGAGTGACGCAAAAATATGTTCCAGATACTTTTCCGATATGGCCTGTCTCTTGGCGATATCCGAAAGGAATACGGGAATGCCGCTCTTTCCATAGGTGGCAAGATCCATCATTGCCCGTAACCCGTATCTGCCTTTTGTTGAAACCTTCATCTTTAATCACCTAGTTCAATGATAGGATTAATATACTTATTGTCTCGCAGCTTGTCAAGAAATTTCTTTATCTGCAGGCAATAGCCTCTATCTCCACCGCCGCTCCCCGCGGCAGGGCCGCAACTTGAACGGTGGCCCTGGCAGGAAAAGTGGTGGCGAAGAAGGAGCTATAGACGTCGTTCACTTCGGCAAAGGCATTGAGGTCGGTGAGGTAGATCGTCGTTTTGACGACATCATCTATGGTGAAGCCGGCGCTCTCGATGACGGCCCGCAGATTTTCCATAACCTGACGGGCCTGGACGGCGGGACCACCGGGGACGATGCCCCCCGTTTTCGGATCGATGGGAATCTGGCCTGAACAAAAGAGAAGGCGCTCACAGGCAACCTTGACAGCCTGGGAATAGGGGCCGATTGCTGCAGGAGCATCCTCTGTCCTGATTGTCTCTTTCATACTGCTATCCTCCTGCAGGGGCGGCACCCGCCTGCGCCCTGATCTTTATGAGTTCCGCCGCTATGCTCACCGCTATCTCCTGGGGTGTCTCCGCATCGATATCGAGCCCAATGGGCGCGTGCACCCGGGCGAGGAGGTCAGGACTGGTTCCTTGCGAGAGAAGATGGTCGAAGACGATCTTGACCTTCCGTCTGCTGCCTATCATTCCCACGTAGGTGAAGGGTCTTTTGAGAACCCGCTCCAGCACTTCGGCATCGTTCTTGTGGCCCCTTGTGACGATAACGTGGTATTCTGCCGGTCTTTGATCCATCTCCTCGATGATCTCGCTGAAATCGCCCGCCAGGATGAAGTCTGCCTCGGGAAATCGGAGGCTGTTCGCAAAAGATTCCCTGTCGTCCACAACGAATACTTCGAAATCGATCATCTTGGCAATTCTGGCTATGAACTGGGATATGTGCCCCGCCCCGTATATGAAGAGGCGGGGTGTGATATGGAGAGGTTCCACAAGGAACACACCCGTAAGATGAGGGCTTCGGGAACCCTGGTCCAGGGTATCGGTGAGGGCCCGGTCCACGGGATCGCCCAGCATCGTCCCGTCCTGGAGAAGAAGAGTCTTCGAGAAGCGTCCGGGGCTGATGTTCGTCAGTATGAGACCCCTTGCTCCTCTCTCGAAGGCATCGGGAATTGCCGAGTAAAGGTCTCTATATTTGATGGAGACCGGTTCGAGAAGGACATCGACGCTTCCTCCGCAGATCATGCCTTCCTCTGCCACCTCAGTTCCCGTCATGGCATGGTGGACCACCCGCGTTGCTCCGCCGCCTGTTATGGTTCGGGCCTCCTGCCACACCTCGGCCTCGACGCAGCCCCCGCCGATGGTGCCGTGAATCGCGGCATCCCGGCCAATGAAGAGCTTGGCGCCAACAGTCTGCGGTGTGGCACCGACCCTCTTGATTATTGTTGCAAGGGTGCCTTCTTTCCCTTGCTTCAGGTAATCCAGTATTGTGTCGTAGATGGTCACTTAACCTGCCTCTCCTGTTCCCTCGACTGCGCCCGGACCCTTACAAAACTGCGTCGGATGCTTTGGCTTCTTCGAGTCCGGCAAGGAGGCCCTCGAAGAGCGGTGCCGAAAGGTAGCGCTCCGCCAGATCAGGCAGAACCACCACGATGGTCTTGCCTGCGAAAGCCGGTTCCTTTGCGATCCTCACCGCAACGGCCGCAGCCGCACCGGAGGATATCCCGCAGAGGATGCCTTCCTCTTTCGCGAGCCTGCGCGCCATTTCGATGGCTTCGTCGTTGCTCACCGTCTCGATCCGGTCAATGAGGTTCAGATCGAGCACCTTCGGGACGAAACCGGCCCCAATACCCTGAATCTTGTGGGGGCCGGGCTTCAGTTCCTCTCCCTTCCGGGACTGGGTAAGTACAGGCGAATGGATGGGTTCCACCGCCACGGAGACGATCTTCCTGCCCCGAGTTATCTTGAAATAGCGGGTTACACCCGTAATGGTCCCTCCTGTGCCGACGCCGGCCACGAAGGCGTCAACGTTGCCCTCAGTGTCATCCCAGATCTCCACGGCAGTGGTGACCTCGTGAATCGCCGGGTTGGCCGGGTTCTCGAATTGCTGGGGCATGAAATACCGGCTGGGGTCGCTTTGAAGGACCTCTTCAGCCTTGGCAATGGCGCCCTTCATGCCCTTTGACGCTTCCGTGAGGATGAGATTGGCGCCTAGTATTTTGAGCAGCTTTCTGCGCTCAACGCTCATGGACTCAGGCATGGTGAGGGTAAGGCGGTATCCCCGCGCTGCCGCCACAAAGGCGAGAGCTATTCCCGTGTTGCCCGACGTGGGTTCGACGATCTCCATCCCTGGCCTCAGCTTGCCCGATTTCTCGGCATCCCAGATCATAGAGGCGCCGATACGGCATTTTACGGAGTAGGAAGGGTTCCTGCCTTCCACCTTTGCGAGGACCGTACCCTGAGCGCCCTCGCAGACGCGGTTCAACCTTACTAGCGGGGTTCGTCCGATGGAATAGGAATTATCGAGATATACTTTGCTCATAACGCACCTCCTGGGAAAGCGGTTAATGTTGATGGTACCCGGCAACCTGTGCTAATAGCATACAATTCACATAGGAATAATATACTTAATAGCTGAAACCGTGTCAAATCAATTCTGTTATGAATAAGAGTAAATCTGTTGGACCTTCTTTTCAAGGTCAACTATGAAGGGAAATGTCGAAACGAATGGGGCGAGTATGCTATAATCAAACCCGTGGAGTTGCGTAAGGTGATAGGAATTTATCTCTCTCTGGGGCTGATACTCGTGTTGGCGCTGGTTTCCCTTTCCGCGGCGCAGGAGAAGGAAACCGTGGGGGAAGTTGAAGAGGTGATCCTCCTGCCCTGGAACGTGAGGCTTCCTGCCCGTGTCGATACCGGGGCAGCCATGACCTCCCTCGATGCCCGAAATCTTGAAGTCATGGACAACGTTGCCTTTTTCAAACTGGCGAAAAAGTACGGCGGTACCCGGTTCAGCGTTCCCATCAAGGGCTGGAAAGTCATCCGGTCGGCCTCGGGCCGGCAGAAACGACCAATCGTGGAGCTGGAGTTCTGCATTGGTTCCAAACGGGTCTTCACTGAAGTCAACCTGACGGACAGGAAGAAGGTAAAGTATCCGGTACTTTTGGGACGGAACGTGCTCAAAGACCAATTCGTCATTGATTGCACGAAAACCTTCTGCGCACCCCCCCGGTGCCCGGACACACAGGCGAGATGAAACGTCCCGCACTGTTCGCGGCCGTCTGCCTCTTCCTCGCTTCTGCGGCCCTCATTGTTTTTCGCATTCTATGGCTTGGCTACCCCCTGCTTCCCGCGGCCCCGGCGAAAGTCTGGAATCTTACCGCTGATGTCCAGGTGCGCGCCCCGGACGGAGTGGTCCCGGTGGCCCTCGGGCTTCCTTCGGAAGGCATGGGCCGCAGGATAGTGGAGGAGA
>CAYOYU010000017.1:0-23509 GCA_964408265.1 uncultured Syntrophorhabdaceae bacterium
GGAATACAAGACCTCTTTACCAAAAGCCTCTTGATACTGAGAACCAACATAGACTCCGGCGGCGCAATAATCGCCGGCAATGATTCCGACATCCAGAATTTCGCCAGGGACACCTACAGCTACATGTGGCCCAGGGACGGCTCTTTCACCGCCTATGCCCTGGATGCAGCAGGATACGTGGGACCGAGCGTCCGGTTCTTCGATTTCTGCCTCGACCTGATGTCGGAGGGAAAAGAATCGGGCGGCTATCTCCTCCACAAATACCATGCCGACGGGTGCCTCGGCAGTTCCTGGCACCCCTGGGTCGGCAGAGAGAAGCAGCTTCCCATTCAGGAAGACGGCACGGCACTCGTATTGTGGGCCCTCTGGCACCACTTCGCCAGGCACCGGGATATCGAGTTTGCGTCGAAGCAGTACGAGCAGATGGTTACCCTCGCAGGAGACTTCCTCGCCTCATATCGTGACGACAGGACGCGGCTGCCCTTGCCCTCCTACGACCTGTGGGAAGAGAAATGGGGCGTCCATACGTTCACGGCTGCGGCGGTTTACGCGGGGCTGGAGGCGGCACAGAGGTTCGCAACATTCTTCGGCGATACGGAGCGTTCTGCTGTCTATGCCGGCGCAGCCGCCGAGATCGCAGACGCAATGGCGGCCCATCTTTTCAGCGAGCAACGGGGCCGGTTCCTGGCGGCCCTTGTCCCCGCGGCGGATGGTGCGCTTCTCGAGGATGACACCATCGACGCCAGCCTCTTTGCCCCCTTCTACTTCGGTGTTTTCGGACCCAAGGATGAGCGCGTCGTGAAGACAATGGAGGCCCTCCGCAGTCACCTCTGGGTCAGGACCGGCCCGGGCGGCATTGCCCGCTACGAAGGCGACGGGTACTTCCGGTACCCGGCCATGGATCCCGGGATACCGGGAAACCCGTGGCCCGTCTGTACGCTCTGGCTTGCCCAATGGTATATTGCGGCGGCTGAAAGCGACCAGGACCTGAAGGAAGCCCTCCACCTTCTCAAATGGGTTGTCTCTCTGGCGCTGCCTTCCGGGGTGCTGCCCGAACAGATCCACCCTGTCACGGGAATCCCTCTTTCAGTTGCGCCTTTGACCTGGAGCCATGCGACCTTCGTAACGGCGGTGCTGGAGTATGCGCGCAAGGCACAGGCGCTGGCCGATCAGCAGGCCCCAAGAGAACGGCAGGAAAAGGATACCTGCCAGCCCTGAATTGTGTGCCCATGGAATCCTCCGAAGACAGACCTTCCTTGACAGAACGGGCCGAAAAGCTTACGTTTACAAAGGCGTTGCCGCAGCGCGACCCATCTATGAATCGAGGAGGCTAACCTGGACTATACCATCAAGATCGGCGGTGAAGCAGGACAGGGCATCGACACCATAAGCAACATCATCGGCAGGGTCCTCGTGAGGACCGGCTACTACGTGTTCATCCATCAGGATTATGAATCCCGGGTACGGGGCGGCCACAACTTTTTTCAGATAAGGTTTGCCGATCGTCCCGTCTCGGCCTCGCGGGATGTGGTGGATATACTCGTTGCCCTGGATAAGGCGACGATCCCCAGTCACGAGAAGGAACTTTCTCCTGATGGCACGATCATCTACGATTCGGCCACGCTGAAGGAAAAGCACGAGGGGGCGGTGTTCCTTGATGTGCCTTTCAACGGGCTTGCCGTCGAGCACGGCGGCAGCAGGATCATGGCCAACACCGTGGCTACGGGTACCGTGCTGGGCATGCTGGGACTGGACCTTGAGATCTTCAACGATGTCATCAGAGAGACCCTGGGCAGAAAGGGCGAAGAGATCGTCGCGGCAAACCTCGCTGCCGCCGTGGCAGGCCACGGTTTTGCACAGCGCGAGTGTCTGCGTTGCGCCTTCTCTCTTCCCGGCGGAGACAGACCGAGGATGCTCATCAACGGCAACGAGGCCATCGGTTTGGGCGCGGTGGCATCGGGCGTCAAGTTCTACGCCGCCTATCCCATGACTCCCTCAACAGGCATCATGACCTTCGTCGCCTCCAGGGCGAAGGAGCAGAACATAGTCGTGGAGCAGGCAGAGGATGAGATCGCGGCGATCAACATGGCCATCGGCGCTTCCTTCGGCGGAGTTCGTGCCATGACCGGCACGTCAGGCGGCGGCTTCGCCCTCATGGTTGAGGGGCTTTCCCTGGCAGGCATGACGGAAACACCGGTCGTCGTAGCGCTCGGCCAGAGGCCGGGGCCTGCAACGGGCCTCCCCACGCGGACGGAGCAGGGTGAGCTTCTCTTTATGCTCCACGCCGGCCATGGGGAATTTCCAAGGGTCATCTTCGCACCAGGCACCCCGGAACAGGCCCTTTTGCTCACCAACAAGGCCTTTGCCCTTGCCGAAAAGTATCAGGTGCCGGCCATTATCATGACCGACCAGTACCTTGCGGATTGTGAGTGGACCTACCAGTCCCTTGACCTTTCGAGCCTTGTCTATACCGACTACCGCGTCCGGGGCAAGGCCTTCAGCGATCTTCCCTCCTACAAGAGGCACGCCTTCACGGAAAGCGGTGTGTCACCACTGGCCGTGCCCGGCGACGGACCCCACGTGGTGGCCACCGACAGCGACGAGCACGACGAAGACGGCCATCTTACCGAGGATGCCGAAACGAGACGGCGCATGGTGGACAAGAGGCTCTTCAGGAAACTGCCCCTTATCAGCGAGGAGATAGGGCCGCCCACACTCTACGGCCCCGTGTCGCCGGAAATCGTCGTCACAGGCTGGGGCTCCACCTACGGGGCCATAAAGGAAGCAGTAGATGCGCTTTCCGAGGAGCATTCCATCGCCATGCTTCATTTCAGCGAAATCTACCCCTTTCCCATGACTGAGAAATTCGATTACCTCCGTATACTCAAGGAGGCAAAGCTCACCATCTGTGTAGAGCAGAATGCCATGGGCAAATTCGCTTCCCTCATGCGTGCCGAAACTGGCTACGCCTTTGACCGGCACATCAGCAGGTATGATGGAAGACCATTCACTTTAGAAACCCTTATGGGAGAGATCAATGGCCACATTAGAGGATTATGAGGGGCAGACACCTGCGTGGTGTCCCGGATGCGGCAATTACGCCATATTGAAGACCTTCAAGCAGGCCGTGGTGGAACTGGGCCTGGAGCCGTACCAGTTTGCCATCGTCTCCGGTATCGGCCAGTCCGGCAAGTTTCCCCATTACACGAAGTGCAACACCTTCAACGGACTTCACGGCAGGAGCCTGCCGGTTGCGACCGGTCTGAGGCTGGCAAACAGCGCTATGCCGGTGCTGGCTTTCTGCGGTGACGGCGACTGCTACGGCGAAGGGGGAAACCACCTGGTACACGCCATGAGGCGGAATATGAACATCAAGCTCTTCGTCCACGACAACCAGATCTACGGTCTTACCAAGGGCCAGGCCTCACCCACGAGCACGGAGGGGACATCATCCAAGACCCAGCCCTTCGGCGCCCTCTCGCAGGCCTTGAATCCCATGGCCCTCGCTGTTTCACTGGACTGCAGCTTCGTGGCCCGGGGTTTCGCGGGGGACGTGGAACAGCTCAAGGAACTTATCATCGCGGCCTTCAATCACAAGGGATTCTCCCTGGTCGACATATTCCAGCCCTGCGTCACCTTCAACAAGGTCAACACCTATGACTGGTACCGGCAGCGCTGCTACCACCTTGAACCGGAATACAACCCCGAAGACCGGGTCGAGGCCTTCAGGAGGGCCCTGGAATTCGGCGACCGCATCCCCACAGGCATCATCTACAGGAACAACCGTCCCACCTTTGAGGAGCGCGTCCCGGTGATCGCCGAGACGCCGCTGTGTCACCAGCCTTTCGACCCTGCGAAGACGGAGGGGATGCTGGCGGAGTTTTACTGAGACACCCCGCTTCCTTGACCCCTTCTGTGCGAAGTTTTCGCTGACGTGGCAGCGCCTCACCGGGAGCCCTCCCCGCGTTCCGGCAGTGAAAGGCGGCAACGCCCCCGGCCTGCCCACTCTCCTGTAGCAACAAAGACGACACACTTGAATGCAAAAGCGCTACAGGATAATTGGCGGTTCCGTTACAGACATGAGAGGACCCCTGCTGTATCATTGACACAGAGGTAACAAAACATTGCGTTCACGGTTGGCCGCTCTCATCCACGAGCCCCTTGTGCACCAATTCCGGCTCCAATTCCTATAGCACATAGCAAACCAGAGCACTTCCGACAACCGGTTCTCGAATCGAGGCATGAGGTTACCAATAATAGAACAAGGAACTAAAGCAGCAGAGGTCGAATCAAATTCAAAAAGGAGAAGTACCATGAAATCGAGTACGAAAGACAAAGTGGAAGGGACATTTCATGAAGCAAAGGGTAAGGTCAGGGAAATGGCAGGAAAGATAATGGACGATCCCAAGTTGGAGGCCAAAGGCAAATCCGAAAAGATAGCCGGCAAAGTGCAGGAAAAGATCGGCGAGGTGAAGAAGGTCTGGGGGAAGTAACGAAATAGGCGGTGGGGTTTACTATTGGAGACGCCGGGGCAGGCGTGGTGTAAAATAAAAATTCGTTGAAGGAGAAGAGAATGAAGAAAGTATTGATCATGGCACTGGCGGTATTGATCGGTGTTGCATTTGTCACGGCAACGTTTGCCCAGGTATCTACGGGGACAACCGAGAAGAAGACAACAACCACAACGACGACAACAACACCCGAGAAGAAGGTAACCACAACCACCACAACAACAAAAAGCAAGGTCATGACCTTCAAGGGCGAAGTTACCGCCATGGATACGACAGCCAAGATGATGACCGTGAAGGGTAAGAAGGGCGATATGACCTTCGATGTTTCAAACGCCAAGATGAAGAGTGAGCCTGCGGCCGGAGACAACGTCACAGTGAAGTACATAGAGAGGGACGGCAAGATGATAGCCTCCTCGATCACCATGAAAGGAACCAAGACGACGAAGACGACGACTACAAGGACAAAAGAGACGAAAGAAGAGACTACGAAGTAAGATCATTTAAGGGGAGCCATACTGTTGTTCCCGGGAGGGTTCCTTTCTTTTGGCAGGTTCTCCTTTCGACTGCCCTGCCCTCAGATAGGGAATTTCAAATGTCGAGCGACCCTTGCGACTTACTTTATCTCTCTTGAAGAATAGACCATGAAGAAATCCAAGGTTTTCTTCTTCCTTCTTTTCCTGGCTTCCATCATGACCCTCGTTGGCGGATGTGCGACCGTGCCGAACGTCACTGAGACGATCCGGCAGGCGCCTACTGGCCAGAAACCGCGTCAAATAGCTTCGGCCAAAGGACCTTTGTCCCACAAACAGAGCAAGGCCCTCATGGAACGGCTTAAGCGGTCCGTCAAAGCGACGGATATTCTGGAACGCTATACTGCCGTCATAGAATCGGTTAGTGAAAGTCCCCTGGTAAAAGGAAACAGCGTCTCCCTGCTCGTTGACTGTCCGACTACCTGCACCTCAATGTTCAGAGTTGTGGAGAATGCCACAGACCATATCAATATCGAAACCTATATCATGGAAGATATCGAAGATGAAGGGGGTCGCAAATTTGGCGACCTGTTGCTGCAAAAGCAGGCCGAAGGTGTTCAGGTAAACCTCATCTACGACAGTATAGGCAGTTACACCACCCCCTCTTCATTCTTTCAGCGCCTTCGTGACGGGGGGATAGAGGTCGTCGAATTCAACCCGATAAATCCGCTCAAGGCCCGCGGAAAATGGCGTCTGGCCAAATCGGATCACCGCAAGATTCTGATCGTGGACGGCAAGATCGCCATTACGGGCGGCATCAACATCAGCCAGGTCTATTCAAGCGGCCTTTCCGGAGGGGAGGAAAAGGCAGGGCCGGAGATCCCGTGGCGAGACACGGACGTTCACATTGAAGGTCCTGCCGTGGCTGAGTTCCAAAAACTCTTTCTCGAAACCTATGAGAAACAGAAGGGCGCAAAACCCCCGGCGCGGAACTACTTCCCTGATCAGAAGGAAAAGGGGAATGCCCTGGTTGGGGTGTTAGGCAGTACCCCTGGAGAAGAGAACCGGATCACCTTCATTATGTACGTGGCCGCCCTTACATTTGCCGAGAACTCGCTTCATATGACGAATGCCTATTTTGTCCCTGACCGCCAGACGGCAGAAGCACTCACCGACGCTGCAAAACGCGGGGTTGATGTGAAGATTATTCTTCCCGGAACCAGCGATTCTTCCATGGTCCAATCTGCAGGAGAGTATCACTATTCCGACCTTTTGAAGTCCGGGGTGAAGTTATACAAACGCCGCAACGTCCTCCTCCATGCAAAGACCCTGGTGATTGACGGGATCTGGTCAACCGTGGGTTCCACCAATATGGATTCCTGGAGCTTTTCAAGCAATGATGAGGTGAACGCGGTTGTTGTGAGCCGCGAATTCGCCGTGGAAATGGAGAAGATGTTTGCCAAAGATCTTGCGGAGTCCGATCAGGTTCGATGGGAAGAGTGGAAGAAAAGACCCTTGCGCGTCAAGATCAGGGAGTGGTTTTGGCATCTATTTGACCGCTGGCTGTAGGTGGTCCCGGACAGTTTCTGACCGGCCCTCGCCGATTCGTATAGTTCCCGGCAATATGATAGACTATCGGCAATGAATGTCCAAAGAGCTGCAGTGTGCGGATTGGCCGTTGATCCGGAGTTGACATGAAAGTAGACAGAAAGACCGGGCTGAGCTTATTTATTCTGGCCTTGGCGCTGGCCTGCCTCCTGTCCCTCGCTACGTGTGCGACAGGGCCAAATATATATACCCAACAAACGGAACGGGTTTCGGACCACTTTAATGGTGCCCGGTATTTCAATCCCCCTGTCCCTCAAGTCTTGCCTCCCCAAGGAGAGTCTGCAAAACGCGGCCCCTCATGGTGGGTCTGGAACTGGATGTTACGCACCGATTGGCCTGAATGGCCGAAGCGAACCGATGTTGTGCCCGGACCTCCGCCCGTCACCCGCGCCCCGGAAGGCGCGCTCTACGTAACACCTGTCGGTCATGCCACTTTCCTCGTACAGATGGACGGAGTCAATATTCTCACTGACCCTATGTGGTCGGAACGCTGCAGCCCGGTATCATGGGTAGGTCCCAAACGGTACAGCAAGCCCGGCATTCGTCTTGAAGACCTTCCCCCTATTGATGTCGTCCTGGTATCCCACAATCATTATGACCATCTCGATCTTCCCACTCTGGAGCGCCTTGCAGGAAGAGGAGTGCCTTACGCTATCGTGCCCCTGGGCACTCACCGTCTCATGCAGAGCACAGGCATTCCCATGGTGGATGAACTTGACTGGTGGCAGTCGGTCCCTTTATCTTCCAAGGTGACCGTAACCCTTGTTCCTGCGCGCCATTTTTCGGGACGGGCCCTGTGGGACCAAAATCGGACCCTTTGGGGAGGTTTTGTTATCTCAGGACCGTCGGGAAACGTCTATTATTCGGGGGACACAGGATATGGCCCCCATTTCCGCGAGATCGCACGCCGCTTTTCGCCGATCAGGGCAGCACTCCTTCCCATCGCTCCCTTCCGGCCTCCGAAAGACAGAGCCTCGACCCCGGGATATCGCCCGGTTGTCCATATGGGACCAGTTGAGGCAGTCGAAGCACATATGGATCTGGGGACGCCGCTGAGCATCGCCGCTCATTTCCAGGTATTCCGGCTTGGAATAGAGGGATTTGACGATGCCGCGCATGTACTGGCAGCATCGTTGAAGGAACATGGCCTGAAGCCTGACGCTTTCGTCGCGCCGGTGTTCGGGCAAGCCATTCAGGTACCCCCGATACTGGATGTGTTGCTGCTGCCGGCGGGCGAGGCGTACTCTGTAAAGGGATTGAATGCCGGCAAATTATGGTCCTACGGTTATAGTGCCGCAGGCGTGAGCCCCCGCGAATCTGCCGGGTCAATCTTGAGTTTCATCGGAGCCGGTTCTTCGGTTAGCCCTGAGGCATTGGTTCGTGATTAAGAGGAGCTCTTATATGAAAAATATCTTCGTACTGCTCGTGCTTCTTCTTTCGCTGATGGCGGCGCGTGTTCAGGCCCAGGATATTTCAGAAACAGCCAAAATCCACTACCTGATCGCCTCCGTCGAAGCACTGGAAGGGGCGACGTTTATCAGGAACGGGCATCAGTATGGTGCCCGGGCCGCTTCGGACCACTTGCGCCTGAAGCTCAAGATGGCAGGCAATAGGGTGAAGACGGCAGAAGACTTTATCAAATTTTGCGCTTCCAAGTCCTCTATGACGGGCGAACCCTATTTGATGCGCTTTGCAGACAGTACGACCGTTGAATCGGAAGTATTCTTCAGGAACAGACTGAAAACATTTCCCAAAGGCAAACCATAAACGCCAATAATGATTGTGGGCGTCGCAGAAACAGCCCGCGAACATGAGAAGCGATAGACAGGTTGATACTTCACGAAAAACCAGGCCCGATGACCATAACAAGTCCGACAGCCCCCTAGAAGGATGTCGTCAGGATCAGCCCCATGATGGGAGCAGTGTTATAGCTCGTGCTGTCAATCCTTTCGCCCGTCCTGTCCTCGACCCTTATGGACCCGGCAAACGCGGCGCCTCCATAGACGCTCATACTGACGTTCTTTCCTAACTGACGACTGAGATTGAGATACCCGATCAGCGCGTTGACTTGACCCACGCCCCCCGGCACGGGGCCACTCTGGGACAGGCGGAAGCGGCGCGACCGATAGCCCCCGCCAAGTGACAGCTCCCATGCACTTCCCATTTTGTACCCCAGTTCAAGACCCGCGGGCCCCGCAGGACTGATTGGATAGGGATTTCTGAGTTGAAGCTTGTCGGTGATTTTCCAGTTAATAAGAATCGTGGGAAAAAAGGTGGAATCGTCGAGGCGATAGAACGCACCGGCAGCGAAGCCTATGGTAAACCGGGGACCCGGGGTGTAGGCTGCCCCTGCGGAGCCGCCGTAGATGAGAGATCTGCCGAACTGGGCCCCTTCCTCGCCGGAATACTGTCCGGACGTGGCGACAAAAAGGCTCCACCTCGGGTTGACAGCGTATCGCATCCTCCCGCTAATGCCAACCATGTGGGTCTTGTTCCATGGGTCGGAAACGGCAAAACCGGTAAGAGGCGTGAATCGGTAATCGTTGAATTCATAGGAGAGGCCAAGGCCTATGTTGGTCTTTTCACTGACCTGCGCTGTCCCTTTCATTTCTGTCGTGACCGTGGTGAGAGTGAGACTGCCGCCGCCGCTCACATGGGTCTTCGGTACATAGGCGGGTGACGTCTCAAGGGAGAACTTAATCTTGTCCCCACTTCTTACATCAAGGGTTTTGAGCGGCACCTGCCCATAAAGATCGGTGAACCCGCAGAAAAAGAACAAAAGACCCATTGCGGTGCAAAGAAAACTGACGCTCCGTGCCCGCTGCTTGTTTGTAAGCTTTATTGCTGTTTTCATTCACGACCTCCTAGGTCTTCCGCCATTTTGATACTCCAGAAGCTGCCCGCCCTGCCCTCTTTGCTCTGCCGGACGATTCCGTTGTGGCCTGCATTCATTTTGGGCCGGTAACTCCGCATGGAGCAATGCCTTACCCCCCTACTCAAGAACCGAAATTCAAGCCTCTTCATGAAAACTAATCATTAATAATATAGTAAGAGATAAATATGGGAAAAACAAAGAGAAGTGGGGTCGGTTCTTGACAAAAGACAGGGAATGGATGAGAATTGCCCAACCAGCAGAGCCGACTCCGTTTAGTCACAACTCGTCATGGAGTCAGGCGGCAGCATAGGACAAATTTGAGCAAGAAAAAGGAACCTGCAAATGGAAACTCATGATCCGCAATGTGTAAAATGCACAATCCTTCGATGTCGTTCTAAGGAAAAGGACAAAAAAGTGCCGGCTTTCTGTCCTACCGAAAAGTATGCCGGTTTAGTCAAAGACACGGTGGAAAAGTTTATGCTTCCCGAAAACCAGGCTATAAATAAGGGTTGGATTGGCTATATGAGTAAAGTCATGGATCCGGAAAAACCGAGAGAAAAGCTGTCCTGGACAAGGGTTGACGAAATTATGGAGTACGCCAGGGTACGCGGAATGACAAGGCTGGGCATCGCAACGTGTGGGGAATTGATGCCTGAATCGAAACTTCTATCTGACATTCTCGAAAGTAACGGGTTTGACGTTGTCTCCGTAATATGCCTTTGTGGCGAGACAAATCCGCAGGATTTGGGCATGCCGGGGAATAAGATCTGCAACCCCATAATGCAGGCAGAAGTGCTCAACCGCGAGAAAACAGAGCTGAACATGATGGTAGGGCTTTGCCTTGGGCATGACATACTCTTCCTGCGTCATTGTAAGGCAGAGACAACCCCTCTCGTGGTCAAAGATCGCGCCCTTGGGCACAATCCTGCGGCAGCGTTGTACCTTAGCCAGAATCCTCTTTACAAGGACAGATTCACCGGAAAATGAGCATGATTGTGTGTACCGTCTTTGCGCCAATCGGCAGGGAGGTACGCACCACGCCATAGAAGGAGATGATATGATAGTCAAATCGAGTGAAGCAGAGAGGAGAAGCTTCCTGGGTGTCGATTTTCTCCTGCTCTCCCATGGCCCGGAATCAATGGTAACCAAAATGCTCTATAAGAAAGGGGACAATCCTCCTTTACACAAACATCCCAATGAGCAGAGCGGATATGTGATCTCCGGAAAGTATGCAATTGTGATTGATAATGTCCGCGGCGAGATTGGTCCGGGTGATTCATACTCTATTCCCCGCGGTGTTGAGCATAGCGTTGAAGTCATAGAGCCTGGTGAGGTATTGGATTTCTTCAGTCCACCGAGGAAGGACTATCTGTAGCGTATAACCCGCGAGAGGCAACTGTTGCCTTCGTTCTGGCGGTTGCTGTACTATTGAGGATCATATCCTTATGCCGAACCAGGGAGGGAGTGCAGATGAAGGAATGTCTCGTTGCGGTTGACCTGCAGAATGATTATTTCCCCGGGGGCAAGATGGAGCTTGTGGGAATTGAAGATGCCGCCGAAAACGCCCGCATTCTGGTGACTGAATTCAGAAACAGAAGACTGCCCATCGTCCACGTACAGCACATTTCCGCTGCCCCGGGCTCTTTCTTCTTCCTGCCCGGCACGAGTGGAGCAGAAATCAACAGTCTGGTAAGCCCGAAAGAATGCGAAGCAGTTGTCGTCAAAAACTTCCCGAACAGTTTTCGTGATACGGCCCTGCTTGAAATCCTGAAGAGTGCGCAGACCGACAGGCTGGTGATCTGCGGTGCCATGAGCCACATGTGCATAGACGCCACCACGAGGGCAGCTTTTGACCTGGGCTTCGATTGCGTTGTTGCCGAAGATGCCTGCGCCACGAAGGACCTGATCTTTAAGAACAGAACCATAAAAGCAGCGGACGTCCACGCCGCCTTTATGGCAGCGCTGTCGTTTCCTTATGCCAAGGTGGTTTCGACAGAGGAGATTGTGAAGAGCGCGGTATAACAGAATCGCGGCAGGCCAAAACACGTAAAAGATGTCCGGCTTGACCCTGAGCGCCAGAATTGGGCTGACCGGCCGGATATATAGATGGCAGGAGAAGAAGGTATGAGATCAAACAGGTATCCCCTGATATTATTGATAATAGTATCGGTTTTCTGGGTATGGTCCGGAATCGGGCCTCATGATACCCGACTCACCTGGGTTCTGGAAACATTCCCGCTCATGCTTGTCTTGCCGCTTCTGCTTCTTACCTACCATAGATTTCCCCTGACCAGGCTTACCTACACTCTTATCGCGATTCACGCCCTGGTACTGATGCTCGGCGGCCATTACTCCTACGCCAAGGTGCCTTTGGGTTTCTGGATGGAAGACTGGTTCGGCTGGACTCGCAATAACTATGACAAGATCGGCCACTTCATGCAGGGCTTTGTTCCGGCGATTTGCGTGCGGGAAATCATTGCACGAACGTCGCCGTTGAAGCGGGGCAAGTGGCTTGGTTTCATATCGATCGCGGTGCCTCTTGCTTTTTCGGCACTCTACGAGATCATCGAATGGTTGGCTTCACTCTCCAATCCTGCCGATACAGAGGCATTTCTCGGAACGCAGGGTTA
Source organism: uncultured Syntrophorhabdaceae bacterium (assembly GCA_964408265.1). GTDB lineage: Bacteria > Desulfobacterota > Syntrophorhabdia > Syntrophorhabdales > Syntrophorhabdaceae > CAYOYU01. Next base: position 12,095 of record CAYOYU010000017.1, read on the forward strand.
CATCTGGGATACGCAAACCGATATGTTCTGGTGCCTCATAGGTTCCGTGGTGGCGCTTATCTCGCTTACAAAACTGCATAACAGGTATCTGTCAGAGGTGGAGACAGCCGAAAAGAGTTGATAAGGGACAAGACGATGGAGGAAAGGCAGAATGGCATGGATCTTCCTGGTGCTCGCAGGTATTTTTGAAATCGGATGGCCCCTGGGGCTGAAGTTGTCCCAGGGCACGGCAAACAGGGTCCTGTGGATACTGATGGCCATAGTCTCTATGGGCTTAAGCGGCCTTTTTCTCTGGTTCGCGCAAAAGGAGATTCCCATCGGGACCGCCTACGCAGTCTGGACAGGCATCGGAGCAGCGGGAACCTTCACCGTGGGGATCCTCTTTTTCCAGGACCCGGCAAATGCGTTCCGTATCGTATCTGCATCCCTGATTGTGCTGGGTATTGTGGGGCTGAAGCTGTCCCACGTTTAGCAATGAAGAACTGTCAATAGCTGGCAGGACATGATTAGAATGGATATGAAAGCCGGCCATGATGAAAAAGATGAAACACCGGGCCAGAGACAGGGAAGTGGTAGTGGAGCTCAAATATAAGGAAGAAATGGAGGAGGATTATGCGGTCAAGGATTTTCGTGGTTCTATCGGTGCTCTCCCTGGTTTTTTGCATATGGTCTGTTGCCGGTGCGCAGGCCCCGGCACCGGGTGCCGATGCGGAACTGCAGAAGTTTCAGGGTACCTGGGTTCTGATCTCGGCGGAGATGAACGGGAAGAAGGTGCACGACAAACACGTGAAAGCGAGCAGGATCACCTTCGTCGGCGACAAGGTCGAGGTTATCTCTCCCCATCAGCATAAGGAGAAGATCATCGCATCAGTCGTGAAGCTGGACCCGGCAAAGAACCCCAAGGAGATGCACTGGGTTCGCAGCACAGGTCCGAATGCCGGTGCCACCACAATCGCCATTTATGAGTTCGAGGGGCCTGACCAGTACAAGATTTGCTTCGACCCTGCAGGCAAGGAGGCTCTCAAGAAGTTCGGCACAAAAGAAGGGTCCGGCCATATCTGGCATACCTGGAAGCGTGCGAAGAAGTAGCGGCAGGAAGCTTTGTACCGGGCGACGACTGAATGACCGGGTACTTGGGCCGGCTTCCATGTTGCGGCAGAACGAGAAAGCGCGGGGAAAAGGACTGCAGAAAGAGTAACGGGGGAGTGTGGGCATGACATTCGTAGACAGGGCTGTCCGGATTCCGGGGAGAATCAGAATCCCTTACGTGGAGCAGGGAGATCCGTCCGGCGTCCCCATGATTCTCCTCCACGGCCTGGCCGACTCCTGGCATTCCTTCGAACTTGTATTGCCTCGCCTGCCCGGGACCATCCATGCTTTCGCCCTGACGCAGCGGGGACATGGCGATGCGGACAGACCTTCCGGCGGCTACCGGACCCGTGATTTTGCGGCCGACGCGGCTGGGTTTAGCAGGGCTCTGGGCCTTAAGCCCGCAATAATTGTCGGCCATTCCATGGGAAGCACCAATGCGCTGCGCTTTGCCACAGATTACCCCGAACTGACTCGGGGTCTGGTGCTTGTGGCCTCCTTCGCTACCTACCGGGGGAACCCGGCTGTGGTGGAGTTCTGGGAATCAGCGATATCGCAGTTGACGGACCCCATCGATCCCGAATTCGTTCGGGAGTTTCAGGAGAGTACGGACGGCAGACCGCTGCCTCCTGAATTCTTTCACACCGTAGTTCAGGAAGCCCTGAAGGTCCCGGCCAGGGTCTGGCAGGCGGCGGTGGAAGGCCTGCTGGAGGACGATTTTGTTGCGGAGATGGACCGGGTCAAAGCACCGACCCTTATGTTCTGGGGCGACCGGGACACGCTTTCTTCGAGGAATGATCAGGAGGTCCTTCTGGGGGCAATCAAGGGCTCACGCCTCAAAGCGTATGAGGGGGTGGGGCACGGACTCCACTGGGAGGAACCGGAGCGCTTCGCACAGGATCTTCTGGAATTCTGCAATCTTCTTACGGAAGGGGGTACTGCGGTATGATGAGTCGCGGCAGATCTTTTTTTCTATCGGTGCTTCTCCTTCTCGTGACCGCGATCTGCTATGCCCAGGATACCGACCTGGCCAGATTGTTTCAGGAACGGGATGTTGAGGGCACGATTATCATCTCGTCGCTGGACGGCAAAAGGAACTATGTCCATAACAAGGGACGTGCCGAAACGAGATTCGTACCTGCGTCGACCTTCAAGGTCCTCAACACGCTCATTGCCCTTGAAGAAGGGGCCATCAGAAACGAAAAGGAAGTCATCAAATGGGACGGAAAAGAGACGGGAATCGATGCGTGCAACAAGGATCAGACCCTTGAGACGGCTTTTCGGGCATCCTGCATCTGGTTCTATCAGGACCTTGCCAAACGGGTTGGCAACAGGAAGTACCTGGTTCATCTCAGGAAGACCGCCTATGGCAACGGGAAGACCGGCCCTGAGGTGACCACGTTCTGGGTGGAAGGTGACCTGAAGATATCTGCCGCGGAGCAGATCGACTTCCTCAGAAAACTCCACGCCGAGTCGCTTCCTTACAGCAAGCGCAACATAAGAGTGTTGAAGAAGATCATTATTGTCGAGGAAATCCCGCAATTCAGCTTAAGGGCCAAGACGGGATGGGCCGTGAGATCTACCCCCCAGAGGGGCTGGTATGTAGGATACGTTGAAACTAAAGAAGAGACCTGGTTCTTTGCAATGAACCTCGATATAAAGAAGAAAGGCGATGAGGTGTTCCGTAAAGAGATAACGATGGCCGCGCTAAAGGCGAAGGGAATACTCTGAACTGTCCCTTAACTTAATTGAACGTTAAATTTGATCTCAGCTTCCGAGCGCCTTCCGTACACCGGTGTCCCTGGTTCTGCGATGCCCAGTTCGATCCGGCGGAGGCCTTCTTCTATCAGGGTTGAGGCGCGGACCCTGGAGAAGCTGTCGGGGAGCATGGAAACCCTGCTCAGATGACTGATCAGCGGTGCCACCAGAGGCACGCCTGTGCCGAGAACGAGACAGGGCTCTTTCAGAATGGCTGGGATTCCTTCGGGTTTTACCGCACCGTAGGGGCTTGTCCGCTCAAGAAGACCATCCCTTGCCAGATAGGAAGCGAAGAACACCTCCCCCTTCTTGGCATCTATGATGGGGCAGATGGTGTACCCTTCCATGAAGGAGAGAGGGGCTGCCAGAACGTCGAGAGTGGGAATCCCGACGAGGGGAATCTCGCCTCCGTTGCTCAGGCCTTTACAAAAGGCGAGTCCAACCCGGATGCCTGTGAACGAACCCGGACCGAGAGAGGCCACGATGAGCCCGATGTTGTCCGGTCCGTACCCGTGGTTGGCGAGCATGTCCCGAACCTCGACGGCAATGATCTGCGAGGGATGCCTCGCTCCCTTGACCGATCTTTCTTCCAGAAGGCGCTTCCCTGAAGAGAGGGCTATATTGAGATAATCGATTGAGTTGTCGACGCCCAATACGATCTCATTTTCCATGGAAAAAGATCCTGGTGATATCGTTCCAGAAGGCAAGAGCCATGACTGCGATCAGTATGCCCATGCCTACCTTCTGTGCCACATCGATCGTTTTCGGCGAGAGTTTCCTCCGTGTCACCATCTCTATAAGGTGGAAAAGGATGTGGCCACCGTCAAGTATGGGAATGGGGAGGAGGTTTACGACCCCGAGGTTTATGCTGATGAGCGCCACAAAGTATATGAGGTTCTTGCTGCCCTCTTTCGCCTGCTTGCCGGCGACCTGCAGGATCATGAGGGGACCGCCGATCTGTTTAGGGGAGATGGAGCCGACGATGAGTTTGTAGATACCCGCAATAGTCAGTTTGGAGAGGTTGTAGGTCTGGTAAGCGGACTTTGACATGGCGCCCGATAAGGTCTCGTGTTTCGTGAGGAATTCGTTCGACGCACCGACGCCGATGATTTTGCGTGTTACCGTCTCGCCGAATATGTTCTTGCTCTCCGTCTCTTTGGGGGCGATCATGAGGTCCAGAACGGTGCCGTCTCTCTTCACCGTGACCTTCAAGGGGCGTGAAGGCGCTTCGGCCATTGCATCCATCAGTTCGCTCCATTCGGAGATCTCTTTGCCTTCGATGGCGATGATCACATCACCTTCCTTTATGCCGGCCTCAGCAGCGGGATAGCCTTTTTCGACGGTTCCCACCTTGGTGGAGAGCACGTTGTACCCCGAGAGCATAATGCAGAAGAAGAGGACCATGGCGAAAAGCAGGTTGAAGAAGGGACCTGCGAAGGCGATGAGGATCCTGACGGGCGCAGGCTTGTTGAAATAGGACCTGTGGAGTTCCTCCTCCGGTATCTCGTCCTCCTCCGACTCGCCGAGAAGTTTCACATACCCGCCGAGGGGCACTGCCGAAAGGGCGTACTCTGTCTCGCCTTTCCGAAAGGTGAAAAGTTTCTTCCCGAACCCTAAAGAGAATGCGAGAACTTTTACGTTGGCGAGCCTTGCGGCGAGGTAATGGCCGAGTTCATGTACCAGGATGAGCAGGCTTAAGGCAATGATGCCGTAAATGATATTAATCATAAGTTTTCCTCAGTTCTTCTTCCGTGAATTTTTCAGTCCATCTCCGGACTTCCCCGATGGCCTCCAGGGTCTGGATGACCCTTTGCTGCGGATGCTTGAGGAGGGCCTCTTCTATAACCGCCGGAATGTCGGTGAATCCTATCCTGCCTCGAATGAATGCCTGTGTCGCCGCATCATTGGCCGCGTTGAGCGTCACCATGGCGCTGTCACCATCGTTCAGGGCATGGTATGCCAGTTTCAGGCAGGGGAACCGGTCAGTATCGGGAGTGTAAAAGGTGAGTTTATTTGCGTCCTCCAGCCTCAGTCTTCCGAAGGGAAGCGGGCAGCGCATCTCTTCGTTCAGGGCGTAGGATATGGGTATCTTCATGTCGGGGGCGGCCAGATAGGCGAGAAAGGCTCCGTCCCGGAGTTCCACGATTCCATGGACGACACTCTCGGGGTGAATCAGGACCTTTATGCGCGCTGCCTCTAAGTTGAAGAGCCAGTGGGCCTCTATAACCTCAAGACCTTTATTCATAAGTGTTGCAGAGTCGAGGGTGATCTTGCCGCCCATCTTCCACGTGGGATGGTTGAGGGCTTCCTCCAATGTCACGCCGGCAAGCGCTGCCTTGGGGGAATTCCAGAATGGCCCCCCTGAAGCGGTGATGACTATGTCTTCCACCTCTTCCCGGTCAACTGTTTTGAGGAGCTGATGAAGTGCAGAATGTTCGCTGTCTACAGGTATGAGCCTTCCCGCGGTGCCGGAAGCGACCATCCCGGAGATAAGCCGGCCGGCCATGACCAGACTCTCCTTGTTTGCAAGTGCAAGCACCTTTCTTTGTTGGAGGGCTTCGAGGGTGGGTTCCAGTCCGATACTCCCGGGCAGGGCATTGACCACAATGTCCGCATCGCCGGCGATCATCTCCTTCATTCCTTCCATGCCGGACAGAAACCGGCCACTGCCCCTTTCCACGCCAATGCCCGATCCATGGTTATAGGTGCACACAAGGGACGGTTTGAACCGCGCTACCTGGGCATTGAGGAGTTCCACGTTCTCCCTGCAGGCGAGGCCATACACCTGGAAACGGTCTTCCTGCGCAGCTATGACCTCCAGGGTCGCGCGCCCGATGGAACCGGTGGAACCGAGAATGAGGACCTTTTTACGCACAAGTATCTCCGTGAATACAAATCCCAATTTTCAATTTCCAAATCCCAAACAAATCCCAATTTCCGAATGACCGAAACTGCAATCCATGGAACTTCCCAAGGGCGTCATTCTGCCGGCGATTCGTCATCAATTGGTGCTTAGGATTTGGGATTTCGTGCTTGCTTCTCTTCATCCATTCATCCCCGTCAGATAGAAGTAAAAGAAAGGACCTGTAAAAATAAAACTGTCTATCCTGTCCAGAATGCCGCCGTGACCGGGGATGAGGTTCGATGAATCCTTTACCTCACAGAGCCGCTTCATTGCAGACTCGAGGACATCACCCAACTGACCGAGGAATCCTATGGCCGCACCGAGAAGAAGCGACCCCAGCACTCCTACAGAGGTTATGCCCGTGGAGAGTACGGCAACGAGCATGGCCCCCGCCATCGCCCCAAAGAGCCCCTCGTAGGTCTTCTTGGGGCTGATCCGGGGCACGAGAGGCCTTCTGCCGAATGTCTTGCCGGCGAAATAGGCCCCCGTATCGCTGGCCCACAGCGTGAGGAGCAGGAGCAGAGGCAGCCATGGGTTGACCCCCTTTAAGAGGTAGAGATGATAAAGGGGCAGCACCACGAAGACCATGCCGCCAAACAGTAAGGCGACTCCCCGGATAATCTCGCCGTTGATCCCCTCCTCCCTGGCCTGTCCCCTGATGAATTTGCCAAGGAGGTACATGGCGGGCGCAAAAAGGAGCCAGGCAATAAAACCTCGAAGGGATTGCTGAACGAGGGGGACCAGGGAAACGGCGGTGAGCGCCACAAGAAAGAAACGATCTTTCGACCGGGCCATGGCAGTCAATTCATAGATTGCTCCAAGGGCAACGAGAGAGAGGAAGAGGAGGAGCCACAGAGAGGGCAGGAAAGCGAAAACAACGATAATTATGGGGCCGATAGTAAAGCCCGCCAGGACCCTTTTCTTTAATTCTCCCAAATCAGGTTTCCTTCACGCTTCCAAATCGGCGTTCTCTTTTTGCGAATTCCCTGAGTGCTTCAAAGTAGGCATCTTTTCTGAAATCGGGCCAGAAGGTCTCAGTCACATAGATTTCGGTGTATGCCATCTGGTAGAGGAGAAAGTTGCTCAGCCTCATCTCTCCGCTTGTGCGGATGAGCAGGTCAGGATCGGGCATGTTTCCCGTATAGAGATGACGCCTGAAAACCCTTTCATCTATCCGCTTTATAACTCCTCTGCGGACTTCATCGGCCACGGCCTTCACTGCGCCCATGATTTCTCTCCTGCCGCTGTAGCTCAAAGCGATGTTGAGAAGCAGAGCCGAGTTTCCTTGCGTCTTGGTCATCACCTCGGCCAGTTTCTTCTGAAGACGCCGGGGGAAATCCTTCATTTCCCCGAGGACGTTGAAACGGATATTCTTTTCGAGCATCAGCGGAAGTTCACTGTCGAGGTAGAGCCCGAGCAGCTCCATGAGCTTCTTTACTTCCGCCCTTGGCCTGGACCAGTTCTCCTTGGAAAAGGCATAGAGCGTAAGATAGGGTATGTCCAGTTCCCTGGTGGTTTCAACGATCTCCCGCACGGAACCGATACCCTCCAGGTGTCCCTCGACGCGCGGAAGGTTCCGGAGCGTTGCCCAACGCCCGTTGCCGTCCATGATGATAGCCACATGAACGGGGAGCTTCTCCTTCTCAATATTTTTCATGATTTGCTTCAGATCTCGAGAATCTCTTTCTCTTTCTCGGCGTAGACCTTTTCCGCCATCTCTATGTACCTGTCAGTCATCTTCTGTACATCGTCCTGCTGTTTATGGGCATCATCTTTTGAAAGCAGCTTGTCTTTCTCCATTTTTTTCAACTTCTCGTTCACTTCCCGCCTGACGTTCCTGATGGAAACCTTGGTGGCCTCCAGCATCTTTCCGCCGAGCTTTGTCAGCTCTTTCCGCCGTTCTTCCGTCAGTTTCGGAAATGTGAGACGGATCATCTTCCCGTCAGACATTGGGGTGACGCCGATGTCGGACTTCTGGATGGCCTTCTCGATTTCTCCGGTCACCGAATTGTCCCAGGTCTGGATCGTGCCGGTCCTGCTGTCGGCAACACCGATGGCGGCAACCTGGTTCAAGGGCGTTGGCTGGTTATAGTAGGTCACCTTGATGTCTTCTATCAAGGAGATGGACGCCACACCGGTCCTCAGTTTCGAGAGATCCTTCCTGAGTGCGGCGAGTGTTTTCTTCAGTTTTTCTTCAAGCTCCGCAAGCGCCTCACTACTCATGTTTACCTCCTCACCGTGGTCCCGACCCTTTCGCCGAGAGCCACCCGTTTCATGTTGTCTTTCCCCCTTAAATTAAAGACGACAATAGGCAGATTATTCTCCATACAGAGCGATATGGCTGTGAGATCCATGACCTTCAGCTGGCGGCTGAGAACATCAATGTAGGAAATATCAGGAATGAAGACGGCATCACTAAAGGTCTCGGGGTCCTTGTCGTAGACCCCGTCGACCTTGGTTGCCTTGAAAATTGCATCCGCCCTGATTTCAAGGGCCCGGAGAGCGGCAGCGGTATCGGTGGTAAAAAACGGGTTTCCCGTGCCGCCGGCAAAGATGACGACGGTGCCGTTTTGGAGATACTCTATGGCTGTTCTCCTCACGTAGGGTTCTGCGATGCGTTCCATGTCGAGGGCCGTCTGGACCCTCACCGGAATCTCCAGTTTTTCCAGGGCATCCTGAAGGACAAGGGCGTTTATGACTGTGGCAAGCATACCCATGTGGTCGCCCGTAACCCTGTCGACACCCTGCTTCTCGGCCTTGAGCCCGCGGTAAATATTCCCGCCGCCGACGACCACGCCAATCTCTATGCCCAGGTCTTTGAGGCTCCAAATCTGGGACGCAACATCCCTTACGGTTTCCGTATCGATCCCGTAGCTTTCACTGCCCATCAGGGCCTCGCCGCTCAGTTTCAGCAGAATACGGCTATATTTCATCCTACCCTTCGACGGTTTCGCCGAGCTGGTACCTCGTAAACCTTCTGATCATCATGTTCTCGCCAAGCTTGATCACGAGTTCCTCAAGCAGCTGCCTCACTGTAATGTCGGGGTTCTTGATGAATGGCTGTTCCATAAGGCAGACTTCTCCGTAAAATTTCTCCAGCTTGCCTTCGGCTATCTTATCCACTATCTTTGCAGGTTTGCCGGACTCGAGAGCCTGGTTCCTGTAAATGGTCTTTTCTCTTTCAAGGGCTTCGGCCGGCACATCTTCCCTGCGAACATAGGTAGGATTAGATGCGGTGACCTGCATGGCGATGTCTTTTGCAAAGTCCTGGAATTCCTTCGTATTGGCGACGAAATCGGTTTCGCAGTTTACTTCGACAAGGGTCCCGACCTTTGAACCGGTATGAATGTATGATGCAATGACGCCCTCTGATGCTGCTCTCCCCGAGCGCTTCTGCAGCTTGGCAAGACCTTTTTCCCGCAGGTAATCCACGGCTTTTTCCATATCGCCGCTGGAGTGTTTAAGGGCTTCTTTGCAATCCATGAGGCCCACGCCGGTTTTTTCTCTCAGTTTTTTAACAAGTTCCGCAGATATATCCATTAGAACTCCTCCTCCCGTTGATCCTATTGGTCAACAAATTCTTCGTATTTTTCTTCGAGCAGACTTTCGTCTACGAACGGTTTAAGCTCTTCTGAAGGCTCGTCTTTTCCCTGGAACTCCTCTACATAGAGGGCTTTTCCTTCCATGACGGCATCGGCAATCTTTCCTGTTATGAGCTTTATGGCCCGGATTGCGTCGTCATTGCCGGGAATCACGTAGTCTATATCGTCGGGGTCGCAATTGGTGTCGACTATGCCGACCGTGGGGATGCCCAGTTTCCGTGCCTCATTGACTGCAATATACTCTTTTCTCGGGTCCACGATGTACATGGCGCCGGGAAGGCGTTCCATCTCTTTTATGCCGCCTATGTTCTTTTCCAGTTTAACCAGTTCCTTATCGATGCCGATGGCTTCCTTCTTGGGAAGTACCCTGAAAATATCGCTGTTCTTCAATTCCTCGTACTTGCGGAACCGATCGATGCTCTTCTGGATGGTCTGAAAGTTGGTGAGCGTGCCGCCGAGCCATCGCTGGTTTACGTAGAAGGCTCCGCACCGTTTGGCTTCCTCGGCGATTGCTTCCTGTGCCTGCTTCTTCGTGCCCACAAAGAGTATGTATTCGTTGTGGGAGGCCACTTCCTTCACGAAGTTATAGGCTTCCTTGAACATCTTCAGAGTTCTCTGAAGATCGATGATGTAGATGCCGTTCCGTGCCCCGAAGATGTACGGTTTCATCTTTGGATTCCACCGTTTTGTCTGGTGCCCGAAATGTACGCCTGCTTCCAAAAGCTGCTTAATGGTGAGATTCGACATGTATCCTCCTGGTTAGTACGTCCGCCTTTCGCATTTTGGTTTTCAGACAGATGATCTGCACCCTGAAGCCAATTGAAGGGCGTGTAAATTTAACTACGCCGTTTAAATTACCATATGATTTCAGATATTTCAAATAAAATCGGCTATCCGGCCACGCTCCGGGCTTTGAGTGCCTCTCTCTTCCTTCCCTTCCAGGAGAAGGAACTTTTCGAAGAGGCCGCACAAGAATTCCCCGCCCTGAGAGCGACCTGCAGGCCTTTCCTCGGGATCAATCGGGCCTTTTCGTGCCCCCACGGGGCCTGTCAACATAACCCTTGAAAATAGCTGAAACTCTATGGTATCTTTTGCAACTCGAAAGGAGGTTGCCATGCCATCGAATACGAAGAAAACGGAACTGAGAAGAAAGAAGAAGAAAGGCGCAGCAGGCAAGCAGCGGAAAAAGGTCCAGTCGAAAATGTCCACGCCTGCATTCTCCGTCCACGTCGAAAAAGAATAATACCGATTTCCATCACAGAGAGACGACTTTCCTCCACCCGGTTTCCGTGACGACCGCACCTGTGGCCGGCGCGGTTCGCCGGGAGAGGCTGGAAGGGCCCGATCAGGCACCTTGAAGATTTAGGAACAGGCCCGGTATGAGCAGGACCCTGAGATACGAGATTGGCCCCATAAGGCCGCCAAGCGAGGCGTACAGCCTCCTCGTGCGGTTCACGAGAAACTGTCCCTGGAACCAGTGCGAATTCTGCCACCTCTATAAAAACAGGCGGTTCGAGAAGAGAAGCCTGGGAGAGATAAAGAGGGACATTGACACCATCAAAGCAATTTACGAAGAAATCGCGGGACTGTCAGGAGAAAGAGGCTCTCCGGAGCGGATAAGCGGGCAACTGGCAGAATCCATCCTTGAAAGCAACAGCTACAATGAATGTTACAAGAGTGTTGCCGTCTGGATGTATTTCGGCGCCAGGGACGTGTTTATCCAGGATGCCAACTCCCTTGCCATGAATCCGGAGGTTTTCATCGAGGCCCTTGAGTATCTGAAGGAAACCTTTCCAACCACGGAACGGGTCACCTCCTATGCCCGTTCGAGGACGATCGCGAAGCGGTTGACCGTCGATCAGCTGAAACAGATGAAGGGAGCGGGCCTCACCAGGCTCCACGTGGGGCTCGAGACGGGGTCTGATTTTCTCCTGAAATATATGCGCAAAGGGGTAACCAAAGAAGAGCAGATAGATGCAGGCCGGATGGTGAAGGAGTCGGGCATCGAGCTTTCGGAATATGTCATCCTCGGATTGGGCGGGAGAAAGTGGTGGAAAGAGC
>CAYOYU010000017.1:23542-24252 GCA_964408265.1 uncultured Syntrophorhabdaceae bacterium
ATGCCCTGGAGACAGCGGATGCCCTGAATAAGATCAATCCCGATTTTATCCGCTTCAGGACACTTAAACTGATACGAACCATGCCTCTTTACGCCAAGCTGGAGCAAGGCGATTTTGTCATGGAGAATGAAGAGGAAATCCTCCTTGAGGAGCGTCTGCTCGTGGAACACCTGGAGGGCATCACAAGCCAGATCAAGAGCGACCACATATTGAACCTCCTGGAAGAAGTGGATGGAAAGCTGCCCGAGGAGAAAGAGAGAATCCTCTCCGTTATAGATGAATATTTTACCCTCAATGCAGAGCAGAAGCTGGTCTTCCGGTTCGGGCGAAGGGCCGGGATGTATAGGAGCGTGAAGGACCTGGCGGATCAGCTCGCGTACCAGAGGATCATAAGGACCATCAAGGATATTGAGGAGAAAGAGCCGGGGGGAGTCGAGAAGACCCTCTCTCTGCTGCTGGACAACTATATATAGGAAGTGAGAATTCCAAATCCGAAATTCTAATCCCTAAATCCTAAACAAGGCCGTTTCGAGTCATCACGATCAATGCCTCTCCCCGTTTAGAGTTTAGATATTGGGATTTCGGATTTCTTTTCGAGTTCAGATATTCCTGCCCGGGACTTTGTTTCCGAAATTTTATTTGACATCGGTCCCAATTGTTGGTTCAATATCACACATACCGCTTGGATCCGTACGCTGGGCCGGGACGGA
>CAYOYU010000017.1:24262-27359 GCA_964408265.1 uncultured Syntrophorhabdaceae bacterium
CGGAAGGACATAGGTAATCACAGCCTTCTGAGGTGCGTTCAGAAGGCTTTTTTTATTTAGGGGGTTTTATGGAAAAGGTGACGGTACCCTGGATCAGGGAGAGGAAAGGCAAAGAGAAGATGACCATGCTCACCGCATATGATGCGGTGATTGCGCGCGTGGTCGACAGTGCCGGCATTGATATGATTCTTGTGGGAGACTCGCTGGGCAACACCGTGCTCGGTTATCCCAATACAATTCCCGTAACAGTTGAAGAGATGATTCACCATACAAAGGCCGTCGTGAAAGGTACGAAAAGGGCCCTCGTGGTGATTGATATGCCCTTCATGTCCTACCATGAGAGTATTGAGCAGGCAAAAAGGAACGCCGGCAGGATGATCAAGGAGAGTGGTGCCGGCGTGGTTAAGCTCGAGGGCGGAACCAAAATGAAAGAGGTCATCAGGGCCCTCGTGGACGTGGAGATCCCCGTGGTGGGACACATCGGACTGACCCCGCAGTCCATCAACAGGATGGGCAACTATAAGGTCCAGGGTAAAGGCCAGGCCGCGGAAGCTCTGATAGAGGACGCCAAGGCCGTCGAAGAAGCGGGGGCCTTTGCGGTTGTCCTTGAAATGGTGCCGAGACAGCTTGCCAAGGAGATTACGGATATGCTCTCCATTCCCACCATCGGCATCGGCGCCGGGCCTGACTGCGATGCGCAGGTCCTCGTGATCTATGACCTTCTTGGGCTCATGGGGGATATCAGGCCGAAGTTTGTAAAAACTTACATGAATCTGCGTCAGGAGATGGACGCTGCCATAAAGAAGTATGCAGAAGAAGTAAAGGATGGAACCTTTCCCGATGATGGAAGGTCATTCCATTAAAGGAAAGGATTGCCGCCGATCTTGGTCCTGAGACTTAAGCCGGCGGCAGAGGGGTCACAAAAGAAGATGGAAATCGTTCATACTGTAAGAGAGATGCAAGCGTCTGCCGACAGGGTCAGGCGCGAGGGCAGGAAGATAGGCTTCGTGCCGACCATGGGATACCTCCATGAGGGCCACCTTGCCTTGGTGCGGAAGGCGCGGGAAGTGAGTGATTTTGTGGTCGCCAGCATCTTCGTGAATCCCACGCAGTTCGGCCCCACAGAGGACCTCGACAAGTATCCCAGGGACCTTGAAAGGGACAAGAGGCTCCTTGAGCAGGAACATACGGACCTGCTTTTCTTCCCTGATGTGAAGGAAATGTATCCACCTGGATACTCCACCTACGTCGAGGTGAGGGACCTGGAAGACTATCTGTGCGGGAAGATGCGGGTTGGCCATTTCACCGGAGTGGCCACCGTGGTAGCCAAACTCTTCAATATTGTAAAACCTCATTATGCGGTCTTTGGCCAGAAGGATTACCAGCAGCTCAAGATCATTGAGAGGATGACCAGAGACCTCAACATGGACCTCGAAATCGTTCCTTTCCCCACGGTGAGGGAAGCGGGCGGTCTTGCCATGAGTTCCAGAAACACCTATCTCAGCCCTGAGGAGCGCGAAAAGGCGCTGCTTATCTACGCATCCATGACGCGGCTTCAGGAACTTGTGAAAAGCGGAAAGAGGGATGCTGCGTTCCTTGTGGACCAGGCAAAAGCAATCCTCAGTTCCAGAGAGGGTGTGAACATCGAATATGTGAGCATCAGCGATGCCGAAACGCTGAAAGAAGTAGATCAGGTGAGGGGAAAAGCACTCCTGGCCATTGCCTGTCGTGTGGGCAAAACAAGGCTTATAGATAACACAATTTTGACGGAGGAGTAAGATGCAACGGACGATGATGAAATCGAAAATCCATAGAGCGCGGGTTACCGACAGCAACCTCGGGTATGAGGGAAGCATAACCATCGACGAGACGCTTCTCGAAAAAGCGAACATCCTGGCCTATGAGCAGGTAGACATTTACAACGTAACCAACGGCGAGCGCTTCACCACGTATGCAATAAAAGGGGAAAGGGATTCCGGCACCATCTGCATCAATGGCGCGGCCGCCCATAAGGGAAGAAAAGGTGACATCATCATTATTGTTACCTATGCCACGTACGAAGAGAAAGACCTCGCTGCATTCAAGCCTTCAAAGGTTTATGTGGATGAGGATAACAGGATCAAAAACGTAGGGTAAGCAGAAAAATGTTGACACCCGTCACTGATGTGGTGTATTTACATTCCTTATGCGTATTCACAAGAAGTTCAAGCTCATATGTCTTTCCCTTGCGTTGATCATTGCTTTTGTCCTTTCGGGCTATTCGGCCATCCTGGCGGGAAGCAGCGAGTCTGATCCGCAGAGGGGAAAGATCATCAGCAAGACAGTAGAATATCTCAAGCTAAAGAAGGTGAGGGCCAGTGATGAGAAGCTGACCGTCATCGCCAACACCGTCTACGACGAGGCCAGGGAGTACGATATCGATTACAGGCTTGTTCTCGCAGTGATGAAGGTGGAGAGCAACTTCAGGTACGATGCGATCTCACGGGACGGCTCCAGGGGTCTTCTCCAGATCAAGCCCGCCCTTGCCAAGCACGTTTCCAGAGATGCAGGAGTAACCATCAATGGTGCAAAATGCCTCCACGAACCGGAGAAGAACATTAAGATAGGGGTGAACCATCTCTCCTGGCTTATGGACAAGTTTGAAACCCTGGGTTCGGCACTGCATGCCTACAACGCAGGGACAAGGAAAGCAGAAGCGAAAACCGCCCGCCTGGGCATTTACGAAACGCGCTTCACGAAAAAAGTCATGAACGAATACCGCGCAATCTCCTCAGTACTCCCCGAAGTAGAAGAATAATAGTTCAGGTCAATTTCACTTTAGGATAACTCAGGTCTTCTATTTCTTTTTAGGGGCTGATTTCTGCTGCTTAATTTTTGGTGACCCCTTCTTCTTTGACTTTCCCTTGCCCGTCCAGAGGTACGTGGCTCCCCACAACCCGAGGACAAGGCCGGTAATGAGAGCGAAGAAACCCTTTATGTCTGCGCCGAGATAAAACGTTAACGCTACGGATCCCGCCCCAACGACAAGGAGGATCACCCCTTTGACGGTGCCCTTCTTCTTCGCCGGTGCCTGAGGCTTCTTTTTGGTTTTTGCCAT
>CAYOYU010000017.1:27369-29796 GCA_964408265.1 uncultured Syntrophorhabdaceae bacterium
CGCGGCCAACTCCGTTCCCAGAAAGCGACCGGCCCTGTCAAACCTGAAGACAAAGTCTGCATAGCCGAGAAGCTCGCAGGCATGGCAGAGGTTCTGGAGCCGGTATGTGACGATGAACTTCTGGCCGCCGTCTGTTGTTCTCTCTGCCTCGGGAAGGTCCATGGTGAAACGGTCATCAGGCCAGAGGGAAATATCGGGAAATCGTTTCGCCATGCTTTTGTAGAGAGGGTCTGCCTTCAACTGGTCAAGGGCGAGATTATTCTGTTCGTCAACGTCGACTAAGGAAGGAGAACCGTTTACAAAAAACCAACCGTAATTCTCATTGGCCCTGAAAGGGTAAAAGAGATAGGCCACATCAACCTTCCCTGCATTCCTGAAACCCCTCAAGATTGCCATACTGTCCGTACGCCGCGCAAAGGTGACGGCCTCGGCTGAGGCTCCCGCCGATGCCATGCCTCTCACAAAACAGTCCCCGAAATCAGAGACCTTGGGGGAAGAACACCTCTCGCGTATAAGGTCAAGCTCCCCGGGCCGGGGCTCCCATATGGCTCCGGCGGCCACGGGTTTCACTTTCTCCGATGCCTCGAGCCGGTTCGCAACAAGCCCGCAGAGAAGAAAAGTCGCCACGACGAGAAGGAGCAGAACCTCCCTGCCACGAGGCGCTAATTCCCTCACGCAAACACCATATCGATGAGGTGAGGGCCTTCTTCATTCAGGGCATGCTCCACCTCAAGGATGAGCTGCTCCGCGGTGTGGACCGTAGCTGAGGGTACCCCGAGCCCCCGTGATACAGTGGCCCAGTCGATGGGAGGGTAGTCGAGTTGGAACAGAGCCTTTGCCTTCCTGCTCGGTCTGGTGATGCCGGCCCTTGCCAGTTCGAGTTCCACGATATGGTAACTCCTGTTTGAACAGACGAGGGTGGTGATGTCGAGATTCTCTCTTGCCTCTGTCCAGAGTGCCTGGAGGGTATACATGCCGCTTCCATCGGCCTGAATGTTGATGACGGGCCGGCCGGGGCAGGCTACTGCCGCTCCCACCGCGCAGGGCATGCCATAGCCGATTGCTCCGCCGGTGACGGTGAAGAGGCTGTGTGGCGGGAGTGCTGCCGCCTGGGGGTAATAGGAGAAGGAACTGGTCAAACCTTCGTCGACAACGATGGCATTTTCGGGCTGAAGGGCGGCTATGGCGGCGCAGGCCTTTTCCGGTGTCAGCCGTCCTCTGGGAAGGGCAGGCCGGGAGATGTCTCTCACCAGGCTGCCATCACCAACACCTGCCGACGGGCTGTGAAGAGAGTCGGCAAGGGTTTCAAGGGCATCGATGACATGTTGACTGCCTGGGCAGAGATGAACTCTGGGCTGCTCTCTCCTGATGAGATAGCTGTCTACCCCTTTATATCCGAAGAAGGTGACGGGTTCTTTCATCCCTGCTATCACGATGGCCCGATATGAACCCAGCATTTCGAGGGCCTCTTCAGGGAAGTAGGGTATCCGCTGAACCGATGGCAAACCTATCCCTCTATCTATGAAAGGCGGAAAGTTCTGGCAGAGAATGTCGCAGCCCGTGGCTGCTCTGATCCGGCCGGCCGCTATGAGGCCCCTCTTCCGCAAGCCTCGTCCCCCGAGCAGGAGCGCCGTGGGGCCTGATCTCCGGAGCGCCCGTACTGAGGCATCGATGGTCTCGTTGCCCACCGGTTCAAAGACGACCTCGGCCGGGACCACGGTCTCGTCAAGGGGCGTGGAGAGCTGCAAATCGTGGGGAAAGATAAGGCTGGAGACATGGCCGTGCTGTGCCGACGCTATTGCTTCAGCGGTATCCCGCGATATCTCCTCAACTGAGGAACAGGTCTTGTACCATGCCGATACCGTTTTGGCCAGACTCTCAATATCCATGGCCAGTGGCGGGTCGGAAGGTCTGTGCCATGTGGCGTGTTCTCCTATGACGTTGAAAACCGGTGTCCCTGCGCGCCGGGCATCGTGGAGATAAGCGATTCCGTTGGCAAATCCGGGGCCGAGATGGAGAAGCGTCATGGCCGGTCTATCGAGCATCCGGCCGTACCCGTCGGCCGCGCCCGTGCAGACCCCCTCGAAAAGGGCCAGAATGGGTCTGAATCCCCGGGCTTTGTTGAGGGCCATGACAATGGGGATCTCCGTGGTCCCGGGGTTGGCGAAGCAGACTTCGATTCCCGCTGCCTTTGCAGTCTTGAGCATCAGTTCTGCGCCGTTCAAAAGCTGTCCCTCCATATATCAGGCGTTGGGGTGAGTATTCCGGATCCAGTCCTTTATGCGACTGCAATCGGCTGCTGTCCGGCCGCAATAGCCCGAGGATTCCTTCCATTCCCCGCAGTCGGCGCAGACAGCCCAATGACCACAATTGACCGTGGTCAGGAGGGCGGTGTCGCATTCCAGGCACCAGAGGAAGCCACAGGTG
>CAYOYU010000017.1:29806-36071 GCA_964408265.1 uncultured Syntrophorhabdaceae bacterium
GCGTCGGCGACGCCGTGAACATGGTCGCAGTCACCTGTATTTCCGTGGCCGCAGTGGGGGCAGGAGCGGACGGAGTCGTCCTGGCGGGTTATCCCTTCAGCCCTGTTCTTTTCAAGGGCTTTTACAAGTGATTCCCGTACGGAGTTCGGTAGTAAATCCCACATATCCCACAACCGACTGACGCCTTTTGCCATAGCTATCCTCCGCTGGAATCTCTGCGATCGACGCAATTATAGCATCAACCTTCAGTTTCTTCCAGAAAGACCTGAAATCAGTGGGGAGTGTCCTTATTTGATTTCTAAATAGGACACTACCAATCAGTGGGGAGTGTCCTTATTTGATTTCTAAATAGGACACTACCAATCAGTGGGGAGTGTGGCAGCGGTTATCTTTGTTCCCCTTGTCGCAATCTAACAGGCATGGGATACAGGATGTTCAGGAATCCGTCTTGCGGTCGCAGGCCAGTTCGTTCTCTTCATTCCGGTAGAAGACACAGTAACTGGAAAGGGCCTTCTTCAGCCTTGCATGGGCGCGGTGGAGGGCGACCTTGGCAGCGGGGAGGCTGAGCCCGAGGATAGCGGCGATCTCGCTGTCCTTGAAGCCTTCCAGATCACTGAGCACGATCACTGTCCGGTAGGTTTCGGGCAGGCGATTAACAACACGGCGAATACAGGAGCTCATCTCCTCCTTGATGGCCTGTTGTTCCACGGTGGGGTTTTTTTGTCCGGCCTCAATCGAAATGAGCTCCACATTTTCAACGGGTTCGACGGCCTTGAACGACGGGCTGCGCATTCGGTCGAGGGCCGCGTTGGTGGCGATGCTGTAGATCCATGTGAGCAGGCGGGACTCGTCCCGAAATCCCTCCAGACCCCGGTAAACCTTGACGAATACCTCCTGGGTGAGGTCTTCCGCCTCGGAATCACCCACGAGCCGGGTGAGGTAGCGTAGAACCCTCGCCCGGCTGAGCTCGTAAATTTGCTCGAAAGTCATCTGGTTGTCCATGCTGGAATTATATCCTTTCGGCGATTCTCGCTGCAACCTCTTCCCCATGGCTTGTAATCTCGCCGTCGGGCATCTCGTTGATACCAAAGAGGCTGCGGTCGAATTCGTAGAGTGTATCCGCAATGATGACCTCCGGCATGAGTCCCGGAATCACGCCCTTCATCATTCTGCTCGAACATTCCAGAAAACAGCCCTCCACTGCGATCACCCGCGCCCCGTTCTGCGCGAGACTCCTCTGGCCCGTATCCTTGGTGAAAGCCCCGCCGAGGCACAGGCGTGCCGTTTTTTCGGGCGCAAGCCTGAAGCAAAGGATATTTGCCCCCTGCCGCGCGATCTCGCCTCTGAGGCATGCCCCCTCGCAGCTCATCACCACCACTGGTTTTGAGGCCTGGCGGCGCGCATAATCCTCGCACACGGGACAGACCTTTTGCGTCTTCTCTATCCTTACCGTCTCATAGGCCGGCGACTCCTCTGCCGCCTGCTGTCCTCCGCAACATGTTCTCCCGTCAGTCATTGTTCCTTCCTCCCTTTATTGGTTTGAGTCTATTCCTGTAATACGGATGCTTCCCTCCCGGACCATGGCGACCACCACGGCAAGAAGTGCCTTCTCCGACATTCCAAGGGCCGATGCTATCTCTCCCGGATCGTGTTTCTCTGCGGCCAGTGCGGCTACCTTCTTCTTGATACCGCCCATCCATTCATCGAAAGCCTCTTTCAGATAAGCAGCCTCACCCGCTTCCTTCCCGGGGACGGCACCTGCCGTCACCACCGATGGTCCTCACCTGTTCATCATGGATTCCATTATATTTTTCATAGAATCAATCCTCCTCCGTAATCTGAGTTTTGCCTCCGCCAATGCCCCCGCCGCCGCAGGCGCTATTGTCATGACCTTTGCCCCTTAAGCGCATGGTCCGGCAGGGAAAACGGCCGGTAAAGAAGGCCCTCATCATGAGGAACATCATTACCATGCAGATGATCATCGCCAGAGGGAATAGCCACCATAGAGCTGAAAAAGGCACATTGCACCAGAACCACATGTCTACCTCCTCGTCCGGTCTGTGGACCGGCAACTCGTCTTTAGAAGGTTAGACGAGAGTGAGGACAAAAAGGATACAGGGGGGCTTTACGTTTATAGACGAAGAGCTTCCCGCATCTCCCCGCAGGGCGGCCACATTATTCACTAAACGACTAACACTTATATCTTGAAGTCATAAGTTTCATTTGACATACCTTTTGTGGGCCTACTAAAATAGGAGGTCAAACAAAATCTTATTCAGGAGGACCAGATGAACATGGTCAAATTTGTTGTCTTGATGGCAGTCCTGTCCCTTGGCCTCGTGGGCTGCGCTTCCACTCATGGGACGTCGCCCAAGGGGCAGGAAATTCCGATTGAGAATGCCACCGTTAAGTTTGCATCGGACATAAAGGATGGGGGTTACAGGATCGTAACCACCGCGGAGCTGAAGAAGTGGGTTGATGAAGGGAAGAAGATGACCATTATCAGTGCCCTTCCCGCCGCAGAGGACAAGGAATTCGGCATACTCCCCTTCGCCCTGAACGCCGCTATGCCTAAGACGGAAAAGGAGCTTACCAAAGCCGCCAAGGACTCCCTCATCAAGACGGCGGGTGCGGACAAAGACAAAACCGTGGTGATCTATTGCGGATTCGTCGCCTGCAGAAGAAGCCATATAGGGGCGAAAATACTTGTCGACGACGGGTTCAAGAACGTCTATCGCTATCCTGCGGGTATCACCGGATGGGCGGAGATGGGCTACCCCGTAACGAAATAGCCATCCATGCGACTTTGGAAATCGATCCTCCTCTCATGTCTTCTCCTTGCAGGCTCGATAGGGTACGTGGAGGGCGGTGCTCTTGAGGGCCATATTGATGTTTTCGGCGTGAAGCTTTTCTCCGCCGTAGACTATCGCGAAATTAACAGCGTGCAGGCTACTGAAGAGCCCTGCCTGAAAGGATATGAGCGCCACTTCGACGCCCTTGATATAGTGATCGGCTACGGGTTCAATAAGAAGATACGGAAGATCACTACCCTGAATCCCAAGACCAGCCTCTTCGGCATACGTCCGGGCACGGCCTTTGAAGTGGGGAGACGAAGAATTCTTGATGCAGGTCTGACCGACCTTGCTCCACCCTTCGTATACCGGGCAAACGGATGCTCTCTTACCCTTCTTGTTGACGAGAAGGAGAAAATATTCGGCCTTACGGTCGAGTCCCTCGATTGAGGCACCAATGGACGTTCCCGCGTTAAGGCGTCAGGCAGAAGACCTTTACCGAAGCGGAAAGTTTCTCTGCTCCGAGGCGATCCTTTACACCTTCAATGAGGCGCTTGGAAATCCCCTTCCCCCGGAGGCGGTCCGGCTCGCGTCGGGTTTTCCCGTAGGCATGGGTGCCCTCGGAGCCGGCGGCTGTGCTTGCGGGGCTCTCGCGGGGGGCATCATGGTTCTGGGGATGGTGTACGGCCGCTCCAATCCAGGCGATGAGGCTCCCGTCGTTCTCGGGAAGGCCAAAGAACTCCATGATTGGTTCAGGTCTCAAAAGGGGAGCACCTGCTGCCGCGTATTGATCCGCGGCCTTGAGTTCGGCTCACCGGAGCACTCCGACCAGTGCGTGTCGCTTACGGGTGACGTGGCGGAACAACTCGCCCATATGCTTGACCGCACATAACGGTTCATACGAGTTATGCCAAGGGCTCGGGCACCAAGCGTTGTCCTCCTTTCTCGCGGTAAACCGGAGCCTCAGAGGCTCGCCACGAAAAAGGAGGACCCATAGGCAGCCTGCACGTTTCCACTCGGTGTTGCTCTGTTTCCCCTTCTCTTTTGAAGTTTCAGGTTTCGAATTCCCTATCTTGCGAACCCTTATCTGTACTTAGTTTGCGAGGATCATGGTGTTTGCTTCGACTGCCGAAGCAATGTATACAAAGGGAGTTACCATGGTCATTCTCCGCAAGAAGTCTCCTGCACCTGATCCCAGAACCGAATCTTTCCTTGATTAGAACAGAGATTTGTGCAACATTTCAGACGGGCCTGTTTCTTGCCCCGAGTGTAAGGAGATGAAGATGAGAGAAAGATGGGAGCAGAATTTGAGGGCCCACGCCTCAGTGCTACTCTTCGCCGTGGTTGTCTTGCTTCTTGGAGCCTGCCAGACAATCCTGCCGCAATCCGGGGAGTTGCCCAGGGAGGATCGCCTCAGGGAACGGCTGCAGGAGTTTCACCATGCCCTGGGCAACAACGATATAGAGAAGTGGTATGCTATGACGTCCCCCGTCATAAGGCAAAAGATGACTCTGGATGAGTTCAAGAAAGATCTCCGGTGGAAAGAAGACCGAAGCAAATCGAAGATAGAGGGCGAGCTTCTCAGGAACTGTTCATGTGTGCAGATGCAGCTTCTCCGTTGTGTATTGGTCGTGGGTATCTCCGTTGATCTGCCGGGTCAACCACCCCTGAAGGAGAGACCGCTGGAAACATGGGAATTCGGTGATGGAGAGTGGTACTGGGGGTACATGGGGCCCGACTTGCGAGGCCGCTGCCCCGGAGAAAAATAGGATGGGCAGAAATTACGACGCTATCCGGGAAAAGGCAAAACCATACCTGGATGTGCGGGAGAACGAGATCCATGTGGAGGTCTGCTACGGGTTTGCCCGACGGTTAGTGGCCCTCCGTCCCGACGCCGATGAAGAGGTCGTCCTGCCTGCCGTCCTCCTCCATGACGTAGGCTGGAAGGCGGTGCCCGAAGAGAAGATGCTCAACGCCTTTGGACCGAATGCCCGGGACTTCGAAAGCCAGCGGCTGCACGAGGTTGAAGGTGCGAGAATTGCGCAGGGCATCCTCGACTCGCTCAACTACGACGCGGAAAAGACGAAGGAGATCTGCTCCATCATCGAGGGCCACGATTCAAGGCAGGAAGCTCTTTCACTCAACGACGCCCTGGTGAAGGATTCCGATAAACTGTGGCGATTTTCCCTGACGGGGGCCGAAATCGACCATATCCGATTTGCTATAGAATGGGCACCATATCTGGAATTCCTCGGCGGTGTGATCGATGTGTGGCTTCTTACGCCGGAGGGCAATGCTATGGCCCGCGAAGCGCTTGCTGAAACTGCGGCACGCCATGGATGACCCGGCAGGCGAAGACAGCCGAGTCTACAACTAGTAATGGGAACGATTGCGGTTATGGGTTGCGACTAACTGGATGTCTCGTCCAACACGGCTCGCTGTGATCTTGCCTTCTGGTCTGCGGCCTCCTTCCTGTCTTCCGTAATCCGGCGCACCATGCAGCGTTCTCACCTTTCATGCAGCATTCGTCGCAGCACGCCGGAGATGCAGACCCGACTATACTGTGTCAGCTTTAGCCATTTTTCTTGTATTTCCGCATTGTCGTTACCCGCAATGCATGGTAAGAAGACGAGAGGCAGGATGAAGGACGACACAGACCGCGAGAACTTCCCGATTGCCTAATGTGAGGGCATGTCGACTCTTATCGCTTGATTTTCGACGCTACCAGTAATACAGTACCTTAATAGATAGATCATGCTCTCTGAGATCAAGAAGTGCGGCGTTGCCGAAGATGGCATTTCTACTCGCCGCATCTTTATGCTGTAAACGAGACATTGAAGTCTCGAATCTACCTCACTGGCGAGGTTACGGTATGCAAGAGCAAAAAGTAGCACAAACGTTCACGGAGAACGTCCCGAAGGGCACTAACGACGCAGACATATGGCGGTACGGCAACAAAGACGTAGCCGATACGAACCATGCGGCGTTAGAAACCACCGAAGAGATCTACAGAGGTATATTCGGAGACGTCTCGTAAGGTAACACCAGGCACGAGACAGGCAAAGCTCGGTTACTCATTTTCCCCATATAGTTGGGGTAACGGTGTGGTTTGCCTTTTGGAACACTAACCGTGGAGCGGCCGCCGACCACCGATCTTGGCGGGCATCTCTCGTCATGTTCATTCCCGTCTCCTTTATCGATGAGCGATCACTCGCAAGTTATTGCCGCCGCCCTTATTTATTGACGCAAGACACCTAAAAGCAAAGTCATTTTGGGGTATTACGAAAGAAGACGAGAGCGCCTTTCCAAGGTCTCTCGGTTCCCGAGATGGTCAGGGTTACGAACGGCATTCGGCAGAACTGCGGAAACATCGAAGATCAACAATTGAAGGTGCCTTCACGGTTGGCGAGGTGCGTAACCTTCAACAGTCCGCTTCGTTGTCTGCTCGTGACATGCCTTCCTGAAAGAGAGAA
>CAYOYU010000017.1:36081-36327 GCA_964408265.1 uncultured Syntrophorhabdaceae bacterium
TTTTCACCGCCCATTTCCTCCGGTAATGAATTGCCTTCTCATTACTTTCGTCAATTGATATAATCGAACCAAAATACAGACAAAAGATGAGGGCAAGGGGAATGATCGGGATCAGTTCCTCATCGGCAAGACACGTGCTCCCACGGTCGGGAAGGTGTGAGAATGAAGAATCAAACTGGTTTTGGACGGTTAAGCATCATCTCTATCGCCATGCTGTTTTTTTTAATGCCGGCCATTTCTCTTTCC
>CAYOYU010000018.1:0-35694 GCA_964408265.1 uncultured Syntrophorhabdaceae bacterium
TGTCGAATTATCTTCGGTAAAGCTGAAGAGGCCACGATCTTCCCAGAGGGCCTGTCTCTTCTTTTCTATACTATCCGGTTCATATGCGTTCATCTTTGTAATCCTCTGATTGTCCTAACCATCCGCCCAGTATCACCCCTCGGGCAAAGCCTTCCGGGCTTTCTTCTATGGCCCTATTTGTCAAGCATCGCCCGGATACGAAGCCTCAACGCATTAAGTCTGATGAAGCCGGTTGCATCTTTCTGATCGTACACAGAGTCTTTGTCGAAGGTTGCAAAATCTTTCATGTAGTATGAACGGTCAGATTTCCTGCCCGCGACAATGCAGTTACCCTTGTAGAGTTTCATCCGTACCGTACCGGAGACTCCTTTCTGGGCTTCATCCGTAAAAGCCTGAAGCACTTTCATTTCCGGGGAGTACCAGAACCCGTAGTAAATGAGCTCGGCTACCTTCGGGATAAGGCTGTCTCTCAAATGCATCACCTCGCGGTCCATAGTGATCGACTCCATGGCCCTGTGGGCCGCATGGAGAATCGTGCACCCCGGGGTCTCATAGACGCCTCTCGACTTCATCCCTACGAACCGGTTCTCCACAATATCGACCCTGCCTATACCGTTATCACCGCCGACTTTATTCAGGTACGCTATGATTTCAAAGGGAGTCATCGTTTTCCCGTCAAGTTTCATCGGCGTGCCGTTTTCGAACTCTATCTCAACGTAGCACGGAGTGTCAGGAGCCTTCTCGGGTGATACGGTGGTGAGGAACATGGACTCATGGGGCTCGTTCCATGGATCTTCCAGTACACCCCCCTCATAACTGATATGCATCAGATTCCGGTCCATGCTGTAAGGCTTCGCCTTGCTCACGGGAACTTCGATTCCATGTTTCGCCGCATAGTCAATGAGCTCATCCCGTGACGAGAAGGTCCACTCTCTCCATGGCGCAATTATCTTTATGTTCGGCTCAAAAGCGTAATAGGTAAGTTCGAATCTCACCTGGTCATTCCCCTTGCCTGTAGACCCATGACAGACCGCGTCTGCACCCTCGGCTCGCGCTATTTCGATCTGTCGTCTGGCAATGAGAGGTCTGGCAATGGACGTACCAAGAAGGTAGGTACCTTCGTAAATGGCATTCGATCTTATGGCAAAGAAAATGAAGTCCCTTGCAAATTCTTCTCTCAGGTCATCGATGTATATCTTCGACGCACCCGTCTTCAGTGCCTTCTCCTTCAAACCCTTCAGCTCTTCTGCCTGGCCCACGTCAGCAGCGTAGGCTATCACCTCGCAGTCGTACGTTTCGAGCAGCCATTTCACTATTATCGAAGTATCAAGACCGCCGGAATATGCAAGGACAACCTTTTTTATTGTACTCATATGAAACCTCCATTCTGCAAATTATTGGTGGACGGCAGCCGAAGCAGAGTAGGCGCCACCGACCGGAAAGATTTCGGCTGGCACTTTACGGATTCGGCTTTCTGACTGAAGATTGTAGATCGTACACCATACATGACTTAACGCTTATCTCGCTTCACGCGTTATTCAGAATAAGCCATTCCAGGAGCGCCTTCTGGACGTGAAGCCTGTTCTCGGCCTGCGTGAAAATCTCATTCTCAAATCGTTCAAAAAGGGCTTCCGTAATTTCCTCATTCCTGTGGGCAGGGAGACAATGCATTACCATCACATCGGATTTTGCCCCGCGCAGAAGGTCTTCGTCGATCCGGAAAGAGGCAAATGCCTTCTTCCGCTCAATCTGTTCCTTTTCCTGCCCCATACTGACCCAGACATCAGTGTAGATAACGTCAGCAGCCTTCACGGCCTCAAAGGGATCATTCGTATGCATCACATTGCCCTGTACTCTTCCCTTTTCAAGGAGCGGGCCGTCAGGCTCGTACCCGGGTGGTGTAGCTACGGCAAGGTCAAAACCGAAAAGAAGCGCTCCCTCTATCCAGGAATTAGCAACGTTATTGCCGTCACCCACATATGCGACTTTCAGATCATTCTTATTCCCTCTGAATTCCTCTATCGTGAACATATCGGAAAGAATCTGGCAGGGGTGGTAAAGGTCGGAAAGTCCGTTTATGAGAGGCACCGTGGCGGACCGTGCAAGTTCATCAACCGTCTCCTGGGAATAGGTCCTGATCATGATGGCATCTACATACCTGCTGAGAACCCTTGCTGTATCTTTAATCGGTTCGCCTCTTCCTATCTGCGTCTCACCGGCGCTCAGGAAGACTGCATAGCCCCCCAGTTCCTTCATTCCGATCTCAAAGGAGATCCGGGTCCTTGTTGATGCCTTCTCAAAAATCATGGCCAGAGTCTTCCCTTCGAGAGGCCTGTACTCCTTCCTCTCCTTTCTGACTCCTTTCAGGTAACGGGCTCTTCCGAGAAGGTGCCCGGCCTCACTCAGGCTGATATCCAGAAGTTTTGTAAAGTCTCTTTTCACCGATTCTCCCATCTTTCAAATATTCTCTCCGCAAGTTCCAGGAATATGTCCACCTCCTCCTTCTGAATTATCAGAGGTGGTAGGAGTCTTAATATCTTGCCCTTGGTGCAATTCAATATGATACCCTCTTTCATGAAGTCCTTCAGTACTTCATCGCCGTTTATGGACAGCTCTATCCCTATGATCAGCCCCTTGCCCCGAACATCTACAATGAAGGGGAACTTCTTCTTCAGGGCCATGAATTTCTCACGTATATAGGAACCCATCTCTTCGCAGTTCTTGATAACACCTTCGCTGAACATTACGTTTAAGGTCGCCACAAGGGCTGCCATGCCCATGGGATTTCCCCCAAAGGTGGCTGCATGGGTACCCGGCTCGAAAGCGTCCATCACGCTGTCCTTGGCAGTGATGGCCCCTACAGGAAATCCATTGGCCAATGCCTTCGCCATGCTCATGATGTCGGGTTCAATCCCGTAATGTTCATAGGCAAAGAACTTCCCTGTTCTTCCCATCCCCGTCTGTACTTCGTCGAGTATGAGAAGCAGATCCTTCTCCGCGGTGATCTCCCGAAGAACTTTCATGTATTCTTCCTGAGCGGGGTAGACGCCGCCTTCGGCCTGTATGGGTTCCAGCATGACAGCGCAGGTCTTCTCCGTAATTGCACCTTTCACCGCTTCGATATCGTTGAACGGTACAAAAACAAAACCTTCAAGAAGGGGCGAAAAACCGATCTGAAACCTGGGCTGGCCCGTTGCGGACAGTGTACTGATGGTCCTGCCGTGGAAAGAGTTCTCCATTACAATTATCTCGGACCGCCCCTCTCCGTATTTCTTCCAGGAGTATCTTCTGGCCAGCTTTATGGCCGCCTCGTTAGCTTCTGCCCCGCTGTTGCAGAAAAATACCTTGTCGCCAAAGGTACGTTCCACAAGCATCTCAGCGGCCTTTATCTGGGTCTCCGTATAGAAGAGGTTAGAAATATGGAATAGCTTGCCGGCCTGGGTAACCAGGGCGTCCAGCACGTCTTTCTGAACGTGGCCGAGGTTGCAGACGGCTATCCCTGAAAGGAAGTCGAGATACCGCCTACCCGTCATATCCCATATCCAGCAGCCCTCGCCTTTCGTCACCACGATGGGGAACCGCGTGTACGTATTCGCCAGGTATTGTTTCCCTTTCTGTATCAGATCTTCCTGCATCTATTCGCCTCCGATGATCTGGGTTCCTACTCCTGAATCGGTAAACACTTCAAGAAGTATGGCGTGCGGTATCCTGCCATCGATTATGTGCGTCTCCTTTACCCCGCCTTCCAGGGCATCGGTACAACAACCCACTTTCGGGATCATGCCGCCCGAAACGGTCTTATTCTTCAGGAGTGTCTCCACATCCGGGCGGCGGAGAGTGGAGATAAGATTCCCCTCGCTGTCCAGAACGCCGGGGACATCAGTAAGGAGAATAAGTTTTTCGGCCGACAGGGCCTTGGCGATGGAACCTGCTGCTGTATCCGCGTTGATATTATATGAAAACCCGTCAACGCCATCGGCGAGCGGCGCAATAACAGGGATATAGCCATGTTTGCTGATATCCTTGATGATTGCCGTATCAACGTGCACAATATCACCCACAAAACCGACATCCTTTCCCTCGACCCTTTTTGCAATGAGCAGCCTGCCGTCTTTGCCGGACAGGCCTATGGCTTTACCACCCATGTCGTTTATGTTCTTCACAATTTCTTTGTTGATGAGTCCCGAAAGTACCATCTCCACAACTTCCAGGGTCTTTTCGTCAGTTACCCTGAGACCGTCAACGAAACTCGTCGGGATCTGGAGTTCCTTCAGAAGTCTTCCTATCTTGGGTCCCCCGCCGTGCACTACCACGGGATTGATACCCACATATTTCAGGAGTGCCACATCCTTGGCAAACTCCTTTTTCAGAGATTCTTCCTCCATGGCGGCGCCGCCGTACTTAATCACAAATGTTGAGCCAAAGAAGGCTTTTATGTATGGCAGAGCTTCAAGCAATGTTCTTATCTGATCATTCATAGGTCTCCCGAACTTAAAGTATATACCTGCTCAAATCCTCTTTCTCCAGGAACTCTCCCAGTTTCTCCAGTACATAGGCCTTGGTGATGAGGACTTTCTTCTCTTTCATGTCAGGGGCAGAGAAAGAAATGTCATCCAGCAGTCTCTCCATGACTGTGTATAGTCTTCGAGCTCCGATGTTCTCCGTCATTTCGTTGATTCTCTGGGCTATATCGGTAATTTCCTCTACTGCCTCCTTGTCGAAGTGAAGTTTCACGTCCTCTGTTTCGAGAAGGGCACAGTACTGTTTCACCAGTGCGTTGTCGGGCTCAGTGATGATCCTGTAGAAATCCTCTTTGGTCAAAGGATCGAGTTCCACCCTGATGGGGAACCTGCCCTGCAGTTCCGGTATCAGGTCTGATGGCTTCGACATATGAAAAGCGCCGGCAGCGATAAAGAGTATATGGTCAGTCTTCACCATGCCATACTTCGTGGTTACCGTAGTGCCTTCCACGATGGGAAGAATATCGCGCTGAACACCCTCTCTCGACACATCGGGCCCGTGCCCGTGATCACGACTCGCTATCTTGTCGATTTCATCGAGAAAGATGATGCCCGACTGCTCCACCTTTTCTACTGCCTCTTTGACTACTTTGTCCATGTCTATAAGCTTTTTCGACTCCTCCTGTATGAGCAGCTCGTAGGCGTCTTTTGCCTTTATCTTTCGTTTTTTCGTCTTCTTGGGGAGCATATTCCCGAACATGTCCCGTATCTGCATATCCATTTCTTCAAGACCCGCTGAGGAAAAGATCTCTATTATCGGCAGGGCCCGCTCCGGAACCTCCATGTCCACCAGTTTGTCGTCCATCTGGCCGGACCTGAATCTCAGCCGCAGTTTTTCTCTCGAACTGTCGCTACCTTCCTGCTCCTCCTGAATTGCTCCCCTTCTCGGCGGAAGCAATAGATCCAGGACCCTTTCCTCTGCCATTGCTTCGGCCTTTTCGATCACCTTCTCCTGCTCATCCTTCTTGACCATGTTTATGGCGAGTTCTGTCAGGTCCCGTATCATGGATTCAACGTCCCTGCCCACGTACCCGACCTCAGTAAACTTCGTCGCCTCGATCTTAAGGAACGGTGCGTGAGCGAGTTTCGCAAGCCGCCTGGCAATCTCGGTCTTGCCGACTCCGGTGGGACCGATCATGATAATATTCTTCGGGGCTATCTCATCCCGTAATTCGGGGGCAATCATCTGTCTGCGCCACCTGTTCCGCAAGGCTATGGCGACGGCCTTCTTGGCCTTGCCCTGCCCTATGATAAACCTGTCAAGCTCCTCGGTAATCTCTTTGGGAGTCAACACTCTCATTAAAGCTCCTCAATCACTATTCTGTCGTTTGTATAGATGCAAATCGTAGAAGCGATCCGCATCGCCTCTTTTGCTATCTCTGCTGCTGTCATTTCCGTATGTCCCACCAGGGCCATGGCTGCAGCCTGGGCATAGGGGCCTCCCGACCCGATCGCTGCGATCCCGTCGTCAGGCTCCACTGCGTCACCGGTGCCGGACAGGATCAGGGTGTGTTCGGCGTCGGCCACGATAAGAAGTGCTTCAAGCCGTCTCAAAAGCCTGTCAGTCCTCCAGTCCTTTGCAAGCTCCACTGCCGCCCTGGTGATGTTGCCGTGATACTGCTCCAACTTCTTCTCAAACCGTTCAAAGAGAGTGAAGGCATCGGCGGTTGCCCCCGCAAAACCGGCCACGCACTTGTCGTGGTAGAGCTTTCTCACCTTCCGTGCGTTGTGCTTCAGAACTACCCGGTCCATCGTTACCTGACCATCGCCGGCAATGGCGACAGCCCCATTGTGCCGTACACAAATTACAGTAGTGGCTTCCACGTTACCTTCTCGGGTGGGATTTGTCGTATATCTCCATGAGCTTATCAATGGAGACGTGGGTGTACTTCTGGGTCGTCGACAGTTTTGAATGGCCCAGCAACTCCTGAATGCTGCGCAAATCGGCTCCGTTGTCGAGCATATGGGTGGCAAAGGAGTGGCGTATACCGTGAAGCCCCAGGTGCTTGAAGAGCTGCGCCTTGAGCTGATGTTTTTTCATAATCTTCAGAAGACCGCGG
Source organism: uncultured Syntrophorhabdaceae bacterium (assembly GCA_964408265.1). Taxonomy (GTDB): domain Bacteria; phylum Desulfobacterota; class Syntrophorhabdia; order Syntrophorhabdales; family Syntrophorhabdaceae; genus CAYOYU01. Next base: position 6,581 of record CAYOYU010000018.1, read on the forward strand.
TAAGAGAGCCTCTGACCGTGTACATTCACGAAGAGGGGGCCCACCGGATTGGTGGCCTGCCTGCCGAAAAGATCCTTCATTGCCCTAATATATTCTTCAACCTCTTTCTTGGCCTTTTCGCCAAAAGGGACTATCCGTTCTTTTCCGCCCTTGCCTTTCACCATAAGCCACATGCCGTCAAGGTGGAGTTCCTCTATGTTGATGCTGAGTACCTCCTGTGCCCTCATGCCCGTGGAATACATGAGCTCGAATATTGCCCTGTTCCGCATGTTGAGCCAGCCTTCCTTGGGAAGGTAATCGAGAAAGTGGAACATCTCGTCAATGGTGTAAAACTTGGGGAGATGTTTTTCAACCTTTGGATTACGGACAACGAGGGCCGTGTTCTCTTCTATATAGCCCTTCTTCTTTAGGAACTTGAAGAATACTTTTATGGAAGAGACCTTCCGCGACAACGACGCCTTTTTTAAGCCTTTGTAAATGTTCACTATATACGCTCGCACCGTATGATGGTCAATAACCTCATACTCGCTCTGTTCCACGAAGGTAACAAAAGCGTCTATATCGCCTTTGTAAGCCCTACGTGTATTAAATGATGCACCCTTTTCCGAATCCAGGTACCTGTAAAACTCTTTCGACAGCAGCCTCAAGGTACTCTTATCCATAAGAGTATTATTTTATTACTTTTTCTCAAATAATCAAGTGAATTCACGCTCCGCGAAGGGCCGCACCGCTGACCTGCGGCACCGCCAGGGCTCCCGGTCCGGCTGAATCCACCCCCTTCATCCCGGTCCGTTGCCGGTACCGCCGCCGGTCTATCCATGGCAGGGACTATGTATACAAATTCACAAGGTCTCACCTTTCTCAAGGAGGGATAGGAACCAATATATTCAACTATATAGTGTAATAACCACTTCAATCCTTGACAAAGGTTGGCGGTAATTTTTATAATGAGCGTGAAATTTTTCATATACAACTTTAGAGGGGGATCTATGTGGGAGAGTCTTAATCTGAAACAAGTAGTAGAGTATGCCAATGATCCTTACCCGTCTATTCGAAAGTGGGCCGAGGGTCCCGGAAACAAGGTCATAGGGAGTACACCGGCTGACGTACCGGAGGAGGTTATCTATGCTTTCGGCTTCTTGCCGGTTACGGTTCTTGGAACGCATAAACCGCTGAAAAAAGCAGCCAGTCGCCTGCCTGACAATGCATGCTCCCTTGCCCGGAGCAATCTCGAACTCGCCCTGAGCTACGAAGGGGACCTCTTCGAGGGATTCGTGCTGCCCCAGGTGTGCGACACAACCCAGCACCTCTCTGACATCTGGCGTCTCAGTTTTCCCGACAAGTTCGTACAGAGCTATCTCGCCCCCCGCCAGGTAAACAGACCCAGCGCCCGTTACTGGGTCAAGGAGGAGATAGAGCGCCTCATTTCTTCCATGAGTGCCTGGACAGGCAAGACGATAACGGATGGCGACCTCCAGAAATCGATTGCCGTCCACAACGAAAACAAGAGTCTGTTGAAAGAGATATACGATTTTAAGAAGAAGAACCCGGGCTCCATCAGCAGCAAAGAGCTTTTCGCCATGGTCAAGCTCTCACAGCAGGTGGGCAAGGCAGAATTCAACAAGAGCATCAGGACCATCAAGGACAGCCTGAAACCATCATCGGTAGAAGGATATACCGATGTCATTATCGTCGGCATCACCTGCGATCCCCCGGAACTATTCGACCTCTTCGATGAGATAAAGCTTAATATCGTCGGAGATACACTGGTCACGGGAACAAGGTATCTGCAGGGGATGGTCCCGCAGAATGGCAGCCCCATCGACGCCCTTGCAGACCGCCATATGAGACGAGGCTTCTTCTCCCCCATCCATGATGATGTCTACAAAAATTTCGAGGAAATCAAGGCCCTCTACAACGAGACAAAGGCAAAGGCAATCATTTACGTGCACATCGAATTCTGTGAATCCCAGGAGTACGACCTCCCTGATCTGAAACATATGATCAAGAAGGAGGGTATTCCGATGCACACACTGGATACGGAGTATCAGACCATCTCACTCTCCCATGTGAGGACGCGGTTGCAGGCATTTTTTGAATCCCTGAAAGGAGGCTCCCTATGAGCGAGAAGCCGAAGAAGGAACTTACCAAGGCCCAACTACTGTCAAGAAAGATCACAGAAGAGTATATGAATGAAGCCTTCCACGCTCACGAGTTGGGAAAACTCATCGGCTACTCGACGGCTATCTCCCCGGTAGAGGTCTTTGTCGCCCACGACATCATCCCGATCTACCCGGAAAACCATGCGGTGGCAAACCTGACAGCCAAGAAGGGCGCCGAACTCTGCACCATCACGGAAAACCTCGGCTACACGAGCCATCTGTGCGCATACGCCAGAAGCGACCTCGCTTACCGCGAGTCAGGCCTCACCGTTACAAAGGGCATCCCGGCGCCTGACCTTTTCATCGCCTGCAACGCACAGTGCTTCACGCTGACCAAGTGGTTCCAGGTGCTCTCCCGTCGGGGGAACATACCGCTCTTCGTCTACGACACACCCGAGTATATACTGGACAAGAAGGCCCGGCAGGAGATCGTAAAGTACTGTTATCTCCAGCTTAAGGAACTGATCGCCTTCCTCGAGGAGGTTACGAAGCGGAAGTTCGATTACGACCGCTTGAAAGAGGTGATGAAATACTCTGCGCAGTCGAGCATTCTGTACAAGAAGTTTCTCGACATGGCCCAGTACAAACCATCCCCCATCAGCATTTTCGACGCCCTCATCGGCATGGCCATTGCCGTCTACCGCAGGGGCACTCAGGAATGCGTCGACTACTATCAGGCACTCTGTGACGAGACCCAGGAGAAGGTCGACAAGGGGATCGGGGTCCTCCCCAAAGAAAAGGATAAATACCTCCGCTACTGGGAGAATCTCCCCGTCTGGTTCAAGTTTACCGACCACGCCAAGCTCCTCGGGTCTTACGGCGGAGTGATTCTTACATCCCTTTACGTCCATGCCTGGAGTCTCGAGTTTGACCTGGATAAGGATCCGCTCCTCACAATGGCCGAAAACTACGTCAACAGGTTCTCCAACTCTGTTATAGAGGACAGGGCGGATATGGCAATGGACCTTTTCAAGAAATACGACATGAACGGCATGATTATGTTCATGAACCGGAGCTGCAAAGCAGTCTCCTTCGCCGTACCCACGCTGAAAGATATCCTCACAAAGCGAACGGGTATCCCGGCGCTCGTCTTCGAGAGCGACATGGGTGACCAGAGATTCTATTCGGAAACACAGATCAGGACAAGGATCGAGGCATACTTCGAAACATTGGACAGGCTCCAGTGAAATCTGCCTGATCCTATTTCCCGCCGATCTTCAAAACCCCGTGGAGTGCAATCCCCGGGGTTTTTCTTTTGGTCTGCCCCACCCCACTGGCCGGCCAGACCGTACGGAGCCATCCCGGTACCCTTTGGATCGACGCTTTTGTCTCACCTATACATCTTTCGTCGACAATTTCGTTCGTTGCGAAAGTACGGACATGGGGTTATAATAATATTTCCCGCCAGTTTCCCGTTCCTTCGATGCTGGCACACATATTGCCTGCATAGGAACGGGATGCACGAAGAATGGCAGGCTATGGTGATTCCCGCAGAAACGACGATGACCATAAGTGCGGTCGCAGCCGGAAAATCTTGAGGCTCTCGGGACCGGACATCAATAACTTCGGAGGCCGCAAAAGCAATGGATGTAAAATCGGAAGAGAAGGAAGGCGGGACGAGACTTGGTTCCACCGCACTGTTGAGGCCAGGCTGGGTTCTGCTTTTCACTGGCTGCCTCATTGCCGCAGGCGTCTATCTGTTCATGGCAGCGCAAGGTGTTGCCCAATCACCCGGAGGAAAACAGGGGGCCAATTCGGCGGCCCCGGCTGTGCCAGTCGTGGCAGTTCCCGCCAAGAAGAGCGACCTTCGTATCTACCTCGCGGGCCTCGGCTCCGTCACTCCCCTTCACACCGTCACGGTGAAGAGCAGGGTGGATGGACAACTGATGGAGGTCCGTTTCCGGGAAGGCCAGATGGTTAATGCCGGTGATCTCCTCGCCATCATCGATCCTCGGCCCTTTGAAGCCCAACTGGCCCAGGCGGAAGGACAGCTCATCCGCGACCAGGCACTGTTGAAGAACGCCCAACTGGATTTGCTCCGTTACAGCGCTCTATGGGAACAGGATTCCGTCTCCAAACAGCAACTGGACACCCAGGAGGCACTGGTCCGGCAGTATGAGGGTGTGGTGAGGACCGATCAGGGTCTCGTTGACAATGCCAGACTCCAGTTGGTCTATTGCCGCATCACCGCCCCCGTGGGCGGCCGGGTCGGACTTCGCCTGGTGGACCCCGGCAACATAGTACGCACCACTGATGCCAACGGTCTCGTGGTGATCACCCAGCTTCAGCCCATTACGGTAATATTTCCCATCCCCGAGGACAGCCTCCCCCAGGTGCTGGGCAAACTCAAGACCGGGCAACAGATGCAGGTGGAGGCCTATGACCGGGCCCAGAAGAACAAGATTGCATCGGGAACCCTCCTCACCGCTGACAACCAGATCGACCCCAATACCGGCACGGTCCGTCTCAAGGCCAGCTTTGTCAACAAGAACAACGAGCTGTTCCCCAACCAGTTCGTGAACGCGCGCCTTCTCGTGGATGTGAAACGGAATGCTACCGTGGTGCCATCAGCAGCGATTCAAAGGGGTCCGCAGGGTGCATTTGTCTACGTGGTAAAGACTGAACAGGTGGTAACCATGCGGCCTGTCACGGTTGGCGAGACCCAGGAAGGCCAGTCCTCGATCACGGCCGGTTTGTCACCGGGAGAAGTTGTTGTCATTGACGGTGCCGACAGGCTCCGGGAAGGAACGAAAGTAACGCTCAAGAACACCGGTAATAACAGCACGTCAAAGGGCAAGTAATGAATCCCTCCCGACTTTTCATCCTGCGGCCCGTAGCGACAACGCTGCTCATGGCAGCCATCCTGCTCGCCGGCGCCGTGGCCTATTACCAACTTCCCGTATCCGCCCTCCCCCAGGTTGACTACCCCACCATCCAGGTGCGCACCTTCTACCCGGGCGCCAGCCCCGACGTCATGGCATCCTCGGTGACAAGCCCCCTGGAGCGTCAGTTCGGGCAGATGCCTGGGCTCAAACAGATGACCTCTACGAGCTCCAGTGGCAGTTCCATCATCACGCTCCAGTTCAGTCTGGAGTTGGGTCTGGATGTGGCAGAGCAACAGGTGCAGGCAGCCATAAATGCGGCATTCACCTACCTGCCAAAAGATCTTCCCACCCCTCCGGTATACAGCAAGGTGAACCCCGCAGATGCTCCCATACTGACCCTGGCACTCACTTCGAAAACCCTCCCCCTGCCGAAGATAGAAGACCTGGCAGACACTCGGTTCGCACAAAAGATTTCCCAGTTGCCCGGGGTAGGCCTCGTGAGCTTAAGCGGAGGCCAGAGGCCTGCGGTGCGTATCCATGCAAACCCGATGACACTCGCCTCTTATGGGTTGACGCTCGAAGATCTTCGCGCCGCCATAATCACCGCCAACGTGAACCAGGCCAAGGGCGGCTTCGACGGCCCCCGTCAATCCTACATCATAGGCGCCAATGATCAACTTTTCTCGAGCAAAGATTATCAGCGGCTCATATTGACCTATCGCAACGGTGCACCGGTTCGGCTCTCCGAGGTGGCAGATGTGGTGGATGATGCGGAGAATGTGAAACAAGCGGCCTGGGCAAACGGGGTCCCTGCCATCATCATGAACATCCAGAGGCAGCCGGGAAGCAACGTTATCGAGACTGTGGACCGGATAAAGAGATTGCTCCCCCAACTCCAGAGTACCCTGCCGCCGGGGGTCGAAGTTGCAGTACTCTCGGACCGGACCACAACCATTCGGGCCTCGGTGAGGGATGTCCAAATTGAATTGCTTCTGGCGGTAGCTCTCGTCGTCCTCGTCATGTTCCTCTTTCTCCGGAGCACCGCTGCCACGATTATACCGAGCGTGGCCGTGCCTGTCTCCCTCGTGGGAACATTCGGTGCAATGTATCTTCTGGGCTTCAGCCTCAACAATCTTTCTCTCATGGCCCTCACCATCTCTACGGGCTTCGTGGTGGACGATGCCATTGTGATGATCGAAAACGTTGCCAGATACATAGAGCAGGGTGACTCCCCCAAGGAGGCGGCGCTGAAGGGTTCCCAGCAAATAGGTTTCACCATACTCTCTCTCACCATCTCCCTTATCGCCGTATTGATCCCGCTTCTCTTCATGGGCGATGTGGTGGGTCGCCTATTCCGGGAGTTCGCCGTCACCCTGGGCATCACAATCCTCATTTCCGGGGTGGTATCACTCACCCTGACACCCATGATGTGTGCCCGACTGCTCAAACATACCCCCCCGGAGCAGCAGGGGAGATTTTACCGGGGATCTCAGCGCATCTTCGACGGGGTCATTGAACTCTACGGCAAGACTTTGCGCTGGGTTCTCAACTATCAGAAGGCCACGCTTATCGTTGCAACAGGTACGCTGGTACTCACCATAATACTCTACCTTGTAGTCCCCAAGGGCTTTTTTCCCGTTCAGGATACAGGGGTTATACTGGGTATTTCGGAAGCACCCCAGACGGTCTCGTTTTCCGCCATGGCAGAAAGGCAGCAGGCCCTGGGCAAAATCATCCTTGAAGACCCGGCAGTGGAGAGCATGTCCCCCTTTATCGGCATCGACGGCACCAATGTGACGCTCAACAGCGGCCGGATACTGATAGGTCTGAAGCCCCTGGAAAAGAGGCGAATAAATGCCAGCGCCATCATCAGACGGCTGCAGCCAAAACTGGCAGGAATCGAAGGTATTACACTCTTCATGCAGCCTGTTCAGGACCTTACGGTCGAGGACCGTGTCAGCCGGACACAGTACCAGTACACCCTCGAGAATCCTGACTTCAAAGAACTGAACACCTGGGCCCCAAAATTTGTCGATAAACTCCGTGAACAGCCGGAACTCACCGATGTAAGCAGCGACCAGCAGGATAAAGGCCTCAGGGCCTCGCTGATCATTGACCGTGACACCGCCTCACGGCTCGGGATCACACCTCAGATCATCGACGACACCCTTTATAATGCCTTCGGCCAGCGCCAGGTCTCAACAATCTTCACCCAGTTGAACCAGTACCGTGTTGTCCTCGGCATCAGGCCCGATCTTCAGCAAGGGCTCGACGCCCTGGGGAAGATCTATCTTCGCAGCGCCGCAGGGGGTCAGGTGCCTCTGGGGACAATCACGGAAATGTCCGAAACAACGGGACCCCTCGTGGTCAACCGCCAGGGACAGTTTCCTGCGGTTACAGTCTCTTTCAACGTCGCTCCCGGGATTGCTCTCGGTGACGCGGTAAGGTCCATCGATTCCGCGCAACAGCAGATAGGTCTTCCCGCAAGCATCCACGGAAGTTTTCAGGGGACTGCCCAGGCCTTCAAAGCCTCCCTTGCCAACGAACCTCTCCTTATTCTGGCTGCCCTAATTACGGTATATATCGTGCTCGGGGTCCTGTATGAAAGCTACATCCACCCTATCACCATCCTTTCCACACTCCCCTCGGCAGGCGTGGGTGCAATCCTGGCGCTTCTTCTGTGGCGTACCGAATTCAGCGTTATAGCCCTGATCGGCATGATCCTGCTCATAGGGATCGTCAAGAAGAACGGCATCATGATGATCGACTTTGCCCTTGATGCCGAGCGCAGAGAGGGGAAAAGTCCTCTGGACGCCATCTATCAGGCCTGTCTCCTGCGGTTCAGACCGATCATGATGACCACCATGGCGGCGCTCTTGGGAGCACTCCCCCTGGCTCTCGGAAGAGGTGTGGGATCGGAACTGCGGAGCCCCCTCGGTATTACCATCGTAGGCGGGCTTATCATAAGCCAACTTCTCACCCTTTATACCACGCCTGTGATCTACCTTGCATTCGACCGTCTGGCACGGCGCGTAGCCGATTTCCGTACCCGCAAGAATCAGGGGAACGCCTACGAGACCCAGGCGCCATGAACATATCGGCTCTTTTCATAGAAAGACCTGTTGCCACCACGCTCCTCACCATCGGATTGGCCATTTCCGGCATAATTGCATTCAACTTTCTTCCTGTCTCCCCTCTGCCGCGCGTTGACTTTCCCACAATACAGGTATCAGCCTCCCTGCCCGGGGCTGACCCCGAGACCATGGCGACCTCTGTGGCTACCCCCCTCGAACGGCAGCTCGGATTCATTTCAGGAGTCACCGAAATGACCTCGGTCAGCTACCGGGGGGCCACAACGGTTGTACTCCAGTTCGATTTGAACCGGAACATCAATGGAGCCGCCCGGGACGTACAGGCAGCCATAAATGCGGCCCGCGGCTACCTGCCGCCGAACCTTCCCAACAACCCTATCTACCGCAAGGTCAATCCGGCCGATGCACCGATCCTTATCCTGGCCCTCACCTCGGACAATATAGATCCTGCAAAATTGTACGATGCTGCTTCTACGATCCTGCAACAGAAGCTGTCTCAGGTGGAGGGGGTGGGTCAGGTTTTCGTCGGCGGCGGGTCGCTCCCCTCGGTCCGGGTGGACCTCAACCCCAAAGCACTGAACAAGTACGGCATCAGTATGGAACAGGTCCGCGGCGTTCTCATGACCACCAATGTAAACCGGCCCAAGGGGCAACTGGCGGATGCGCAAAATACATGGGAGATCGAGACAAACGACCAGATGCGCACAGCCGAGCAGTATAGACCTGTTGTCGTTGCCTACAGGTCAGGGGCAACGGTGCGCCTTGTGGACGTGGCCGATGTGGCAGACTCCGTGGAGGACATCCGCACCGCAGGACTGGTGAACGGCAGGCCGGCGGTAATGGTCATCGTCTTCCGCCAGCCCGATGCAAACATCATCGAGACCGTAGACAGGGTACGTGACCTCCTTCCCTACCTGGAGGCCTCTCTTCCGGGAGGGGCGAAACTCTCCATTGTTCAGGACCGGACTCCTCCCATTCGGGGCTCCTTGAGGGACGTGGAGAGGACTCTCGTCATATCGGCAATCCTCGTTATCTTTGTTGTCTTCCTCTTCTTAAGGCATATCCGTACCACCATCATTCCTGCCGTAGCCGTCGCAGTCTCCCTGGTAGGGACCTTCGGCGTCATGTATCTTTTTGGTTATATACTGGATAACCTGTCCCTCATGGCGCTTACCATTGCAACCGGGTTCGTCGTGGACGACGCCATAGTGGTCCTCGAGAACGTCACCCGGCACATGGAAAACGGCACACCCGCAAAACAGGCCGCTCTGGACGGAGCCCGGGAGATATCCTTCACGGTCCTCTCCATGAGCCTCTCTCTCATTGCCGTCTTTATACCGATCCTCCTGATGGGGGGGATGGTGGGCCGTCTCTTCCGTGAATTTGCCGTCGTCCTCTCCGCGGCGATCATGGTCTCGCTCGTCCTGTCGCTTACCACAACGCCCATGATGTGCGCTACCCTACTGAAGTCTGAGAAGACTTACAGACACGGGAAGTTTTACCGTGCCAGCGAGAACCTCTTCCTCGCCCTGAGAGGCAGATACGATGTGACCCTTCGCTGGGCCCTGCGCCACCCCCGGTTCATGCTCATACTCACCCTGGTCACCGTGGCGACGAACATTTTTCTCTTCATCCTCGTCCCCAAAGGATTCTTCCCGGAACAGGATACGGGACGCATCACCGGGGCAATCCAGGCTGAGCAGGACATCTCGTTCCAGGCAATGCGGCAGAAGCTCCAGGAGGTGGTAAATATCATAGGGCAGGATCCGGCCGTGGAATATGTATCGGCCTTCACGGGAGGAGGCGGTGGGGGTGGAACCGCCATGAATACGGGACGTATGTTCATCGCTTTGAAACCCTTCGACCAGCGGAGCGCAAGCGCCCGGGAGGTAATCGCAAGGCTTCGGAAGAAACTTGCCAGCGTATCTGGTGCACCCTCCTATCTTCAGGCCGTACAGGACCTCCGCATCGGGGGGCGCATGGGTAATGCCATGTACCAGTACACGCTCCAGGGGGAGAACCTGTCGGAATTGAATATGTGGGCGCCACGGATGCTCCGTGAACTGCGGGGGCTGAAACAGATCGTCGATGTCAGCAGCGACCAGCAGAACAAGGGATTGCAGGCGTCGCTCATCATAGACCGCGATACGGCCTCACGGCTCGGGGTAACGTCCCAGGCAATAGATGACGCCCTTTATGACTCTTTCGGGCAGAGACAGGTATCCATCATGTATACTCTCCTGAACCAGTACCATGTGGTCATGGAGGTAGCCCCTCAGTACTGGCAGCAACCGGATACCTTAAAAGATATCTATGTGAGGTCCTCGAAAGGGGGTCTGGTTCCCCTGAGCACGTTCTCCCAGTTCGACCCGATACCGACGTCGCTTTCAGTCAACCACCAGAGCCAGTTCCCCTCGGTGACCATCTCTTTCAACCTGGCGCCGGGAGTGGCCCTCGGCGATGCGGTGAAGACCGTTGAGACCACCGCACGTAAACTGGGGCTGCCGGGAAGTATCCGCGGAAGTTTCCAGGGCACTGCCCAGGCTTTCAAAAACTCTCTGGCCAACCAGCCGCTCCTTATCCTTGCAGCCCTGATCACCGTATACATCGTACTGGGAGTACTCTACGAAAGCTACATCCATCCCATTACCATACTCTCCACATTGCCTTCTGCGGGCGTGGGTGCACTCCTTGCGCTTCTCCTTTTTGGCACGGAACTGAGTGTCATCGCTCTCATCGGCATTATCCTCCTCATAGGGATCGTCAAGAAGAACGGCATCATGATGGTTGATTTTGCCGTGGATGCCGAACGCAGGACAGGGAAGAGTCCCGTGGATGCCATTTATGAGGCCTGCCTGCTGAGATTCAGGCCCATCATGATGACCACTATGGCAGCACTCCTCGGAGCGCTCCCCTTAGCGATGGGAAGAGGAATAGGCTCTGAGCTTCGCAGGCCCCTGGGCATAACCATTGTGGGAGGGCTCATCATCAGCCAGATGCTTACGCTTTATACGACGCCGGTTATGTACCTCTATCTCGATCGATTCAGGCTCTGGCTCAGAGGCCGCCGGAAGGACAAAGACCTTTTGGATATACCAGATAGGGATTATAGTGTTGTAAGACCCAAATAGGAGAGTACTATGCGAACTGTGCACAAAGTGATCTTGGGAGGGATCATGTTCGCCGCTATGGCAGGTTTCATCTCTGCCTGTGCTGTTGGACCTGATTACGTGAAACCTACCGCCCCGACACCCGCTGGCTACAAAGAGATGGAAGGTTGGAAAGTCGCGGAGCCGAAGGACCATGAGGTCCGGGGAAAGTGGTGGGAGGTTTTCAATGATCCCCAGTTGAATGCACTGGAAGAACAGGTAAACATTTCGAACCAGAACATCGCCCAGGCAGAGGCCCAGTTTCGTCAGGCCACCGCTCTCGTCAAGGTAGCACAGGCAAGCTACTTCCCTACAGTCACCGTCAACCCATCATTCACACGCTCACAGCGCTCCTCAAACCTTGTCCAGGGAGTCAGTGTCCCTGGCACGCTTTCATCGGACCATCTCCTGCCGGCAAACGTAAGCTGGGAAGTCGATGTCTGGGGACGCATCCGCCGGAGCGTAGAATCGAGCCTGGCGAGCGCCGCTGCAAGCGCGGGAGACCTTGAGTCGGTACGTCTGGCCACACAGGCGGCGCTGGCGCAGAACTACTTCCAGTTACTCGCGCTGGATGCACAGAAGAGCCTCTTCGACACAACGGTCGTGGCTTACGAGAAATCGCTGGAACTCACGAAGAACAGATACACCAGCGGTGTAGCCTCCAAAGCCGATGTCCTTCAGGCAGAGACACAGCTGAAGACCACGCGGGCCCAGGCGATCGATATCGGCGTGCAGCGCTCCCAGGTGGAACACGCCGTAGCCCTGCTCGTTGGAAGACCGGCTTCCGATTTCTCCCTGGCATCAAAACCGTTGAACATGACCCCGCCGCCACTGCCCGTCGGCCTGCCGTCGGAACTTCTTGAGCGCAGGCCGGACATTGCTGCAGCCGAACGCCGCGTGGCAGCGGCAAACGCGCAGGTAGGGGTCGCGGTTGCTGCCTATTTTCCGAGATTCACCCTCGGTGCCTCCGGAGGCTACGAAAGCACCGATCTTTCCCAACTGCTCACATGGCCAAGCCGGTTCTGGTCCCTGGGGCCTTCTTTGGCCGGGACCGTCTTCGACGGAGGACTGCGACGGGGCCAGACAGAGCAGGCCAGAGCAGCCTATGACGCCACAGTGGCCTTCTACCGCCAGACAGTGCTCACGGGGTTTCAGGAAGTGGAAGACAATATCGCGGCCCTCCGCATACTGGAAGCAGAGGCAGTTGCACAGGACGAAGCGGTCAAGGCGGCCCAGGAGTCGTTGAAGGTGACCCTCAACCAGTACAAAGCCGGGACCGTTAACTACCTGAACGTGGTCATTGCCCAGGCAATAGCGAACAATAACGAGAGGGTAGCGGCTTCCATTGCGGGAAGACGGATGACGGCGGCAGTTCTCTTAATTAAAGCATTGGGCGGAGGATGGAAAAACGCCGAATCGACACAGCAGGTTCGGCAACTGCCCTGAAGGCCAACTGAATAGTCCCGGTCCCTGCTACGATTGATACCGGCGTCTCGGGTCGAAGATGTCTCGCAACCCTTCCCCGAGCAGATTATATCCCATGACGGTCAGGAAGATGGCAAGACCGGGATAGAGGCTCAGCCACCATGCAACCTCTATATTGTCCTTTGCCTGGGTAAGGATGCTGCCCCAACTGGGGGTCGGAGGCTGCACACCTATTCCGAGGAAACTTAAGGCCGATTCCGTCAGGATGGCGCCCCCGATGCCAAGCGTGGCTACCACGTAGACGGGAGAAAGGGCGTTGGGAAGGACGTGGTTGAAAATGATGCGCAATTCCGGAAAACCCTGGGCTTTTGCGGCGAGGACGAACTCTTTGCTCTTGATGCTGAGTATCTCGGCCCGCACCAGTCTGGCAATGGACATCCAGTTTGTCAGTCCGATGACAATCATGATATTCCAGATGCTCGGTTCGAGAAGGGCGATGACCGCCAAGATCAGGAAAAATGTGGGAAAACACATCATGAGATCCACAAACCGCATAATTGCCTCGTCGATGAACCCGCCATAGTATCCCGAAACTGCCCCTATGATAAGACCAATCATCGTGGCGATACCCACAGAGACAAAGCCCACGAGGAGAGAGACCCTGCTGCCGTAAACCACCCTGGCAAAGACATCACGCCCGAGCGTATCGGTCCCGAAAGGATGAGTCAGAGAAGGTTCTGCGAGGATACTCTTCAGGTCAGGCTGAACAGGGTCGTGGAGCGATACGAAGGGAGCAAAGAGGGCGCAGAAGAACATGGGCACCAGTATGATGAGCCCTATCAACGCCAGATTATGCCTGGTCAACCTTCTCAGGAATTCCATAATATCCTGCCTGAATGTCAAATCCTAAAATCTAATATCTAAACTCTAAACAGTGACCAGGACTAAAACTTGGCCACTCGGCCCCTGTTGACCGTTTAGGATTTAGATATCAGGATTTAGGATTTCCCATTATCATTTCATCTCAGCCAGTGCCCAGGCGACAAAAGCGGTGCTCTGCGTATTCTTCTTCGCCACTTTGTTGAACTGGATGGGCGCTGCGCTTATGAATGCTCCGTCAGCCTGCTGGGCTTTCCCGAGGTAGTCGGCCCCTTTCATAAGCACTTCCTTTCTCTCCTGCAGTCCGTTGAGGCCCATGATTACGTACGCCGTAATCTCCGGGTCTTCAGGGGCAGGCGGAACCATGGAGAACCCACCGGTGGGTTTTTGTACCTTCAGAAGCCACTCGACAGCGTCGCTGACAAAAGTTGACGTAGGGGCAACTCCGTAAGCACGAAGAGCCCTCACCGTCCATGCCGTACCAAGAGCCATGGAGGGTCCGGCCTTGGGCATTCCGTAGCCGCCATCCGCGTTCTGGCAACCCATGAGCCAATCCATGGCTTTTCTGACGAGAGGATCATTCTTCGCAAGCCCCGCGTCTTTTGCGGCGCAGAGCACAACGGCAGTGTAGACAGTGAGAGGCTGTCCTTCCTTTCCGATACGTCGGAAGCCGCCCTCCTCGTCCTGGACCGAGCGGAGATACTCGATGGCGCGTTTGATGGCCTCTTCTCCCTTTCCTGCCTGCTTAAGGGCAATAACGGCGAAGGCAGTGTGGGCCGTGTTATTGTTCCAGCCGCCATCAGGCTTCTGATCTTTCAGCATGAATGCTATACCTTTCTCTGCCGCACCGGGGGCGGCGTTGGTCATGGCCAGCACCTTGACGGCCCAGCTTGTCGGTTCCGTCTCCGGAGGAAATTCACCTTTTGCCCTCGACCAGGCCCCGTTCTCTTCCTGAACTGAGAGGATATACTGTGTTGCTTTCTTGAGCGTCTCATCAGGGGCCGAAAAAGCCAACAATGGGATCAGCAATAGCCCGAACAGAACTACAAAAAGAAGCTGCTTTCTCATGGAACCCTCCTTCTAGTTTTGTCTTTTTCAACCAAGATTGCGAAGCAACACATAATGTCCGCCTGACGAGGCGGCTTGTTCCTACTTGCCTGTGACCTGTTTACTCTCGATGACCAGGTGGGCAAGGCCGTTCTCATGAAACTCGTCCTGATACTTCATCAGGATAGGATACTCCTTCTCCACCATCTCTTCTTCCGACATTGCCGCCACCGCTTCCTCGCCATACTCGTTAATAAGGTCCCGTCTTGCGAGGGTAAGCATCAGTTCCTGCCAGATCACATAGGTGTTGTAGTCCCTGATGAGCTCTATGACGTCAGTCTTCTGTTCGAACTCTTCCGTAGGGAAATATTCTTTCGTGCTTTCGTCATAGCCCACATAATTCTCATAGCCGAAACTCTTCGCCAATGACAATATGAACTGCTCCATCGCCTCATAGCCGGCATCGCACTCCTCCTGGGGCAATGTTGCCATCCAGCTCCCGAGATAGGTCACTCTGAGCAACTGCTCATATTGTTCTTTTGTTAAGTTGATCTTCATTCTTCCTCCTGTCCGTAACGGCCTGAGTACCCGCAATTCTGATGCTATCGAAGCCTACATTATACACTCTTCGATTCTCTTAATGCGAGTGTTTCCGTTTCTCTTAAGGAAGATGATAAATCAGCCGAGATGCTCTTTCAATGAGATTTGTTTCGATGGCACTGGCGGGTTATGGGCCCGCGGGCTCGGCATCCGGGATGGAAGCCTCTTCCCGGGCCTTTTCCACGACCAGTCTCCCTATGCGTTCATAGAGTATCCTCTTCGCCGCGTCCGATACCTGGACCACGTCCTCCTGCTCTTCGCCGGTGGGAAATGGGAACACGTTGGCAAAGCGATCCCGACTGTGCCTGATGTAAGTCTTGATCACCATGCCTACCTGATGTTCTGATACCTTCATAAGGTAGCTCTCCTGTTATTAGTATCGCCGAAATCTAAAGTTACTTAAGCCAGTGGGTAAAGTTTTTTTAAAAAAATTCTGCGTCGGAGGAACCTGGAGATAGAGAGAACCTGAAGGGATCCATACTATTTATTGTTAAGTACTACTTGACACTTCTCACTTTGTGCGTTATAAGGAGATAGAAAATACAACGATGACCCCCGTGGGCTCGGTGGGGCAATTAGAGGAACGAAGGGAGGACGGATGGTGGAGACAGCAGAACATAGTAAAGGAAAAGGGCGGACCGAGCAGCTGCGGCCCGGGCTCCGGATGAAAGAGCTTGCTGGAGCTACGGGCTTGCCCAAATCGGCCATCCTCCACTACGTGGCCCAGGGGTTGCTTCCCGAACCCATAAGGACAGGGCGAAACATGGCCTATTACGATCCCTCCTGTGTGGAGAGAATAGACTTCATCAAGAGTATGCAGAACCGCTACTCCTTTCCCCTCAGCAAGATCCGGAACCTTCTCGCCAGAAAAGACCAGGGACAGGATATTACACCTCTCATCGAGCTGGGCGAGGTAATCTTCGAGAAGGATGATGCATCGCCACTGGACATAACGGCATGCTGTGCAGCCTGCGGCCTCACCTGTGTTCAGACGGAAGAGTTCATGGACAAGGGCTTCCTCCTCCCACTGGAACGTCAGCGTTTCAGCAGCCTTGACGTCTCAATTGGAAAGATCTACGCCCAGGGGCTTGCCCTCGGGATAGAGGCATCAGATTTGGCCTTCTATGTTGAAGCGGCGAACAGGATCGTCAATGAGGAGATGGAACTGCGCCGTCGTCTGACCAAGAGTTTACCGGAGGAGAAGAACGTGGAAATGACCACGAACCTTGTGCGAGCTGCCAGGGCAGTGAGAAACTATGTCATTGACCGGTCCTTTCAGAAGCGGGTGGCCGCGGCACAAGGCCTCAATGATGAGGTGAGGTCATGAACCGTCTGCAGAAGTTTCTGTCCCCCCTCATCATCACGCTCTATACCGCTCTTGGCAGTTCAACCGGTTTTGCTCCAAACCTCATGCGCCCCCTGAGCCTTGGAGCAATAATCATAGTGGGGTACGCCCTTTACATCAAGAAGAGATCGGCCGGGATTTCCGCCATTGACTGGAGTTTCTTCCTTTATCTGCTTTTCAATGTCGTCTCCTTCTGGGGGTTCCCCGGGGCCCTTGCCTCCATCATCGTTTTCAGCCCCACAGGCCTTCTCTACGCTATCCTCTTCTTTGCCGCCGCCTTGCCCTCCGCCATTGCAGGCTACAATTTCACTGAGTTTTTCGCACGGAAGACCACGCCCTCTGCCGTCTGGAGCACGGACGTCTTCAAAACCATCAACCGCAACATGACCCGGGCATGGGCCGCTATTTTTGCCCTGTCCACCATTATCACGCTTCTGCCCAAGTTCCTTTCCCTGCCCGTCGACCGTCTGTGGACAATTCTTCTCTTCCAGGTGGTTCTGCCCGCCATACCGATGCTGGCCGTAGGCGTCCCCATGAACAGGAAATATCCCGCCTATTACCAGCGCAAGGTCGGGATCGAACCTGTCACCCTCTCATCTCAGATACCAGGCGGAGGGATGCCTGACAATGACTCCACTGCCGGAATCCCCGTAAGTCACGTCGAAAAACCATCCAAGGAGGACAATATGTCGGATAAACTCACCATAGTTGCAATCAACGGCTCCCCCCACGGTGCAATCGGCAACACGAGCATAATGGTCGCTATGATCGCCAACGCCCTCTCCACGGAAGGCATCAGGGTCGAGGAAATCTTTCTCTCGGACCGCAGGGTTGAGTACTGCCTCGGATGCGGCGTCTGCATAGAGAAACGGAAGTGCTGGCGCCAGGACGACCATGCGGAAATCGTAGACAAGATCATGGCCGCTGACGGGATCATACTCGCTTCCCCCGTCTATTTCAAACACGTCACCGCCCAGATGAAGACTTTTATCGACCGGTCCCTCAGTCTGGGCCACCGCCCCCGGACATCATGGAAGCCAGGGCTTGCCATAAGCGTCTCGGCAGGCATGGCCGAGACGGCAACCGCCCACTACCTGGGGGGGCTCTTGCGCGCTTACGGCGCCTACCCCGTGGGAACCCTCACGGCCATCGCCACCAATCCCGGCGCTTTTCTCGGAAAAGAACTGGTCGAGGCACGCGCCCGGGATCTCGCCGGCGACCTTGCACGGGCCATTAAGGAGAAGAGACGCTATCCGGCCACGGATGAAGATCTTTTCTTCTACCTATTCATGCGAGAGCTGGTCACCCGGGAAAAAGAGTTTATGCAGGGCGATTACCGCCACTGGCAGGAATCAGGGCTGCTGGACAGCTTCGAGGCCTACGTAAAACAGAATTTCTCCCCTCACGCAACCAATCCCGAGATGAGGCAGGCATGGATCAGGCAACTCGTGAAAGAGGAAAACATGAACGATGCTTCGAAGGCCAAGGAGCGGGCCGTCAATCCATCTCGAGCCGGAGCCGTGTCAGCGGCAACGTGCCTCAAACTGTTGAAGATGATGCCTCTGGCATTCAAAGCCGATGCAGCCCCTGGCCTGTCCGCCGTCTACCAGTTCGAGATCAGCGGTACCGAGGAATTTACATGCCATCTTGCCATAGCCGACAATGTTTGTAGATTCCACGAAGGGGCTCATTTGAAACCGGATGTGACGGTCAAGTCGCCCGCATCGGTCTGGCTTGCCGTATCGAAGGGTGAGGTGGACGGCCAAGCCGCATTCATGTCCGGCAAGTACCGTGTTGAGGGCAACCTCGCGTTGCTCCTTAAGCTGAGAACCCTTTTCGGCTAAACCGCAGAGATGGATACAAGGAGGCAGCAACATGGCGGGATCCGCCGCAGGCGTGCGGGGTAAGAAGTGCCTCCGTCCTATAACGACAGTACCACTTCTACAGAGTGTTCCTCATGGTCGTCCACCATGGCAATCCACCCATCCTGCTGCATCACTCCGTCAACAACGATCGTCGCAGCGCCCTGCTCCGTCGATCCTCGGGCGACCTTTATGTGATAGACCGTTTCACGGTAACGATAGTGCAAGGTGAAACCCGGCCAGTCAGGAGGAAGGCAAGACTCAACATACAGCCTCTCCCCTTCGAGTCTCAGCCCCAGGAGATATTCCACGATAAGCCGGTACATCCATCCCGCCGACCCCGTGTACCATGTCCATCCACCGCGCCCGGTGTGGGGCGGGACCGCATAGACGTCGGCCGCCACGACGTACGGCTCCACTTTGTACGTCCCTATCCCCTTATCAGACCCCCCGTGGTTTATGGGGTTAATCATGGTAAGGAGTTCCCAGGCTCGCCTGCTGTCGCCCATGACAGCGAAGGCCATGGCAACCCAGATGGCCCCATGTGTGTATTGCCCGCCATTTTCCCGGACCCCCGGGACGTATCCCTTCACATAGCCGGGATTCAGGTCCGACTTGTCAAAGGGGGGGTCGAGAACCTGGACCAACGAGTGGTCCCGGCGCACAAGGTGCTTGTCCACCGCGTCCATTGCTATGCGCGATCGCTCAGGGCTCCCCGCCCCTGACAGGACAGACCAGCTTTGCGGGATGGAATCGATCCGACATTCGAGATTACGTGCAGAACCGAGGGGTGTGCCGTCGTCGAAAAAAGCACGGAGGTACCACCCGCCATCCCAGGCGTTCTCCTCGATATTTCTCCTCAGCGTACCCGCTTCATCTTCGCAGCGTTCAGCAAAGGACGTGTCTGAGCGCATACGGGCGATCTCGGCGAACTTCGTGAGTACATCATAGAGGAAGAATGCGAGCCAGACACTTTCACCCCTGCCGTCTTTGCCCACCATGTTCATACCATCGTTCCAATCGCCGGATCCCATGAGGGGCAAACCATGTTCACCGAATCTGAGGCCCCTGAGGATAGCCCGGACACAGTGATCGTAGAGGCTTGCCTTTTCTTCCGACCTGCCGGGCAGATCGTAATAGGAATCCTCATCGGTATTGACGGGGCGACCCTTAAGGAGTCCGACAATCTCATCCAGCACCCCTGTATCTCCAGTGGTCAGAACGTACCGGCACGTGGCCAGAGGCAGCCAGAGAAAATCATCAGAGCAGTGGGTTCGCACGCCCCGACCCGAGGGCGGATGCCACCAGTGTTGCACATCGCCCTCCACAAACTGCCGAGAAGCGGCAAGGAGGAGGTGCTCGCGGAGCAGTTTCGGTTCGGCATGGACAAGGGCCATCACATCCTGCAGCTGGTCACGGAAACCGAAGGCACCGCCTGATTGATAGTAACCACTCCGCCCCCATAAACGACATGTCAACGTCTGGTATATGAGCCAGCCATTAGCCAAAACGTTAATGGAGGGGTCCTGTGTCTCCACCTGAACTGCGCCGAGGGTGTGGTTCCAGTACTCCCACACCGCTTCGAGAGCTTCACGGGCCGCTACCGCCCCATTGAAGCGAGAGGCCACGTCGCCCGCCTCGTCGCCACCCTGAGTTGCACCCAGAGTAAAAACGATCTCACGCTCTTCCCCTTCTTCCAATTCAAAGATCACCTGCAGCGCTCCACATGGGTCCAGAGCAGCTCCTACCCTGCCGGAAAGGTGTGACCGAGCCATGGCAGCCGGATTAGCGAGCGTTCCATTGCGCCCCAGAAACTCCGTCCGGTCGCCGGTTGCAGTCCGGGTTGCATCGTCCACGTTGAGGAACACCGTTCTGTTTCGGAATTCGCTATTGTACGAATTACGGGCTACCAGGGCGCCGCTGAGGGGGTCGACGCCGGTTATGATGTGCATCACTGATTTGGGCCTCAAATCGCCCAGCACCCATTCTACATAGCCCGTGGCGGAAAGCCGCCGTGATCTGCCTGACCGGTTGCGCACTTTCATCACCGTAAACTTCACGGCAGCGTCCAAGGCCACGTATATCCAAACCTCCGTCTCAATGCCCCGTTCAGAATGTTCGAAAACGCTGTAGCCGAATCCGTGGCGGGTGACATAGGGTGTGGCCCCGCGGCTTGGCAGCGGCATGGGCGACCAGAAGTGGCCACGCTCCTCATCACGAATATAGAAGGCTTCACCGCTCGAATCGCTCACAGGATCGTTATACCAGGGGGTAAGGCGAAACTCGTGGGCATTCTCGCTCCAGGTATAGGCAAGACCGTTCTCGGACACAACAGTTCCGAAAAAGGGGTTCGCCAGCACATTCACCCAAGGTGCCGGTGTCACCTGCCCGCGGGCAGTGGAGATGACGTACTCGCGGCCGTCAGGGGTGAACCCTCCGAACCCGTTGAAAAACATCAGGTCCTCACGCGGTTTTGCTGCTATTTCCAAGACATCGCCGCTTCCCTTCCTGGTGGACACGGGAGGTGGCAAGGCACCTTCCGGCAGTGTCCTCCCCTTGAACTGGTCCGTAAGCGTTCCCCTGCGGTCGGTGATAATGATGCGGGCAACCGCCTGGAAAAGGATCCGGTCCTCCTCCGATATCTGGTCTGAAGGTCTCACGAAAATACCGCCCGGCCTATCGGTCACATTGGCCAACGTACCTGCGGCGATGAGTCCCATGATCTGTTCGTGAAGAAGCTGCCTGTAGCCGGCATGATCTTCGTTCCAGATGACCAGGTCCACCGCCAGCCCTTTCAGACGCCAGTACGCATGGGCCTGAACAAGTTGTCTCACGAGATTGATGTTAGCGGGATCTTCAATCTGCAGCAACACGATAGGAAGGTCGCCGGAGATGGCATAGCCCCAGAGGCCCGATTGGCCGCGGCGGTTCTTCATAATGGCCCCCGGACCGGCACGCAGTGTTGAATTGGCATGTATGACCGAGGCGGCAAGACGTCCGTAGAGCTGTGCATCGGCTTCTGTCGCATTGATCTGCCGAAGCAGCACTTGACTGTGCGTCCATGCAAGATCAAAGACGCGATCGGCGAGATGCCGGTCCTGGTACTTTCCGACAAGCCCCATGCAGGCATCGCGGGTTTCGCCGATTCCGGTGACGATATTGATGGTCGCTGATTTGTCGGGATCGAGGATCATCTGACGACGAATTGCCACAATGGGATCGAGTACTGAACCTTCGCTGTCCGAGAGCCCCGATGAACCTTTCATCGCCTCCGGATCGGCAACAGTGTTTCCACGGCCGATAAACCGCATGCGATCGGTCTCATAGGAGACTTCTCCGGTCTCACCGCCATGCACGGCCATGAGATGAAACATCCATGGCGACTCTTCCCCCACGGAGCGGGGCCGCCGTGTGCAGAGTATTGCCTTCTTATGGCGGATGATCTCGGTCTGGACAAAGAGGTTGCTAAAGGCCGGATGCAGTGCGTCCTGAGCGGGCTGGGCGAGGACAACTTCCGCATAGCTCGTGACCTCAACCGTTCGACGTCTCCGCGCCCGGTTGGTAATGGTGATCCGGCGCAACTCGATATCATCTTCGGGCGAAACGGCAATCTCCGTATGGATGTCGAAGTCCTGGTCCTGGCGGCGAAACTCCGCCCGTCCTTCCGAGAATATTGCCTCGTATTGCCTCGAAGCTTGGAGGGCCGGTTGGTATGCCGTTGACCAGTAGGCACCGGTTGTTACGTCACGGATGTAGCAGAATGAACCCCAGTTATCGCACGTGCCGTCTTCGCGCCACCGCGTCACCGCCAGGTCCATCCAGCGGCTGTAACCACCCCCTGCGTTTGTGATCATCAAGTGATATCTGCCGTTAGACAGCAACTGTACTTCCGGTATTGCCGTATCGGGGGTTGTGTAAACCCGTATCGGCATGTCCTCCACGTCATGGGACGCTGTATGCACCTCAGCAAGCTCCGTCGTGTGCGAGTAGAAGGCTGTGGCCTTAGGCACCCGCTCCTGAAGAAGAAGCATAGCTGCCTGAAAAGAAGGCTCCGACTCAAATCGCCTCTGCATGGGGCGGTCAAGGAGCAGGCAGGCCAGAGAGAGAAGGCTCATGCCCTGGTGATGGGCCATGAACGACCTGACTACCGCGCTCGTTTGCCCTCGGGGCAGGTGGGTCTGGGTGTAGTCAATGGCTTCATAAAAACCATACCTTCCTTCAAATCCCTGGGCAGCAAGCGTCTCGAGATTGAGACAAGCCTCTTTGGGCGCCACCATAAGTGCCAGCGCCGAGGCATAGGGGGCAATGACGAGATCTCCGGCGAGGCCTCGCTTGAGTCCCAGGCCGGGCACACCGAAGGCACTGTACTGGTAATTGAGCTGACCGTCGATTGTGTTGTACCCTGATTCCGAGACGCCCCATGGCACGCCCCGCTTTCTTCCGTACTCGATCTGTCGTTCCACGACGGCCTTGTAGGTCTCGTCAAGGAGCGTCTGCTCGTATGTGGGCATTACGAGGAGAGGCATGAGGTATTCGAACATGGAGCCGCTCCAGGAAAGAAGAATAGGTTCTCCTGCGGCGGTAGTGAGCAGGCGTCCCAAGGCAAACCAGCTTTCCTGCGGCAATTGCCCATGGGCAATGGCGACAAAGGTAGAGAGTCTCGCCTCAGAAGCCAGCAAGTCATAGTAGCTGGCGTCCCGCCTATTTTCGGTGATGCTGTAGCCGATAGCCAGCAGATGGCGAACGTCGTCATAAAGGAAGTTGTAATCAATCCGGGCAAATTCACCACATTGCGACGCAAGGTCCCTGATAACTCCTATTCTCGCATTGGCCCGGAGGCTTGCCTCTCTGACCGCTGCAATTAGAGGGGCTAACGCCTGTCCTCCCACAGGGGGGGTCGCCCCCTCACCCGGCAAAGCCCCACCCACAAGCGGGTACCCGGCCTCCCCCTCTCGCTCACCGTGTGAGCTGCCTTGGTCTACTACTAGAGGGGCTAACGCCTGGCCTCCCGCGGGGGGCGTCGTCTGCTCCGATAGCTTCTTGTCAAGGTTGGCCAATGTGCGCAGCGTCGGGATTTCGTCGAGACCGGGGAAGTCATCGAGGACCGTCGGGGAAAGGGACAGCACGGTCCAGGGCGCGAGAAAGGTCAGCTCATCGAGGGCGGTACGGCACTGGCCGGTAAAGGCTCGAGCCCACCATGCAGCTTGACTTTCAGGATCGGTGTCAAAGCGTTGGACCACTTCCAGGGCAGACGCGGCGAGCCTGCTGAGGCTTTCCCGTACAGCCCGGAGCGAACCCGCACCGGATGTGCCCATACCCGCCGGGCTCCCGGATAGCATGTTTTCAGAGTGTCCACCGGGAAAGATGTCTGACAGAGACTCCAGATCATCCCTTATCTCAGCAAGCTGCGACGGACAATTCTCTCCGGCCGCATCCATGAGAACTCCCAGGGCATCGAGGAGCCCGCGAAATACCTTCGCCCCCGTTATCTCTTCATCAGGGAGCGCAGTAAATCCCGCCCGCAATGTGAACAGATGGGCCGCAAGATTTCCGCTGTCCACAGTCGAAACATACATCGGCAGAAGAGGCTCAAGAGACTCCGTGTCATACCAGTTGTAGAAGTGTCCCCTGTAGCGCTCCATGGTCTCCATCGCGCGGAAGGCATGGGCCGTTCGGTCCAGCAGTTGCCCTGCAGAAATGTAGCCGAAATCCCAGGCGGACAGATTGGCAAGAAGGGCAATCCCCATATTGGTGGGCGACGTACGATGGGCCACTTTGGCAGCGGGATGTTCCTGAAAATTGTCGGGTGGAAGCCAATTATCCTCAGCACCGACGAAGGTCTCGAAGAAGTTCCAGGTCTTTCGGGAAATCTTTCTGAGAAAGTCGATCTGGTGGGAGGTGAGTTTTGCTTCACGGCGACTGAGGGGTTCGCTGATCCACCACGCTATTAGGGGAGAAACAAACCAGAGGATCAGAACAGGCAGAGCGTAAACAAGAGCCTCCGGTCTTGAAAAGACGAGGAAAGTCGCCGTGGAAACTGCAAAGGCCGGGGAGATCCACATGGTCCTGCAGGCGCCAATCAGGCCTTTCCGGCTTGTGCGGTCGGAGTCGCCGGATGGGTTCCATTCGAGAAGCCTTTTGTTCGCAATCAGCATCCGCCAGATGGTGCGAATAATAGCGTCAGTTGAGAAAAATGCTTCATAGGGCAGGCAGACGAGGCCAAAGGCAATCTGGCCCAAACTCCTTCTGCTTCCCCGTAAAGAGGCAAGAACATGCTGACCGGGAAGGACATCATTCGGTTTCTGAAACAGGTCCAGAAAAGAGCCGATCAATGAAGGGATCAGGATGATCCCCATTACCGACAGGGTCCAGAACCAGGGTTTCGGCAAAACTGCCCAGCCCGCAAGAAGCATAAGCGTCAAAGCCAGAGGCGAGAGGCTCCGCCGGAGGTTGTCAAACATCTTCCACCGGGAGAGCGGTGAAAGGGGATTCTTCTGAAAGGGCGCATCCAGGCCGGGAACTCCCGGAAACAGCCACCTGAGAAGCTGCCAATCGCCTCGAATCCACCGGTGTCTGCGGTTCACATCAGCGCTGTAACGAGAAGGGTATTCCTCGTATAGTTGCACATCGCTCAAGAGACCTGCCCGGGCATAGCAGCCTTCGATGAGATCGTGGCTCAGAATCCGGTTCTCAGGGAAGCGTCGCTTAAGGGCCCGTTCGAAGGCATCCACCTCATAGATGCCCTTACCGATGAAGGAACCTTCCCCGAAGAGATCCTGGTACACGTCGGAGACAACACGGGTATAGGGATCGATGCCTGCGTCGCTACCCCACATGCGGGCATACCGTGACCGGTTCGTGCCCGGCAGGCTCACCGCCACGCGCGGCTGGAGAATACCGTATCCTGCGCAGACACGCTGTCTGCTTTCATTGTATTCCGGACGATTCAACGGGTGGGCCATGGCGCCCACAAGCTGCCGCGCCGCATCACGGGGGAGTTGGGTATCCGTGTCGAGGGTGATGATGTATTTCACCTTCTTCAGTGGTTCCGTATTACCCACTATGAGTGAAAAACAGTCTCTCGGGCCGCCGCGAAGAAAGGAATTCAACTCTGCAAGCTTCCCCCGCTTGCGTTCGTAACCCATCCAGATATTGTCCTGGAGGTTCAGGCGGCGCGGACGATGAAAAAGGAAGAAGCTGTCCTCTCTTGAAGTTCTGTACTTTTCATTGAGCTCTTCTATTCCCTGTCGGGCAGGCAACAGCAGTGACGCA
Organism: uncultured Syntrophorhabdaceae bacterium; assembly: GCA_964408265.1. Taxonomy (GTDB): domain Bacteria; phylum Desulfobacterota; class Syntrophorhabdia; order Syntrophorhabdales; family Syntrophorhabdaceae; genus CAYOYU01. The sequence goes on from CAYOYU010000018.1 coordinate 32,239, forward strand.
TCATCGGGTAGCGTTTCCTCGGCGGCGTCCCGATAATCGGTGAGCAGACAAAATCGCAGGTTTTCGTCTCTATTTGCCAGGAATCTGACTTCCAGCGCACCCATGAGATGCTCGATGCCTTCAATGCTTGTGAGCATTGTGGGGACCACAACCAGGGTAGCTGACTGCGGAGGAATTCCTTTGGAAAAGTCCATCCGGGGCAGAGGATGGGGCGCCACAACGCGCGTCGTGAGCCAGTTTACCAAGGATATCGCCAACTGACTTACACCCAGGAACGAGACTATTCCCACGAGCCACACCCAGGAGCCACGCAACCCGTTGGAGTAGACCTCTGTGAGCAGAGACCAGGTGAAAATCACGGTGAGTACACAGATCGTGCCGAGATAGAATAACAGAGGAGTGCGGTGGATTGCCTTTTGAATCGCTTCGACGAAGGATAAGTGTACCCCGGCAAGTCCTTCGAGCTGAGCCAGCCCCCTGTCAATGAGATAGAAACCCACATGTTTCGCCCGATCATCGCTCCCTGCCCCGACATCCCTCTCGCTGGCGAGACGGACCGCAGAGCGTGCAATTTCGTCTTCAGATAATCGGCTGCTCTTCGCTACCCTCTCCACTACGTGACGGTATTGGTCGCGGGTGACAAAATCCATCTTGTCATACACGCCGGACGGGTCCTTGCGGAGGGTCTGCTCGACAACGCTCATGGTTTCGACGAATTTGCGCCAATCCGTGGCTCCCAGGAAACGGAGGCTACCGATACTGTTGCTTATGGAGAGCTGGTCTGCAGCCTGCTGCTGATTTTCCGACTGTATCAATTGTTCTATCGTCAGGCTTGCCCCTGAGAGCTGCTGCTCAATCCAGGCAAGCGGTAGAGCAAGAGCGGGGCCCTGACCGGTCAGACGACGGGTAAGTTCCGCAACAAAGGAACTCACCATAGGAGGCTTTGAGCGCGCCATATCGGCGATGGTCAGGATCAGATCCTTAGGATCCCGCTCGGCGGTCTCAGTAATCCGGTCCGCCCAATAGTCGGCATGGTTCCGGTCGATCCTGTCGGCGGCGATCCGTGTTGCGACACGCCGCAGATTTTCAATCAGCGCCAGGCGGAGCATGATAGGTATTGCCCATAATTCGCCCAGCTTCAGTACGGTGACCGTCTGATAGGCTGTTACGAAACTGCTCAGGACCTCCGGGTCCACCCGGCCGTCACCATGGGAGACAATCTCCAGCGCAATGTCATAGACGCGCGGAAGACCCGTTGACGGTCCCTTCTTCAAACGGGGCAACCCCTTGCTGTAACCCTTCGGCAAGTGTCTCTTGGCCGTGCGAATCTGTTCTTCCATGAGGTAGAAGTTGTCGAGAAGCCATTCGCCTGCCGGCGTAATCCTCCGGCTTCCTTTTACCGCCTCTGTGAGCAGGTCGCGAACCTGGTCGAGGACGCCCTCATTCTCACCGAGACGCGTCAGCAGTTGTTCGGGGGCATGGCCTGTGCTCAACGTGTGCGTATTGGCGAGAGCCTTACCGTGCTGCTCCATCTGGGAGGCGCTGAACAGCTCGGACCACAGTGGCGGCTCATCACCAATGAGCTTTTGCTCTGAACTCTTTCCACCAAAGCGGGCCCATAAACGAGAAAGCCTCTTCGCGATGGCTGTATTGAGTAATTTCAAATTTAGATATCTCCTTGCCTGAATCTAAGACTTAATTGAACCGGGCGGTAGGTATGGTATTCTCGGACTCCCACTTCTGCCGGTTATGGCCTGCGCCATTTCCTGAAGCGGGGACAGGTCAGCGTACATGCAGTCTACACCTTTATCGTGTAAGTTGCCAGCTTTCTCCCAAGTCCACATTTACTTTCCGGCGATTTGAGAAATCTCTAAAACTGTTTTAGAGACCTGCGGCGAAAGGTGGTCCGGTGAACGCTCGTAGGCGGCCAGCGCCCCAATGCCCCGGCACATCCTGGACAGTCTGTTTCCAGCAAAGACTTTCAGCTTCCGACTTCCTTGTACCTGAAACAGGAGACCACGTGGTCGTTTACCATCCCCACCGCCTGCATGAAGGCATAACAAATGGTGGTTCCCACGAACTTGAATCCCTTTTTCCGCAGTTCCTTGCTCATGGCATCGGACTCAGCCGTAGAGGCCGGGATCTCCTCCATCTTTTCCCAGGAATTGATTATGGGCCTGCCTTGAACAAATCGCCATATATACTCGTCGAAGGTGCCGAATTCCTCCTGGACGCGAAGGAAGAGTTCCGCGTTGACTATGGCAGAGTTGATTTTCAGTCTGTTTCGTATGATTCCAGGGTTGGCCAGTAATCGCGTCACGTCCTCTTGCGAATACCGGGAAATTTTCCCGACGTCAAAACCCTGGAAAGCATCCCTGTATCCTTCCCTTTTCCTGAGTATGGTCGACCAGCTTAAGCCCGCCTGGGCACCCTCCAGAACAAGGAATTCGAAGAGGCGCCTGTCGTCATGGACCGGGACGCCCCACTCCCTGTCATGGTACCCCTTCTCCAGTTCGCTCCTTCCCGCCCATGGACACCGTATCATGAATTCACCTCATCTCGTTCCAACAGGTCTTTCTTCTCCCGGAACCTCATATATTACCGGAATTCAATACCAGTTAACCATCGGGAGGGGAAAGAGGTCAATAGGCTCGAGGCAGCTACCCGGGAGAGGCGAAGATATTCCCGGTTCCACTCTCGGTTGTACTGAAAAAGTGGTTCTCAGGGATCAGGAAAAGCGGAAGCCTTTTTCCCTGAAGAGAACGAGACATGCATCGACAACAGCGGGGTCATAGAGTCTTCCCCTGTTCTTCTCAAGTTCCTCCAGCGCCATATCGATTCCCAGGCCGGCCCTGTAGGGCCGGTGCGAAGCCATGGCCTCCACCACATCGGATACAGCAAGGATCCTCCCTTCAAGAGTTATATCTTCACCGGCAAGACCCTGCGGATAGCCCGTACCGTCCATCCTTTCATGGTGTTGAAGGATGGCGAGCCTTATCGCCGCGGGGAAGTCCATTTCGTTGACTATTTCATAGCCGGCCTTTGCGTGGCCCTTGATGACTGCGAACTCGGCCTCGCTCAGCTTCCCTGGTTTCGTCAGGAAATCGGCAGGCACGGCGATCTTCCCCACATCATGGATGGTACCGGCAATATGGAGTCCCTTGATACGGCCAGTCGGCAATTTCATGTCCCCCGCGATGGCGCAGGCGAGTTCCGCCACCCTGTTCTGGTGTCCCGCTGTGTAGGGGTCCCTGGTTTCGAAGAGTTTAGCCACGGTGACCACGGTCCTCTTCATGGTTTCCTCAAGATAGTCAACCTTCTGCTCCAGTTGCTTCTCCATCCTGAGCGACTTTATCCCCACCGTGATATCGCCGGCCACCTCTTCGAGAAAACCTACCTCCTCCGGTCCAAAAGCATCCTTGAACAGCGAATACACGTTGAGGCTGCCGATCACAA
>CAYOYU010000019.1:0-4772 GCA_964408265.1 uncultured Syntrophorhabdaceae bacterium
GTCTACAGGCTGGAACGTAAAAGTGACAGGCCTTGACCTCGTGGCAGTAAAGGGAAAAGCTCAGCCCGTACCCATTTACGGAGTTGTTGAACTGGCTGAGGGTGAAACATGCACCGTAACTGAGTGCGAAGTAAAAGAAGTCGTGAAAATGACCGAAAAGTGATTGTTGGAGGTATTGAGGATGGGGTCTGGAACAAGATCTAATGGCTGTACCACTAATTTCCGGCACCTTTGCCTGCCAGTCATGATCCTTGCTGCTCTTCTCTGTCTGCTCAGTGCAGTTGATGGCTCCGGCAGGGAGAATGATGCCCTCCCTCCACCGCCAGCCCAGATAACCGCTGACCCGGGCAACGCGCGGGTTACTCTGAACTGGTCAGCCGTGGCTGGTGCCAAGTCATATAACATTTACTATTCAGCCTCGCCGGGTGTAACCAAGGACCGTGGCACCCGGATAGCCGGGCAACAGCCCCCTCTCACCGTGAGGGACCTCACCAATGATCCGCCCACTGTGTACTACTTTGTGATCACTTCGGTCACCAACGCGGGAGAAGGGAACATTTCTTCGGAAGTGTCCTCCACCCCTTTGAGTGCACCTCCGCCGATGGCTCCTACCCGGGTAACAGGTTCCGCAGGAAATGAGAAGGCAGTCATCTCCTGGACAAACGTCAGCGGCCCCCCAAGTATCTACACTGTTTACTACAGCACCAGCCCCAACGCAGCAAAGAGCAGCGCAGGGAAAATCACGAATGCCACCAACCCCCAGACCATAGCCCCCTTGACCAATGGAGTAACATACTACGTTGTTGTCACCGCTTCAAACAGCAACGGAGAGAGTGTTAACTCTTTCGAAACCACTGTGACGCCGCAATCTTCCCCGCCACCACCTCCTCCCGATCGGATTACCATCACCGAGGGCAACGGCCAGGTAACGCTTTCGTGGCAACCCGTATCAGGTGCAACCTCTTATGCCATCTATTACAGCAGGGATCCTCTCCTCTCAAAAACCAGCAGCACGAAGGTATCAGTCCTATCGAACACATCCACCATTAAGGGTCTGGACAACAAGAGGCCATACTACTTCTTTGTTACGGCGACCAACGCCAGCGGAGAGGGCGTAGAATCGACCCTACTGTCGGCCACGCCTCTTGCCGAGAAGCCCGTACCATCGATGATACTTGTCCCTGCAGGGGACTTCGTCATGGGCAATGTCCGAGGAGATAAGAAAGTAGCCGACCCGCTCTCCGCCCTGCCTGCCCACAAGGTGACCCTTTCGGCCTTCTACATAGACAAGTACGAAACGACCTATGACACGTGGAAAGAAGTATACAACTGGGCGCTAAGGTATGGTTACACCTTTGACAACGAGGGAAGGAACGGCTCCGCCGGTCTCGGTACGAACATGCCCGTCACCTGCGTCAACTGGTGGGACGTGGTCAAATGGCTCAACGCCCGATCCGAAAAGGAAGGCAGGACACCCGTCTATTACACCGATGAGAAACAGACGGAGCCCTACCGCAGAGGGAGAATTGACGTGAAGAATGGCGCCGTTAAGAGGTCAGCGGACGGCTACAGGCTCCCCTTCGAAGCCGAGTGGGAAATGGCCGCCCGAGGAGGACTCACGGGAGCACGCTACCCCTGGGGTGATGATCCCCTCGATCCGGCCAAAGCTAATTACAGTTCCAGCGGCACCGTGTCAGTCGGGCTCTATCCACCCAACAGCTTCGGTCTTTACGACATGGCGGGAAACGTCTTCGAATGGACCTGGGATTGGGGCACTCCCTGCTCCGAATCCGATCCCGGCAACTCACTCTGCGGCTACAATTGGGTGACCGATCCAACCAATCCCCTTCTGAACCCACAGGGACCGGAAAATATAGTCTACAAAACCAAGGTCAGACGCGGCGGTGCCTACGCGGAGGATTCGGATGGCCTAAGAGTCTACCAGCGTGTCTTCCGGCCGCTTACGTACGCCGTGCCCTACTTCGGCTTCCGTGCGGTACGGAACGCACCAACGCCACCCTGATTACACAACTTACCACCAGCCTCCAGTCATCTACGACTCCCGGCCCGGCCACTCCCTCTCTTCTCGTACCGCAGAGCAGCAGGTATAAAAGAATGACTTGCCAGATGACCTGAATGCGGAAAGAGATGTCGGGGAGGGAGAGGAACGGCTCACTTGGGCGGAACCAGTTGCAGGGTTAATCCGGGAAAGCTACAAGAACGCGTAACGAAGGAAAAGCCGTCAGTTGCGGCAGAACCGCAACTGACGGCTCATGAGATCTTAGAATGAATACATCACGACGGCACCTGCGCTAGCCTTGTTCGTATATTGACCTTCCAGTTCCACACTGAGGTGCTTGGTTAGTGGGATCCTGACGCCGGCAAAACCACCTACCCAGTTATCAGGCTCGTACTTCGTGGAATCAGTGAAGACCCCGGTGCCCGCGATGGCCACATCAAGACTGCTCTTCGCATGTTTCCAGTAAACAAAGGGACCTGCAAAAAAGGTGAGGCTGCTCAGCTTCGTCTGCATGCTCCAGGCAAGATTTACGTCCCACATCTCTTTCACATTATATGTCATTGCCACGCCTGTGCCCCCGATGGTGCCGACGGCCGTATCACTGTAATTCGAGTACATGGTTCCCTTGAAGATAGGACCCATGGTAACTGTAGAAAAGGGGCCGAGGACAAACTTGGGATTTCTGTATAATACCCCTTTGAATCCAAAGGTCCCGAAAAGCTTGTAGTTGTCCTTGGCATCATCCGTCGCCGTCCTGAAATCGAAGGCATCCTTTATCTTAATATCGGCTCCACCAAGTCTGCCGAATATCTCCCAGTCCTTCAGGATCCCAAAGCTCGCCTGAAGATAAGCCTGGTTCTGTGTGAAAGACGCTTTCTGCCAGAACCCGGCTGTTCCCAAAAAGCTGTCGTCCGATGGTTTCAACTTCTCCTCGGAAAAGAAATAACCGATTCCCATTGCCAACTGCCCCTCTTTTACCTGAGGCTCCGGAGGACCAAACTGGTTGGCATATGCCGCACTGCTAAAAATGAGTATTAGTACTACAATGATTCCAAATGATTTTTTCATAACGGACCTCCCTCCTGTACAATAACGAGTCGCTTTGGAGATAAAGCCGACATCCTTTCGCTTCGCCCTGGGATCAGGGAAGACCCTTTTGGGGTCTTCCCTATTAATAACCTTAGGCATCTTTTCTACTCTTTCTTCTGTATATGACAATCCCTATCACGCAACCGCCGAAGAGCAAGAGGGCAAAGGGGTACTTGACTCCGTAAACCACAGGGGTCAGCATCACTCTGGTGGCACTTCTCAGGCTCTCATGGTGCGCTATAAAATCGGCAATCGGCGGTGACACGCTGTAGTAAAAGGAGACAAAGGCCTTCCCCAGCGGGTTTGTAAGGAGATATCTGTCTCTGAAATTCCGGAGCACCATGACATCCGGTGCCATATAGCTTCCGAAAGCCGCCGTTGCGATGAAGCATCCACCGCCGCCACCGCCTCCGCCGCTGACGGCGGGGCCGTTCGCTGCTGCAGGGCCGAAGCCGAGGACGAAGGGATCCGTCACAGTGCTGTTACCAGCGCCGTCACTGTCCTCAGGGCCTCCGTCTCTCAGGGTGGCCTGTATCGTCGAGCCAACCAGTGTGAGCGGGACACTTGTTATTGGCTTCCAGTTGTTGCTCGTATCCTTCTTGTACCACCAGACGCTGGACTTGAGTGTCCCGTCGGCGTTGAGGAAACCGTTCGCGTTCGTGGGATCAAGAAGGGCCGCCGGTATCCCGCCTACGTTCACCACAAAGGAGCAGCCCGGGGCGCCACAGTTCTTGGTGAAGGCGCCGCTTACAGGCCAGAACGTTGCATTGGACGGGATCTCGGAGGCCGGTACGTCAGCCGCGACGGCACTTGTAAACGGGAAGGCATCCTGGCTGTTGAGAATCATGACAGCGCCGCCTGGGCTCGTAATCTGTATTGACGAGTAGTCGGTCCCGTCATAACCGGGAGCGCCGGGATCGACAATCCTGCCGTCGCACACTCCTGTCGGTGTATCCTCAGGACCACCATCGCGCAATGTCACGAGGAGCACCCCACGGTCCTTGTCGACCTGCATTGGGATACTGGCCAAACCTTTCCAGTTTCCATTGTCGATCTTAAACCAGCGAAGGCCGGCTTTCAGGGTCCCGTCTGCGTTGACGAAGGCATTAGGATTGGCAGGATCCAGTGCGCCCGCGGGAAGCTGAACGGTAAGAACCGTAGCCCCGCATTGAGGCACATGGTTCAGGGTAAAATCGAAGGAACCGAGAGGCAGGGTAGCAGTCTCTTTCTTCACGGCCCTGCCCACATTGCACCTTCCGGCATTCGATATGGTCACACCGCCCTGGGTCTGGATGGTAACGGTCTGTGCAATTGGGAAATCCACCTGCGCCGGTGGAGGCGGCGGAAGGAACTTTTCCGGGGCTTCCGTATTGGGATTCACAAATGCGATTGACATAAGTATCCATGCCGTCGAAAGTACGCTACCGCCGTCAAGATACCCGCCTCCGTACCAGTTATACTGTGGGGGGTTAGTCCCCGAGTGAGCGATCTTGTTCGTCCAGGCCTGGTTCTTCAGGTCCTGTGGCCAGTAGTTGGCTCCGCTCAGCACCGTATCTGCGGGCACTGTAGCTGCCAGCGCCTTTGCCATTGCAAATATGAAGTAATAATAAGCATCACTGTTGGCGCCCGGGTTACTGGCCCAGGTATAATGGGTGGCAAACCA
>CAYOYU010000019.1:4782-9574 GCA_964408265.1 uncultured Syntrophorhabdaceae bacterium
ACACTCTTTCCCTACACGTGTGCTCTTCCGATCTGCATCCAGAGACCCGCTCCTGTTTCCGCACCCTGGGGGCAGAAGGAGGAGCCGCTCGGAGAATATGAAACAGCCCCGCCGCCACAGGCGTCCTGTGCTCTCGAAACATAGCCGAAGAGCCGGTTGGCAAAATCAGTGTTTACAACGGGCAGACCAAGAAACCTTGATCCGTAAAAAATACCCATGGCGCCGAACTGGGTGTTCGACGTGTCACCACCGCTGCCTCCGATAGGCGGGCTGTAACCAAATGAGCCGTCGTAGGAGCTTGTATCCTTCCGCTGGCGGGCTTTGGAGAAGTTTACCGCGTCAAGGACCTGCTGCCTGTATGCTGCCTTGGTTGCGGCATCGCCGGGAGGATCGCCGTAGAGACCGAGGGCGATAAGAGCAGAACCGTTCTTGTAGGTCGAATTGGAGGTACTGTTCACATTGCCCGGGTAGCCGTAACAGCCGCCGCCACCGGTATAGTTGCTGCTTTGATCGTATGTGGCGGCCTTGCAATAGCTTCTGATAAAGTTGATGGCATCCACCACGTGCTGATCCGTTCTGGGAACACCACTTTCGATAAGTGCCGCAACAGCCAGCGCCGTGGAGGCAAGCCTTTCGCTGGAACCGTACTGGTTGTCATCCCAATAGCCTCCTCCCGTGTAGTTCCCGTTGGCATCGTATGTTGCCGGGACCTGCTGGGCCTTGAGCCACTCTTGGCCGCCGGTGATCATTTCGGCAACCTGGGCATCAGTCACATTATCGGCCCGGGAAACAGAAGGCGTATAGAAGCTGAACAGTGCTACCAGAAGCAACACCCCGCCAATTCCTAAAAATCGTACAAATCGTGTCATGGCTTCCTCCTCAAAAATCTAGTCACTATTTCATGATGCCCAGAACCTTGCCTGTAACATCTACAGCGTCCTTTACATAGGCGATACCTGCGCTATTCCTCTCGAATATGATGGTGTAATTCTCCTTATCGCCTATCTGCTTTACCGCCTTGTTTATCTCGATGAGAGCCTTGGTCCTCAGTTCGGCCTGGACCTTTCTGAGTTCCTGGTCCACGTCCTCCTTGAGTCGTTTCAATTCCTTATCTTCGTTGACGATTCTTTCTTCCAGCGCTCTTTTGTCGGCCGCAGCCATTGCAGGCCCGTCTGTTTTCAGCTTCTCTACAAGCTGCCTCAGAGAACCATCCTTCTGGACAAGGACTGCTCTTTTTGCCTCAATGCTTTTGGAAAGTTCCGCGTTGTATCCTGCAACGGTCTTTGACTCCTGGAAAATCCTGTTGTTGTCGTACACGCCTATTTTCACGGCCTGGGCCAACGCCGCCCAAACACCGAAGACTCCCGTCAGAAACAGGATCATCATCGCCACAGTGCAGAACCTCTTCATTAAACTCCTCCCTCCAGTGATCTATTCTCCTGCTGTCTGAAAACAGGCCTCAGACTAATTATCCGTTACCCCTTTTGCCTTGTCAATGACAAGTTGGAAAAGGGCTTACAAGTCACTTACTTCCGTTTTCCGGTTCACCCTACCTTGCCGTGCCTGCCGCGGTACCGGTGAAGGCACCCGGTGTGGCACCAACCGGTATCGTGGTGACCGTGCCAGCCGCTGCACCGTTAATATTGTTCACTGTTCCCGTATAAGTGTTCCCGGCAATGGCGGGAGCGGTCAGCTGAAAGGAAGTGTTGTTCCCTGTCACCGTACCCATCCACTTGCCCCCAGGGGTGCTCTGCCACTGCTGAGCCTGGAAGTTGGCTATGGTCGTGTTTGCAACTTTCAGTGCAACGCCCGTGCTGATCTTAGTCGGGTCGCCGAGGTACGATCCTGTCACCGACCCATTTGCCCAGATCTTCGGAGCCTCAGCACCTTGGTAGGCGAAGAACTTCGTCTGGTTCATGGCGATGTCCAGCATGTTGGCACCGGATGTGGCGCTTCCGGAGATATTCGCTACCCCCACCTCTACGCAGGGGATGTTCAAGGCGCGTAGTTTTGCCTGACCGCCATTTGCCGAGGCATCGGCCGCCATCTGGAGGAACTTGCCCGTTTCAATATAGGGTCCCACGCTGACCAACTGAACGTTCAGGTCCGTTGGGTTAAAAGTACCTCTCACCTCACCCACGCTCACCCAGGTCATGGGCGCGTCCGCCGTTGATGCGCCATATCCGTTACTCGTGGCCCTTATAGAACCATTGGACCATTGAGTCCCCCAGAGTTCCTGGCCTATAACCCGGTCCGGGCCTGTGTATGCAATTGTGGCGGTCCAGTTGTCACCAGGGTTCTCAAGACCTGTAAGCGTCCTGCCGACATAGTACTGCTGGAATCCCCAGGGCGTGGGCCCCGAGCTCGGATCAGTCAGGAAGTTGTAATCGCCGGCATAGACGAGGCTTGGATCATACTTGTCTGCGCCATTCACAATGAACCTCGTGTCGGCAGAAGTATTGCCATCAACAGGGAAGCCGCGGTACCCGATGTAGCCGATCAGGCTGCCGGGAGCAACCTGAGTTGCCTGCATATCGACCCTGTTAACAGTACCTGTCATCTGAAGCATATTGATGTTCGGGTTTGCCGTCCCCCTCGATGGATAGCCGTATCCTGAGGCACCGCCTGTTATCAGACCTGCTTGACCATTGGGGCCGATGGAAATGCCGGCGAAGAGACCCTCCATATTGTCTCTCTTGTTCACAACATCGGAAACGGCCGTACCCACAAAGTACCCTGCGTAGGCGCCGGGCGCCTTGGGTGATGTCTCATAGGTCAGCGGAAGCCCCGTCTTTGGGTTGAAACTTTGCACCAGATTCGTACCGTACCAAACACGGTTGGCCACATTCGCCCCCACTTCGTAGGTCCCGATCATTGTCATTGGAATGCCGGTCTTTATGGGAGACACAACGGAGCCGTCGTAGAAAAGCGAAGCGCCCCCGCCAAAAGCAGAGGTAATTATTCCGTCGTCCACAAAACCCTGGGCTGGGTCATAATTTACCGGCACGGTCTCAAAGTCGCTCCTGAACATAAGAGGCGCCGCGCTCCAGGTACCCATGCCAACGGACTGCCACTCGTTGTTGGCAAAGGAACCTACCAGCGAACCCGTCATACCGGTAGGACCAAGGTCTGTTATAATATTTGGTGAACCGATCATGTCGTCCGTAATGAATGAACCATTCAGGGATGCAGTAAAGGTGTTGTTCCCGAATGCGGTGCCCCAGTCATTGCTCGCGACACTTCCGATCATATACCCTGAACTTCCGTTATAGTAGAATCCACCTGCTCCGAGCACGGGTACACTGCCTATCCGTGCGGTGAACTGGGTGCCGGTGTTGCCCGAGTAGGAGCCTCCGAGGCCGACGTTCCAGATGCCCCATGGTAATCCTGAGTTGCCCGTAAGACCCAGGAGTGTGCCGTTCACATAGTTCGCAGACAGTGTACCGCCTGCAGAGAACCCTCCACTCATCTTGCTGGTTGCCGGCAGGAAGGAACCGTCATCCAGGTAAAAGGCGAGAAAATCTTCGGGCCCGAGGCTGTCCAGCGGATCCACCAGGTCGTTCGACGTCCGCGTCAGGCTGCCCATCATTTCCCACATGTTGTTGAGATTCGGATAATAGTGGCCTGTCAGGTCGCCCTGAAGATATCCGGCCTGATAGAGACTCGGATTATTCGCATCAGGAACTACGTAGATCAGTGAGGTTCCGCCATTAATATTACCTCCACCCCATAATGCCGCAGCATACCCCCTGAAAGCACCTCCCAGGGAAGAGGAGGATGTCTTGATTTCAGGGTTGTAGAGAAGATAGGATCTTTCGCCGGGCATAAGCCCATAGTTACCCATAAAATATACTGTAGTGGCAGGATCACGCCAGATATCTCCATAGCCTCCGAAGAGGCCATTCACGGCACCGCCCTCTACGAGTGACGGAGTCGGGGAAGAAGAGTAGTAGGTGAGCTTGTCAGTTAGCTCACTTCCTGCAAAGGTGAGGGTTTTTTCCTGCCAACTTCCCACAATCCCACCGGTCCATGTTCCTGAACCGGGAGTTGCCCCGTCTTCGCCAATGCCGCGGAACTCTCCTTCCAAAGATACCCAGCGCGTGCCAGTGAGGCCCCATCCGCCTACCCCGCCTATGAGCTCGCCTGTTCCGGACCATGTGGCCGGCTGGGCGACTGTTCCTATGCCCGCAATCCAGTAACCTGAATCAGTGGGCGCAAAACCGAAGGTGGCGCCCCCGATCTGGGCTGTCCACTGGGATGAGCCTGCACCAGTGGGCCTGCCCGAATAGGCGCCGGAGGTGACCTTCAGGTCATAAAAGCCTACAGGGACCCTCACCGTACCTCCTGAGGTCAGGAAAAGATATATAACAGAGTCCGGGGTGGCTGCCCCCGAAATTACGCTTCCCTGGACCCCCGTAAAACCTCCAGCCAGGGTACCGCTGATCATGGCGCCCGATAGTGTCAGGTCGTTGGGGTTGAGTCCCGGAACCGTTGTGGGTAAAAGACTCATGGTATTCCCCTGGTCAAGGCTCCACATGTTGATTTCAGGATAATAATGGCCGATCAGGTCACCGGCCAGGACGCCGGCCGTCACGGTACCGTCGGAGGCAGGACTCAAGGACCATGTCCTGAAAGCACCATCAATTGTTGTACCACTCCAGACACCCAAGGCAACCCCTGCCATCTTCCCCTGCCCCGGCCCCGGGTCGGGAAGAACGGACCCGCTTATTTCGGAGCTCATAAGGTAATGGCCTGCCGTCGAAGGGGTTGTGATCGAGTATTTGCCCATCGC
>CAYOYU010000019.1:9584-18755 GCA_964408265.1 uncultured Syntrophorhabdaceae bacterium
CCCCAGGTTATTGGAGTAGAGACTTTCGCCACCCCAGGAGCCAGCATAGGCCAAAGGCGTTTCTGCGTATATACCGCCCGTGGTACCCTGGTAAACGTTGACACCCGTCGCCAGGGCAAGGAAATCACCACCGAAGGTGATCTTCATATCATTGGTGAGCACTATCCCGTTTGACAGGGAACCGAAAATCGTGTTGTTGGGCCCGCTGCCCAGGATATTCACGTCCGTCATCCAGTACGATGTTGGTCCCGGGGTAACCATACCTCCCGCCCTCATAGTGCCAGTGGTATCGCCGTTCATCGAAAAGGATCCGTACATGATGCCCCAGGGAACCTTGGAGGCACCGCTTGGCGAATCGGAGATGAAGGCCGTGCTGCCGTTAAACGCTCCTGACAGTCCGCCACCTGAGCGGCCGATCGTCCCGGTCATCTGAACCTGATCAAATGCCATGACAGGGGTAAAACCCGAAACAGGCGTGGCCAGAGAGGCGACAACCGTACCGGGCGCATTGAATGCCGTCTCCCACATTCCCAGTGAAGGATAGGCAGTCCCACTTACATAGCTCGTATCGGATGATACGATCCCCACTTCGTACCCTGCACCGCCGTTCTTGCTATAGAGACCATACATCTTTCCCATGAAATCGAATCCCGACTGGGCATTGGCATACCGGATACCCCTGAAGTCAAGTGCATAGTTGTAAAGTGGTTCCACAGCCACATCCGCACCCTGAACCCGGGTGACGAAAAGGGGCAAGGCGAGATCACTGTTCGAATACTGTCCGATGCCATAAATGGAGGCGCCCCCAGGGGCGAGGAGAGAACCTGTGCCTCCTATCAACCCGGTCATGGTGCCCACCGGCGTAGTCTGGATCGCATTGGAGAAACCGCCCGTTACCGTTCCGTTGAAAGAAAGAGGTGCTGCATTCCACCTTCCCGCCCCAACAGCCTGCCAGTTTGTAGTATCAAAGGAGCCGAAGACGGTCCCGGTCATGCCGGTAGGACCCAGTTCAGTGGTAATCTCGGATGCTCCAATCATGACGTCGGTTATAAACTTCGCATCCAGTGATCCGGTGAAGGTATTGCTGCTGTACGCGGTCCCCCAGTTCTGACTTGTCACATTCCCGATCATGTAGCCCGTACTTCCGTTGTAATAGAAACCGGTTCCGGCAGTCACGGGCGAACTGCCGATTTTTGCAACCAGGTTAGTCCCGCTGGCGCTGCTGTAAGAACCACCGAGACCAAGGTCCCAAATACCGAAGGGCAGTCCCTTGCTGCCGGTGAGGCCCAGGAGCGTGCCTTGAACGTAGTTCGCGATGAGGGCCACTTGAGAACTAGAAGTTACTGCCATCTGTGAATAGAGGGGCAAGAATTCCCCCTTATCCAGCGTATAGGCATCGTACATTTCTGTGTCTACCCTGTCCATGGCCGTTCTTACCCACGTACCGGACATATCCCACATTCCGGTGCCTGTCATGCCGAGACCGGGATAGTAGTGACCGTCCATATTGCCCGCGAGGTAGCCTGCGTTACCATTAGCATCAACGTAGATAATCTGTGCAGCCCCGTGTGTTTCGTTGGCGGCAAAGAGGCCTGCGATGTAACCGTTGAAGGCGGTTGTCGTGGCCGCCGCGTGTCCGGTCACGACAGGATTAAAGAGGTACGGGAGGCTGCCCGCTGATGTAGTGTAGCTGCCGATGAGGTATGCTGTGGTCGAACCGGTTGTCCAAGGATCTTTGACCGCGCCGAGAAGGTCCGTCACCGTACCTGCGGTTGCGAAATGGGAGAGTTCACCGTCGTAATAGAGAAGAGACCCCATGGGCTGTTCCGGAGCCAAAAGCCAGGGTGATGCAGACACACTCCCGGTAAGACTCAGTGAGTCTTCACGGTACAGTGCGTACAAGACGCCCTGATCGGATGTAACCAGTGAAGAAACGAGGCCGAGGAGACGTCCATCGCTGATGGACCCGTAACTATTCCCCGTGAGATACCATCCCGAGAGGGACGCCGTGAAATAGGGATCGTTTATAACAATCGAGACCGGATCGGTAATCCAGTAGCCCTTCACCGTCTGTCCTGAGGTTATTGTGCCTCCGAATGGAGCGGTACTTGAGGGTACACCTCCCCCGGAGAAAGTTCCGTACAGGATACCCCAGGTTTCCTGGGTCTGCGGGTTGGCATGGGTGCGTACGTTGGCGCTCTGTGCGAGAAAGGAAGCATTGCCGCTGCAGGTGAGGGCGGTCCGGGTGATCTCAGGGTCGCTGTACGTGAGAGTCACGGGAGTTCCGGCAGCGAAGGACCCCATTCCCCAGACGTCCCACATGTTCAAGCCGGTGTAAGTGATGCCGGGATACGTGTTTCCGACGAGAACCGTAGAGGTTAAGGTGCCTGCCTGATAGCCGCCGGCGATGGGTTCGGTATAGAGGCCGGCCATCTGCCCATAAAGGTTGTTGTTATACGTGACCCCTTCGAAATTGATCCCGAAGGCGTAGGTACCGGCTGGAACGCTGGCACCCTGGATGGTGCTCGAGAAAACTGACCCCAGAGATGTGTAGGTACCCAGCGCGTAGACAGGGGCTCCTGTCAGCAGAGAGGAAGGGCCTCCTAGGAGACCATAGAGATCACCCGAGATACTGCCGCTATAGGCGACAGGTGCCGAGTTCCAGGTGCCCACCACGTCAGCCTGCCAGTTTGTAGTATCAAAGGAGCCGAAGATATCGCCTGCCATGCCCGTTGCACCGAGGACCGTGCTGATGCCGGGACCGCCGATCATGGTGCCTGTCATGAAGCGTGAATCCATGTGACCCGTAAAGGTGTTTGCGACCAGACCCCAGTCACTGCTGGTTACCGAGCCGAGCATATATCCATAATTGGAACTATAGTTGAAGTCCGTACTGCCCACATAAGCCGTGAATCCGACCGGCACAGCAGACGGTGAAGTGTAGCTGCCTCCGAATCCACCATTCCAGATACCCCAGTTGTGACCGCGCAGCCCGAGGAGAGAACCGCCGACATAATCGCCCAGAATCGATTCACCGCCGGTGAACTTGCCGGCCAGACCGGAATTCATGAGAACCCCGTATCCTCCCTCGTCGAGGGATGAGCTGAGCATGGCAGGAGAAATTGACGTTCTTTCCACTTCCGATTTCGTCAGTGTCCCAGCCATAGTCCACATGTGGATATCCGAATAATAGTGACCAGAGAGTGGGCCCATCAAAAAGCCGGCGCCGTATTTGCCCTGGCCGTCAACATCAGGTGATACATAGATCGCCTTGACCAGTGTGGACGTATTTCCTCCGTTCCACAGACCCACGTTGTAGCCCTTGAATGCGCCCCCAATCTGCGTGCCCTGGCCGCTCACGGAGACAGGGAAACTGTCAAGGTGCCAACCGGAGCCATAGATAAGGTATGGAGCCGATCCTGAATAGGTCTGGTAGGTCCCCATGAGGGTTAAGGCTGCACTTCCCTGTGTCCAGATGTTGCCGACGCCCCCCAGAAGGCCCTGGGCGTTGGGCGTCATATCACTGATGTTCGCATTGGCGTACCGGAGCGTATGATAGGCTGGATAATAATAGAGCAGTCCCCCGTAGACGTCGGCGCCGAAGTCCACTGTCTTGCCCTCCCAGGTGCCGATAGAGAGCAACTGGAGAGTACCCATGTCATATGTTCCGGCTACGAAGCCGTTCAACCCTAACCCATCTGTCAAAAGTCCGATCTTCGTACGGGTGAGGAACTCACCTGTCAGATCCCCCAGGAGTTGGTTCCCCGTCCACGTGCCGCTGGAAACATTGGCAAGCCAATACCCCGAATCGGGCATTGGAGTGCTAGCGCTCGAACCAGAGACGATTCCGAAACTTCCTGTACCTCCGACCCTCCCTGTCCAGGTCGCAGACGGTTGGCCGGTAAAACCGCCAGTCGCGGTGAGACCGTAAACACCCCAATTCTGCCCTTCAAACCTAATAGGAGCGGGAGATGTTGCCTTGAAGATGGTCATAGTGCTGCCCTGCGATACCTGTCCGGTGAAAGCTCCTGCGCTTTCCGCAAAAGAACCGGCCAAATTGCCCACGTTCACGTTGTTGTAAAGGTCGGACGGCGATACTCCAAGCGCTGCGGCTTCCACTTTCTGAACTCTGTCCAAAGTTCCGTTAAGGCCTACCATGGCAAGCGGCGTATAGGATGCGCCTTCCAGATCGTTACTCTTTACATATCCGGCATTCCCTTCAGGGTCTATATAGATAGCCGCTAAACCACCGAGGAGACTATCAAAACCGGTTCCCACCGTCTTGACGCCACCAAGCATGCCCCTAAAGGCACCGCCCTCATAATCCATCTTCTTTTCGGTTCTATAATTGTATAGAAAGATATCGGAATTGTACCAAATGTTGTTGCCCGAAGGCACTCCGGCCGCTCCGGCAATCATGGTGACAGGAATGTTGTTTAGTGTTGCTGGTATGTGATTGGGAGTATCATACCAAAGAGAACTGGTACCACCCATAAGGCCCGTAAAGGAAGGGGTCAGCGTTCCAGTACCAATACTGACGGTTATCTCTCCCGTTGGTGCCGACGCACCGGGGTTCGACGCAATCAGGAAAGCAAGAGGAGTCTGCGTCTCATATCCCATCCCTTCCCAGGCAAAGGTCGTCCCTGAACCGAGTACGGACGTGTAGACACCGTCATAGTGTATCTGCAGCCCTCCGAGACGGTCCCGGTTAAGAGTACTCAAAAGAACATCGGCAGTGAGATGCTTCGTCGCTGATGTATCGATGAAGGATGGGGCTCCAAGCATATACTCATGGTTCGTGCTGTCGGCACTTCCCGTAAAACCGTAGATGAGGGTGTCCTTCAGTCCGGCTACGTAAGTGCCGGTCTGGTACTTATTCACGATTTGGCTCACCTGGTCTGAAATCCCCGGGTTTAAGGGATATTGGAGAATGTATTCGTAAGCGTTCTGGACGTTCAGGGAGGTTGTGCCGAATACCCATGAATGGCCGACTTCCGCGGGCACAGTGCGAGAGGTAAGGGATGTCACATTCCGGATGGCGTCGATGGTTGCAGGGACCGTCGTGGGTCCGATTTCCATCCCAGTGAACTGTCCGGTCCCCTCAAAGGAAGGTGTGGCCGTAGTGAAGTCGTCTGCGCCCGAAGCCAGCCCGGTGAGAAAATAGAGTTTTCCCCCTTCGACAAAGAAGGAGCCGAAGGTCCCCGTCCAGCTGCCCCAGGAACCGCCGGCAATTCCATAGAAGGCTCCGCCCGCATCTGAGGTCCCGCTGACCGTACTATGCCACAATTGACTTCCTGTGGTATTCATGAACTGACCGTTGTATATGGTAAGCGAACCGCTAACCGCTCCGCTCGGCATGACCGCCTTAAGGTCGGCGGTCAGGTAATCCGGTGCTGGAGCCGGATTAAGAGCATTGTCTAGAAAAAAACCGGAAGAGAGGGTCCCAGTCATGTTGCCTGTAGGTATTGGCTTAGGAATCGGAACAGGAGGTGGCGGGACCGGGATATCCTTGACGTTGACGGGCGCTCCCGTTCCGCTATTGTTAGCCCCTGAACTTCCGTTTATGGATCCAACCACCGTCGGGGCAATGTCAAGTACCAGCGATGCTGCGCCCGACACTGCGGTCACCGTCGGCGTTGCAGGGGCAGTTGAGCCCTCTGTCGGAGTTGTGGAAGGTACGGACGGTGCAAATGGGGCAACAGCATTGTTGATTTGCTGTGCACTTGCGGGCTTCGGCGCGGTCGGAGGGGAACCTGCGGCAGGTACGGCACTCATGTTCCCCGCAGTAATGGGGACAAGAACTCCCG
The DNA here is from genome assembly GCA_964408265.1 of uncultured Syntrophorhabdaceae bacterium. GTDB lineage: Bacteria > Desulfobacterota > Syntrophorhabdia > Syntrophorhabdales > Syntrophorhabdaceae > CAYOYU01. The sequence continues at coordinate 15,392 of CAYOYU010000019.1, forward strand.
GAATCGCGGGGTTATAGAGATACCCCTTCCCGGATACGAATATGACCATGGTGGCGCCCCTGTCATGGGAGACAAGCATATTGGAACCCCGTATACCGGCAACGGCATTCGGGGTGTGGACTTCATATTTGTTTCCTTCTGCGAAGGCTGCGGCCTTCTTTACGAATTCCTCGGAGGAGACGGCTTGAACCCTGCCTCTATGGAGTTTCATCACCCCGTTGCTTTTGTCGCCCTCCACTGTATAATCCTTGATCTCCACCCGGGACCCGGGCCCCACTTTCAGCAAGTTTTTGTTGATGAAGGTGATTTCCATCCGGCTGTTCGATTTTGCCCTGTAGACGTCGCCGATATCTACTGGCTGACCGAGAGCTACCGGAGTAACCTGGTGTTGTACGGCGTTCAGGACAGCGACCCGTCCGTCGGTGAAGGTGACCTTCCCCACGGGGGCAGCCAAGGAAAAGCTCGCCATGAGTAAAAAGATTACACCAAACATGACTAGGATCTTCTTCATGGAAATCACCTCATTATGGTTTTACTGCATGCACCATACTCTAAGCCTACGCACAGATTACTCTTCGTGTAAATGACATATATCACAGGACCTTTGCTAAATCAGTAACGGTACTCAATTCCCACCATCAAGACTTCACGAGTGTAGTCGTAGGTGGAAATGTTTGACTTATTCCTTATGTATGTGTACTGGGTGATAATATCAGTATTCTTGAGTATCTCATAAAGGAGACCTACGGAGCCATTATAGATCTCGTCCCTGCGCTGCATGTCGAAAAAGGTATTTACGTGTACATATTCGGTGAAGGCCGCATCTCCTGACAACTGAAGCCTCAAGGCTTTGCTCAGCGGGTAAAGGAGGCTCGAACTGAATCTGTTCTCCCGGTATGACCAGTTGTCGCCATCAGTCTCTTCATTGGCAAATGTGTACCTCGTGCTCCACAAGCCTTTGCCTTCTTTAAAGAAATAGGTCCATCCGAGGGCGGCGTTCCACTGATAGCCTGACCTGTCTTCTGCCGGGGTCAGCGGACCGGGGTGCACAGGGTTTTCGAAGTACTTCTTCTTCGCATACCCTACTGCCACTTCAGCCACGTTGGCAAGCGTCACGAGGAAACGCAGGGTCGGGGTAACGGTCGTGTACTGAAGGTACTTGGTATCCACGAACCAGTTGTAAGGGTCGTTCAGGAAATCACTATTCTTGCCCGTGTTAAATCTTGCGTCACCTTGGAGGTTGCTGTACCCATAGGAAATCGGAAGGGATAAGGAGAACCGGCTGAAGTTATACCCCGGAGTGACGCTGAAGATGTTTGTGGCCGTGTTGTAATCGTCTCTGCGGAAATATCTCTCCGCGAAGAGGGAATACTGGAAGGAGAGACTGTAGGGAGTGGTGAAGGAAAAGGGAGCCGTATATCCCATTCTTACGGAAAGATTCATCCCGAAATCTCGTTCCCCCGATATCTGGTCGGCAATAGCTCCTCCCCCGGGCCTGGCTACGACGTTCGTGTCGTATTTGTATCCCATTCCGACACTGAACCTCCACGGCTTCTCCCGTTCGAGCTTCTCGGAGAGAATATTCTCATAATCTCTTGCAAACATGGCAATGTCAGAAGCCGGGTTGAGTTGGGTGGTGGCTGCAAAGCGGTTTCGGGCTTCCTTAAACCTTCCCTCTTTTATCAATGCGTTGGCTATCTGGAACTCCGCAGCCTGGGCAAGGCTCTTATCGAGTTCCTTTGCCTTGTTGAAGGCAACAATTGCTTCGGCATTCTTCTTTTCCTTTACAAGAATGAGGCCCTTAAGGAACTGAATCCGGGCCGGTTGGATGCCTTCCCTCTCGCCTATTTCAACGTATTGCGCCGCACCTTTCAAGTCATCCGTCTGGTAAAGGGCGTCCACGAGTTCCACGACAGCCTCCCTGACATGGGGGGTCAGGTTCACGGCATCCTTCAGATAAGGCACCGCCTCCTTGTAGTTCTCTATGATCTTGTAGGTGAGGCCGGTATAGAAAGCAACGGTGCTGGAAGAGGGGTCGGCTTGCCGTGCCTTTAAGAAATAGGTGAGGGCCTCTTCATAATTCTCCTCCTTGAACTCCCTCATCCCTGCTTCGAAAGGGGTCTCAGCGTAACCCGAAAATGCGGAAAAAAGGAAACAAAAGAAAAAGAATGCGGCTATACATGGTCTCTTCATACCAGTCCCCTCTTGTTAGAATTAAGACAGGCTACAGGGTTATCACGACCCCTTGTTCCAGCTGTTTGATATTTTTCCTTTGCAGTCCCGAGAGTTCCGCTTGGATCTCCTTCAGGAAGATCGGTTTGATGTGCGTTACAAATACCGGCATATCGCCCAGACCATATTTGTCCAGTTGCTCCACGAGCATGGACAGTGTCATGTGCCCGGATATCTTCGCCAGTTTCGTAAGCCGGTTAGGGAATGAAACGTCCGCCATGATGAATTCGATTCCTTTCTCTTCCCGCGCGACCTCCCAGAACCTTGTTGTGGGGCCCGTGTCAGCTGTAAACATGAACCCCCGATCGCCCTCTTTTACAACAAAACCCACACAGTAGACCGTGTGTGATACCAGCACCGGTTTCACGCTGAGCCCGCCCACAACCGCAACCTCTTCGATATCGATAATCCTCGGGTTTATGAGGGCGTTGTTCTCTGAAGGTATCACCGTGAAATCCGGCCAAATAAGGTTGTTAAAAAGATTTTTCGAGATGATCTCGATGACGCGTGCCACGCTCACAAGGTTCATGCTGTATTTCCCAAGCATGACCAGTTCGTCGGCCAAAGGGAAAAGCCCCTTTATATGATCGATGTGGGTGTGGGTCACTATGACATCCTTTATCCCTTTTAGTTCGTCATCGTTGAGGACCTCAGTGACTGTTCCGGCGTCGAGGAGGAGCCTGTCGTTTATCAGGAATGATGTTGCATGGTACTCCCCCACAACATTACCATAACAACCCAGAACTTTGATTTTCATTGACTAATTCTATTCAGAGCGTTTTTCAGATGTCAAGGGATTTCGAGCCCCCTCGGTACCTCGAAGAATCAAGCCAAACTTGCTTCCACGCCTGCCCCTTGATAATTCAGACCAATTCTATGATAATATTCAAAGAAATGACAGGTTGGTTCGTGGTAAATACGAAGTCCAGGAGCGAAGAGCGGGTAGCCAGAAACCTATCAGGCGGAGGGATCGAGGTCCTTGCCCCCAGACTCCGATTGCGCCGCTACCGGCGGGGCAAGACTGCCTGGACTGTGGAACCTATGTTCCCGAACTACATATTTGCGCGGTTCGACCCTATTCACGAGTATCACCTCATAAAATACACAAGAGGGGTGAAGGCTCTTGTGAATT
>CAYOYU010000019.1:18765-19412 GCA_964408265.1 uncultured Syntrophorhabdaceae bacterium
GGTGAATTTCAACGGCAAGATCATCCCTCTTAGAGAAGACATCATAGATTTTATTAAGGAACGGTTGGTGGACGGCATAGGAGCCGTGGAAGAACCGGACTTCAGAAAGGGAGAGAAGGTGCTCATCAGAAATGGGCCTTTCAAGGGATTGAAGGGAATTTTCGAGAAAGAGCTGGCCGGAGAAGAGAGGGTGGCCGTGCTACTCGATGGAGTTAATTATTACGCCAAAATGGAGATCGACAAAGATCTGCTTGAAAGAGCGGAGGATGCAGAGGACACAGAGCTGAGAGGTAAACTATAGAACTATACGGCCACATCGAGGGACTCGACCACCTCATCCAAAGAAGACTCAAGAATCTTTACCAAAAAAGAATTGAACCCACCAGCATCATCACTTCCGAGGCCGCCAGAAACCTCATGCAGCTCTCCAGAGAGATTTCGCGGCAGATAGGCATTCTCGTCAGCCGAAGGGGCATTGTGGAGTATGTGGTGGTGGGGGACAGGCACCGAATCGAAATACCCAGGCTCTCAACGGAAAGGGTGGGGAGGGCGCGGTTCAGGGGCATCCGCCTCGTCCACACCCATCTCAACGAAGAACTGCTCACCAGAGAGGACCTTACGGACCTTGCCATCCTGCAGCTTGATCT
>CAYOYU010000019.1:19422-25785 GCA_964408265.1 uncultured Syntrophorhabdaceae bacterium
AAGGGCCAGGCAGGCGAACTCATCCACATCGCTCATCTTGTGCCCGAAAACAGGGAGGGGAGGGCTTGGGATTTCATAGGTCCTCTCAACACCCAGGACCTGAATATCGACTTTACCCAGTTCATCACTGACCTGGAGGGTGAGTTCGTCAAGGAACGGGGTCGCTACTATGTCCTTGACAAGGACCGGGAGCGCTGCGTTGTGGTATCCGTGGTCCTTCCCCGCAAAGACAAGAACACAGACGACCACATCTCGGAGATCAAGGACCTCTGTTACTCGGCAGGCATCACGGTGGTGGACAGCATAATCCAAAGGCCCAAGGAACTGCACCCCAAGTATCTCGTGGGGAAAGGCAAAATAGAGGAGATCGTCATCCGTTGTCAGCAGCTGGGGGTGGACCTGCTCGTCTTCGACGAGGAGTTGACGCCCGGGCAGATCAGGAACATCTCAGACCTCACCGACCTAAGGGTCATTGACAGAAACCAGCTTATTCTGGACATCTTTGCGGGAAGAGCCCGCACAATCGAGGCAAAGATACAGGTCGAGCTCGCCCAGCTCCGGTATATCCTGCCTCGGCTCGCAGGAAAGAATACCGCCTTTTCGAGGCTCACCGGCGGCATCGGTGCCCGGGGACCGGGGGAAACGAAACTCGAGATCGACAAACGACGGATCAGAGAAAAACTCGGGGCCCTCGAGGGAAAGCTGAAGGAAATAAGGAAAGTGCGGGACAAGAAAAGGGAAAGGAGGCGGGCCTCCGGCATCCCCATCGTATCCATCGTGGGCTACACGAATTCCGGAAAGTCCACCCTTCTCAATCTCCTCACCAAGAGCAGCATAGAGACCGAGGACAAGCCTTTCAGCACCCTCAATCCGACCACCAGGCTAATCAAATACCCCGAAAGGAAGAGTATTATCCTCACCGATACGGTGGGATTTATCCGGGAACTGCCTCAAGTCCTTCTGCAAGCCTTTCTGGCGACCCTCGAGGAACTGGAGGATGCACATCTGCTCCTGCACCTGGTTGATATAAGTTCACCGGACTTTGAAGAAAAGATCCAGGCCGTGGAGAATATCCTATCCATGCTGAACCTCGAAACAAAGAAGAGACTCATCGTCTTCAACAAAATAGATAAGATAGACCGCCTCTTTTTGCACCATGTAGAGCAACGTTTCAGGGCCATTTCCATTTCCTGCCTCAAGAAAGAAGGGATAGAAAGACTCCTATCGGGTATAGAGTTGACGCTGGAGGAAACGGCCAGAGAGCACAACACCGTTTCAGGGTCAGGACAACCCCGGAACGAGAACGAATCGTACCGGGATGACTGAATTCCTTGAAGTCCCTATTCTTTCAGAAGCGACAGAAAGTGTTTCACCATTTCGGGATCACTTCTGGCAAAGTCCAATCTGTCAATTAGAGAGGTCAGGGGAAGGTCCTTTGCTTCCCTGAACAGACCCGTCACACTGGTACAAACCTCACCGTTCGCATCCTCGAACCATGCCGAGGCGAAGATGTCCCTGTCTTCGACCTTTAGAAACTGAGCCCTTGCGGGATAGACCACATTGCAAAGCACCGGTTTGTAGAAGTCCATCTCTATGGTTCTGGTCATGGCAATCTTTCTTGTCTCCAATAAGATGGCATACCACATCATCGTGTCCAGGATGCCCATCACTATGCCTCCGTGAATCACATCCTCATATCCTTCAAATCTATTGTCCACCAGGACGTCACATCGGACGATTCCGTCAAGGTACGTCATTGTGAGCCCCAAGCCGTCAGGTCTCGTGGGGCTGCAAAAAAAGGAATTCTTATATGCCGGCAGGATACCCATCTCAATTCTCCTATATTATCGGGGACTCACGCCTGCCACCCTCATGGGCCTGTCCCAGTCAGGGGCCGGTCCGCCCCCGTGTCAATCTCCCTTTCAGTCGCGAACTCCCCATCCACGTCACGTTTCTTCCTGATCGCTCTCAATGTACTTGATGCCTAGCTGTCCGCATCCACCGTGGACATCAGTGCCCCGCGAGTCCCTCACTATTGCAGTGAAATGTTTGTCGAGCAGATACCCCTGAAACTGCTGGACCGTCTTTTCCAGCGGAGCCCTGAACTCCAGATGGGGGGATTCGTTGAAGGGGATAAGGTTAATCTTGCATTTCACCCCGGCGAGCGCTTCGGCCAGCGCCCTGACGTCCTCCATGGAGTCATTTACGCCCCTGAGCAGCACATACTCGAATGTGATTCTCGTTCTCTTGGTCCCTTTGTAATTCCTCACAAACTGTATGATATCCCTCACCGAGTAGAGCCTGTTAATGGGCATGAGATAGGTACGCTTCCTGTCATCAACGGAATTGAGGGAGATAGCGATGTTGGCTACTTTATGCTCCACCATCCTCAATCCCTCCAGAAGACCAACGGTGGAAACGGTTATCCTCCTGTGTGACAGATCGAGGCCAAGGGGGTCCTTCATTATCTCCAAGGCCCTGAGAACACTGGCAAGATTGTCCATGGGTTCTCCCATCCCCATTAAGACTATGTTCTGAATCCGCTTCTCGGGGACATGGCTTTTCACTGCCATGATCTGACCCACGATCTCGGCTGCCGACAGGTTTCTCTTAAACCCGATCCTCCCCGTGACACAGAATTTACAGCCCATTCTGCATCCTACCTGGGTTGACAGGCAGAGTGTGTTCCTCTCTTCGCCCGGCATAAATACACTCTCAATTACTGCACCGTCAGGCGCAATGAGTCCATATTTGAGCGAACCGTCTCTGGACTCCAGGACTTCTTTTACCTCAAGGTCGCCGACGGCAAACATCTCGCTGAAAATAATGCGGAGCCCCTTGGGGATGTTGCTCATCTCCCCGAAATCCGATATGCCCTTCGTGTAGATCCACCGGTAAAGCTGCCTTGCCCTGAATTTCTCGTTTCCAAGGGCACCGATGGCTGCTTCAAGGTCGTTGAGGGTGAACTCGAAAAAATTGTGCATGTTTGATGTGGTGGTATGGCCTACTTAAGGGTTTCCAGACCCTTCAGTATCTCCGTGGTACCGGTATAGACTTCTTTCTTTCCTCCCCGGATCACAACCATGACGGGTGTAGAATTTATCTTGTCTTCTCTCATATATCCCTCGAATGTTCCGAGAGTAGGACGTTCGTCAAACAATTTGAAGGCAATGCCCTTCTTCTTGAGAAATTCTTCCAGCTTATCCCTTTCCGCAATATTTGCCTTTGCCGCTTCGAACAGCGCAGCTCTCGCCGCCAGAATCTGGGTGATCTCCTTCCGCTCGTTGAGTATGAAGAGATAATATCGCGCGTAGAGGGAAGAGTGCGTGTGAAAAGGGGCGTCAACAAAGGTGATGTTGATAACATTTCTCTTTACCAGGTCGGCGACCTTTGCTTCCGTTACGGGTTCGATGGAGGCACAGGGACCGCAGAAGTAATCGGCGTAGAAACGCACTTTGATCTTCCCGTTGCCAAAGGAAAGGAAGGAAATAGGATCCTGCCCCCAACCGGAGTCAGCGGCAAAGAACCCTACCACCACCATAAGGACGGCGGCAAGGATGATCGGAAAGATTTTTGTCACTACTTTCAGGGTCATAGCTCTATTTTTCATGGCAAATTTTATCGGATATCCTCTCTTTTGTAAAGCATTTTGCATCCCCTTCACGCCCGGGCCGGCGTTGACAGAGACGAGGGTAGACTGTTAGGATTAAGACTGTATGCGGTCTTCGGGGACAGCGGCTCCGGGAGCCTTAACTGAGGGACCGGAAAGGTAAGGGGCACGGTGGAGGATATGGAAGATACATGGGGGCTTGATCCACAGGTCAGGTATATGCGCAGGGTCTTCTCCCGGATGGAAAGGGTGCAGAAGGATCTTCTGGAAGCCGCCGGCCTGCAATCTTACGACAAAAGGGTAAGCCGCTTCAGGGAGACGGCACTGGAACTTTTTGAGAGGGTCTGGCCTCAGGCAGCGAAGAGGGGCATCCTGCGCGACGAGGACGGAGCTGCGAGCCTCTACGCCCATTGTTTCGCGGATACCTTATTGGCTGAAGGCATCACCCTTCCTCCTGACCGGCTGCCGTCCGGCGAAGCCATTGCTCTTTTCCTTAAAGAGGTGCTCCGGTGATTCGACTCCGTCTCTTCGGCCGTTGCAGGATCTACCATGACCCGGTGACCCCGGTCCTGAAAGAACCCTTCCAGGTGGGGTGGGAAGCATGGTTCAGAAGTATCGACCTCGTAACTCCCCACAAGTTAAAAGGTGAGGAACTCCTCCGGAGAACCAGGGGCTGGTGGACTATAGAGCCCGATGAGGTAGCTGAAGTGGTTAAGAAGAGAGGGCGCGTGGTGCTGGGAGACAGAGGCGAACTCATGGTCGAATTCGTCGACCAGGAGAGCGTTGCCCTCCTCACCGCTGAGTTAAAGGAACGTTTTGGGGATCAGGTCCTCCTTTCGCCCTAAAGAATTAAGGAATAAGGAAGATAGAAGAAGCAAAAGACTCTGCAAGGCCCCCCGGGAGGATAAGACGAAAAAGACCGCGCGATTGAAACAACTGGTGCTGGACGAGGAAATACTCGTTATGCCGGGCGCCTTCGATGCTTTGTCTGCCAAGATAGTTGAAAAGGTGGGTTTCAAAGCCGTCGTGATAGGCGGGTATGCTTCTTCCGCTTCGTTGCTTGCCAAGCCGGACATGTCCCTGCTCAGCGTTACGGAAATGGTCGAGCACGCCCGTTACATAGCGGACGCCGTTGATATACCTGTCTTTGCTGATGGCGATACAGGGCACGGCAATACAACGAATGTGCGGAGAACGGTTCGGGAGTTTGAGCGCGCCGGAGTGGCCGCCCTCTTTATAGAAGACCAGGTTTTCCCCAAACGATGCGGCCATATGGAAGGAAAGGACGTAATCACCACGCAGGAAATGGTGGCCAAAGTCAAAGCGGCGGTGGACGCTCGCAGCGACGACGACTTCATCATCATGGCAAGAACCGATGCGCTGGCTGTCCATGGTATAGATGAGGCCATAGAGCGCGCGGAAGCATACAGGGAGGCAGGTGCTGATCTGCTCTTCATAGAAGCACCCAATACCCGGGAGGAGTTGAGAAGACTCAACCGGGAGGTCAAGGCCCCAACATTCGCGAGCATGATTGAAGGGGGTAAGACCCCCATACTTACGCCAGCGGTGCTTCAGGAGCTTGGCTTCAGCGTCGTGGCCTACGGGCTCTCGGCTTTGTATGCTGCGGCATGGGCGGTACGCAGAACCCTGGAACAGCTTTACAAGGAAGGCACCACTTTAGCATCCATGAAAGAGATGATCCGATTCGATGACTTCAACAGGCTGGTAGGTCTGGAGGAGCTGCGGGACATGGAACGCTCCGACAATAACGGACCCGTCTGAGGTCCATCATCCCCCTGCAAATGCCGGACATGGAGTAGACCGGGATGCCCCGATCCGGCTTTTCAACAATTTCTGTGGATAACATGTGTGAAAGTTGCGGATGGATATGGCATTCATCCCGCAATGGCACGGTTTTCCGCTATGTCCAACACTCTTTTGCAGATCAGAAAAACCTAATAACTTCAAGGCATGGTTCACGGTGTGACTCTTCTTGGAGCAAAATTCTTGACAAGCCCTAAATATAAGGCTCTTGACCGGCTTTTCCCGGAAGGCTCCGGCGCCCCTTCCAATCCTGCTGCGGCTTCAGACGCGTACCGGAGACATAAAAAAAGGGCGGGAATTACCCGCCCTTTCCTTTCGTTCCTAATTCTAGTCCTCGCTCAGACAATACTCGATGGCTTCGTCCATCTTCTCGATGAACTTGAACTCCATGTTCTCCAATATACTCTCGGGCACTTCCTCGAGGTCCTTCTCGTTCAGTTTCGGCAGGACCACATTTCTTATCCCGGCCCGCTTGGCAGCGAGGACTTTCTCTTTAATCCCTCCCACGGGCAGCACCAGGCCTCGAAGGGTGATTTCACCCGTCATGGCCACGTCGTTCCGCACGTGCCGGTCTGTAAGAAGTGAAACGAGGGAGACCAGCATGGTAATACCGGCAGAAGGCCCGTCCTTCGGAATCGCTCCTGCAGGGACGTGAATATGGACATCATTCTTCTCAAAGAAATCCTCGGGTATCTTGAACTCACCGGCTTTGCTCCTTATGTAGCTCAGCGCAGCCTGTGCCGATTCCTTCATCACGTCGCCCAATTGACCCGTCAGAGAAAGGCTGCCCTTCCCTCTCATCTTTGTGGATTCGATGAAAAGGATGTCTCCCCCTGTGGGCGTCCATGCAAGACCGGTGGCAACTCCGGAATATTTTGTCCGCTCCGCCACTTCCGAGAAGTGTTTTATGGGCCCCAGATAACCGTGCA